>NZ_JBFRFV010000003.1:0-342548 GCF_052115005.1 Massilia sp. 2TAF26
AGAAAGCGCGGTGCGCTGCACATCCAGAACGTGAACGCCTATCACAGCCGGATGCGAACCTGGCTGCTGCCGTTCCGCGGCATCGCCAGCCGTTACCTGGACCACTACTTCGGCTGGCGCTGGGCGCTGGATGGCCAGCGCATTGCCAGTCCAGACGCCTTTTTGAGAGCGGCGCTCGGCAGATTCAACACTTAGCGCGAACAGCGCCTTTTTCTTTCAGGCCTGCGCCAGTGCCGTCAGCGGCTCGCCGGTCACGCGGCAGATGCGCCAGTCGGGCAGGATCTCGGCGCCCATGGACTTGTAGAAATTGATTGCCGGAGTGTTCCAATCCAGCACCGACCATTCGAAACGGCCGCACTCGCGCTCGACGGCGATGCGCGCCAGGTGTTTCAGCATGCGGCTGCCGTAGCCGTGGCCGCGGTGGGCCTGGCGCACGTACAGGTCTTCCAGGTACAGGCCCTTCTTGGTGAGGAAGGTCGAGAAGTTATGGAAGAACAGGGCGAAGGTCACCACTTCGCCATCGGCCTCGCCGATGATCGCTTCGCAGGACGGTTTCGTGCCGAACAGGCCTTCGTGCAGCAGGGCTTCGGTCGCCACCACCATGTGCTCGAGTTTCTCGAACACGGCGAGTTCGACGATCATCGACATGATGTGGGGGACGTCGGCCGGGGTGGCGGGACGGATGGCAAAAGTGGACTGTTGAGCGGTCATGGTGTTTCGAGGGGTGCGTCGAGCGCATTGTTCAGGTTGACGGAAGCCGCCTTGCGTTTAGGCGTGTACAGGGCCCAGGCGACACTGCCCAGGCAGACTGCCATGCCCAGCCATTCGATGGGGCCGGGACGGTAGTGTTCGAGCTTGATCGACATGAGCACCGACAGCACCGGCGTGATCACGCCGATATAAACGGTCTTGGCCGAGCCGATGCGGTTGATCAGCGTGAAGTAGCAGATGAAGGCCACCACCGAGCCGAAGATGGCCAGGTGCAGCAGGCCGAGCACGTAGGGCGTCGTATGCGGCAGGATGAATTGCTGGCCGCTGGCCAGGCACCACAGCGCGACCATGCAGGTACCCCAGAACATCGACCAGCCTGTGGTCAGGATCAGCTTGCTCGACTGCTCGCGCACCTTGCCGACCACGATGCTGCCGGCCGCGCTGGCGATCGAAGCGCAGATGCCGAGCCCCAGGCCGAGCAGGAAATGGCCCTGGCCGCCCTGGCTCAGGTCGTGCAGGGCGCCCTGGATCGAATGCCAGAACAGCAGGGTGACGCCGGCGATCGCACCGACCCCGGCGGTCCAGGTCTTGCGCGGGATCGGCGTGCCGAACACGAAGCGCGACAGCAGCGGCGTCCAGAACACCATCAGTGCGAACAGCACCGCCACCAGGGCCGAGACCACGTACTGTTCGGAGTTGTAAGTGCATACATACGAGAGGCCGAAGGTCAGGAAACCTTGCAGCAAGGTCCACTTTTGCGTGCGCCAGGGCAACCACAGCTTGTCGCCGCGCGCCAGGCACCAGGCGAACAGCGCCCCCGACGCTAACGCGAACCGGTAGACGACCGAGACGGCGGGCGGAATGTCGCCCAGTTGCAGGGTGATGGCCCAGAAAGTGGAACCCCAGATCAGGGAGGCGATGGTGAACAGGACGTAGGAAGGCATCCGGAAAGTATACGTGCTTTCCGGAGTTCATTGTGGCGCCAGCCGGGTTTGCTCGTCGAATTCGTCGTCAGTGCGTCACGCGGGTCGTATAACCGTTGCTCAGCAGACGCACCCGGTCCCCGGGCCGGAACATTTCGTCAGCCGGCTGGGTGATGGCGCGCAACTCTCCGCTGTCGAGGCGGACCGTGATCTCGAAGCCGGCGCGGTTGCCGGCATTGCGCTCGACCTGCTGGCCGACCAGGCCGCCGGCCACGGCGCCGATGATGCCGGTCGCGATCGACCCTTTGCCGCCGCCTATCTGGGAGCCGCCCAGCCCGCCCAGCGCGACGCCGGACATGGTGCCGACCCCGGATTCCGGGCTGGCGATGGTGACGTTGCGGATCGATTCGACGGTGCCCATGCGGATCACCTGTTCGTTCATGGTCTGGTAACTGTTGTACACGCTGCCCGACTCGGGCGGTGTGGCGCAGCCGGCCAGCAGGCCAGCTCCGGCCAGGGCGACGGAAAGGGGAATGGCGGCGGATTTCATGATGTGCTCCTCATGCGGCGCTGCGGCTGCAGCGGCCGATCCAGCCTACTCTTTTAATACGCCAGATTCAAACGGCGATACAGGAAGCCCAGCACGAACAGCGGTCCGATGAGCAGGAAGCGCAGGTCGTCGAAGAAGGAAGGCTTCTTGCCTTCGATCTTGTGGCCGATGAACTGGCCGATCCAGGCGACCACGAAGATCGCGATCGACAGTGGCAGCTCCGTCATCGGCGGCATCAGGGCCAGCACGCCCAGCATCACGGCGCTCATCAGGAGCATGCCGAAGGCGAAGGGACGCGACAGCCTGAAGTAATACACCAGCGAGGCCAGGCAGGCGATGACGGCGACGGCCGGGTGGATGCTCCACAGGATGCCCAGCAGCGACAACACGATCACCGGCACGCACACGAAATGGATCAGCTCATTGGTCGGGTTGCGATGGCTGTCGCTGTACTGTTCCAGCAGGGTGTCGATGGTGCGCGGCTGCATCGCTGTCTCCTCGTCATGTGACTTGTCATGCAGCCGATTCTACCGTCGCATTTTAGGCGGTGGCCTCTATTAATGCGGGCACCGCCTGCGGCCGCGGCACCGCGCGCAAGTGCATATAAGGGTGGTTCGCGAACAGGTCCGACACCCATTCGACGAAGACCCGCACCTTGGCCGACAGGTGGCGGTTCTGCGGATAGACGATGTGCACCGGCAGCGGCTCGCTGGTCCAGTCGGGCAGCAGCTGGACCATGCGCCCGGCCGCCACGTGCTGGGTCACCAGGTAATCCGTCATCTGGATCACGCCCAGGCCTGCCAGGGCCGCCTGCACATAGGCGTTCGAATCGTTCAGCGCGATCACGCCGCGCATCGGGATGTCGATGCGTTCCTCGCCGCGCCGGAAATCCCAGTCATAGGTCTTGCCGGTCTTGGCCGAGAAATAGTTCACGCAGCGGTGGCGCTCGAGGTCGAGCGGGTGCTGGGGCACGCCGTAACGTTCCAGGTAGGCGGGCGAGGCGGCGGTCAGGAAGTTGATGATGCCGACCCGGCGCGCGATCAGCCTGTCGTCGCCCAGCTCGCCGCCGCGGATCGCGCAGTCGACACCTTCCTCGATCAGGTCGACGGGACGGTCGGTGCTGCCCAGTTCCATCATGATGTCCGGATAGCGCTCGAAAAAGGCGGGCAGGGCGGGGATCAGGATCTCGCTGGCCAGGCCGGTGGGCACGTCCACGCGCAGGCGTCCGCTGGGCGACAGCCGCGTGCGCGACAGCGATTCCTCGGCATCGCGCACGTCGGACAGGATGCGCACGCAGCGTTCGTAATAGGCGGCGCCGTCGGTGGTCACGGTCACCAGGCGCGTGGTCCGGTGCAGCAGCTTGGCCGACAGCGAGGCCTCCAGCGATTGCACCAGGGTCGACACGGTGGCCTTGGGCATTTGCAGGGTCTCGGCCGCGCGCGTGAAGCTGCCGGCGTCCACCACCTGCACGAAAACTTCCATGGCTTGCAGCTTGTTGTTCATTTCGATTGTTCAGGGATCTGAATAATGGATTCGGGATTGAGGTATTTATCAGATTCTAGATCATGTCTATAGTGTCGGCATGGTCACTGATAAAAGTGCCACTTAACGAAGGGAAGCAGGTCATGAAACGACGCGATGGAGGTTTCTTCACAAGCCTGGCGCTCGCGCTCAGCGTGACGCTGATGGCGGGACTGATTGGCACGGACGTCTACGCGAACGCCGCCGCGGGCGAAGCCGCCGGCTACCAGGCCCTGTTCAATGGAGCGCAATCATGAATGCCGCCGTTCTGAACAATGAGCAGCTCGACCAGCAGGAAGCGATGCGCGAACTGGTGGTGCGCGAACTCGAGGTCGCCGGCTTCGAAGGCCCGCTGGCGGGCCGCCTGTACCGCGCGGCGGTGGACGGCAAGCGCGACATCCTGATCGTGTTCTTCCATGGCGGCGGCTTCGTCGAGGGCGACCTGGACGAGTCAGACAGCTTCCTGCGCCGTCTCGCAGACGCGAGCGCTTATCCGGTGGTGCTGTCCTCGACCTATACGCTGGCGCCGGTCAAACCCTTTCCGGCGGCCGCCGAGGATGCGCATGCGATCGTCAACTGGGCCAAGAAGAACAAGAGCAAGCTCGGCTGGACCGGCAAGCGCCTGATCGTGGCCGGCATCGAAGCCGGCGGCAACCTGGCGGCGGTGGCGGCGATGATGTCGCGCGACCGCGGCGGCCCGCTACTTTCCGGCCAGATCCTGATCATGCCGATGCTCGATCCCGGCCTGTCGACCTGCTCGATGCGCGAGATGCCGACCTGCCCCGATAAAGCCCGGGTGTTCGACGAATGCGCCGCCGCCTACCGCGGCTACCTGCCGCACGCGGCCGACCGCGGCCACCCCTATGCGTCGCCGCTGCAGTCGAGCCGCCTGAAGAACCTGGCGCCGGCACTGATCCTGTCGGCCGACGACGACCCGCTGCGCGACGAGGCCGAAGCCTACGGTGCCAAGCTGATCAACGCAGGCGTGAGGACCACGGTGCGGCGCATGGCGCCGGCCCGCATCGAGGAGCCGAACGCCCGCAACGAATGTGCGTGTACGGGCCATGCCCTGCACGAAATCGCCAACTTCATCGCCGGGCTCGAATCCGACAACGCACCGCCCGGCAAATGACCTGATCTGTCACGGATCGCCCGGCTGGAACGTCTAGCCGGTAACGCTTCACCGCACCCAAAACCACAACAACGTGCCTGTTCGCAGGCACGGGAGACCTGTCTTTTCCTGCGTTTCTGTCCGCATCCCGCATGCGAGACCGGAAGGGACCGCTTTCGCCTAATTATTAATAAGTCATCAAGATCGGAGGGCTCACTCATGAAAGCAATTCATCAATTACGTAGCGCGGTACGACCCGTCGTCCTGGCACTCGGCGCCGCCGGCGTCGCTGTCCTGATCGCCGGCTGCTCGGACGCGACCGGCAAGGCGGCCGAAGCCCAGACCCAGGCCCAGGCCGGTCCGCCGGTGTCCGCCGCCGTCGTGGTCGAGAAGCCGGTCGCCGATACCCAGGAATTCTCGGGCCGCCTGGAAGCCGTCGAACACGTCGAGATCCGTCCGCGCGTGTCCGGTTTCATCACCGCCGTCAACTTCAAGCCCGGCGCCACGGTGAGGAAGGGTGATGTGCTGTTCGTGATCGATCCGCGTCCGTTCCAGGCCGAAGCCGAACGCGCCGACGCCGCCGCAAGATCCGCCCGTGCGAAAGCCGAGCTGGCGAAGCTGGAACTGACCCGCGCCGAGCGCCTGCTGGGCGACAAGGCCATCGCCCAGCGCGAGTACGACGCCAGCGCCTCCGCGCAGAAGGAACTGGAAGCGAATGCGCGCGCCGCCCAGGCCCAATACGAAACCGCGAAGCTGAACCTGGGCTATACCCGCGTGGTCGCGCCGATCGACGGTCGCGTGTCGAAGGCCGAGATCACCCTGGGCAACCTGGTCGACGCCTCCAGCATCCTGACCTCGGTGGTGTCGCTCGAGCGCATCTACGCCAGCTTCGACGGCGACGAAGACACCTATCTGCGCGTGCGTTCGCAGGCCCACAGCGGCCAGCCTGTCACGGTGCGCGTCGGCCTGGCCAACGAAGAAGGCTTCCCGCACGAGGGCAAGCTGGAATTCGTCGACAACCAGCTCGACACCCGCGCCGGCAGCGTGCGCATGCGCGCCATCTTCGCCAACAAGGACGACGTGATGGCGCCCGGCCTGTTCGCCCGCGTGCAGATCGGTGGCGGCAGCGAGAAGCCCGCCCTCCTGATCAGCGACCGCGCGGTCGGCACCGACCAGAGCCACAAGTTCGTGTTCGTGGTCGACAAGGACGGCAAGGCCGAGTACCGCGAAGTGAAACTGGGCCCGGTGGTCGAGGGCCTGCGCGTGGTGAAGGCCGGCCTGAAGCCGGGCGAAAAAATCGTCGTCAACGGCCTGCAGCGCGTGCGTCCGGGTTCGCCGATCACCGCGCAGACCGTGCCGATGGTCGCCACCACCAGCGTGGGCAAGGACAAGTCCGCGCAGCTGGCCATGGCAGATGCAAAATAAGGAATCAATAACATGAACATCTCACGCTTTTTCGTCGACAAGCCGATCTTCGCGGCGGTGTTGTCGGTCATCGTCTTCGTGGCCGGCCTCATCTCGATCTTCCAGCTGCCGATCTCCGAGTATCCGGAAGTGGTGCCGCCGTCCGTGGTGGTGCGCGCCCAGTATCCGGGCGCGAACCCGAAGGTGATCGCGGAAACCGTCGCCACCCCGATCGAACAGGAGATCAACGGCGTCGAGGACATGCTCTACATGACCTCGCAGAACACCTCGGACGGCGCGCTGCAGCTGACCGTGACCTTCAAGATCGGCACCAACGTCGAGCAGGCCGAGACGGCCGTGCAGAACCGCGTCCAGCGCGCGCTGCCGCGCCTGCCGGAAGAGGTGCGCCAGATCGGCGTCACCACCGTCAAGAGCTCGCCCAACATCACGATGGTGGTCCACCTGAATTCGCCGGACGGCCGTTACGACGACCTCTACCTGCGTAACTATGCGACCCTGAACGTCAAGGACCAGCTGGCGCGCATCAAGGGCATGGGCGACGTCCAGCTCTTCGGTTCGGGCGACTACGCGATGCGCGTCTGGCTCGACCCGCAGAAGGTCGCGGCTAGAGGCCTGACCGCCGGCGACGTCGTGGGCGCAATCCGCGAGCAGAACGTGCAGGTCGCGGCCGGCGTGGTCGGCCAGGGTCCGTCGAAAGGCGCGGACTTCCAGCTGACCGTGAACACCCAGGGCCGCCTGCAGTCGGAAGAGGAGTTCGGCAACATCGTCGTCAAGACCAGCCAGGATGGCGCCACCACCCTGCTGAAGGACGTCGCTCGCCTGGAGATGGGCTCGAACTCCTATGCCCTGCGCTCCCTGCTCGACAACAAGTCGGCGGTGGCGATCCCGATCTTCCAGTCCCCGACCGCGAATGCGCTGCAGCTGTCGACGGACGTGCGCAACAAGATGGAAGAGCTGTCCAAGGACTTCCCGCAAGGTATGAAGTACAGCATCGTCTACGACCCGACCCAGTTCGTGCGCGAGTCGATCGACTCGGTCGTCCACACCCTGATCGAAGCGGTGGTGCTGGTGGCCCTGGTCGTGATCGTGTTCCTGCAGACCTGGCGCGCCTCCGTCATCCCGCTGCTGGCGGTGCCGGTGTCGGTGGTCGGTACTTTTGCCGTGATGCTGGCTTTCGGCTTCTCGATCAATACCCTGTCGCTGTTCGGCCTGGTGCTGGCGATCGGTATCGTGGTCGACGATGCGATCGTGGTGGTGGAGAACGTCGAGCGGAACATCGAGAACGGATTGACGCCGCACGACGCCACCGTGCAGGCGATGAAAGAGGTGTCCGGTCCGATCATCGCGATCGCCCTGGTGCTGTGCGCCGTGTTCGTGCCGATCGCTTTCGTGTCCGGCCTGACCGGCCAGTTCTACCGCCAGTTCGCCCTGACCATCGCGATCTCGACCGTGATCTCGGCCTTCCTGTCGCTGACGCTGGCACCGGCCCTGTCGGCCGTGCTGCTGCAGCCGCATGGCGCCAAGAAGGATGCGCTGACCCGCGGCATGGATGCCGTGTTCGGCCGCTTCTTTGCGGGCTTCAACCGCTTCTTCCACCGCTCCTCGCATGCCTATGAAGGCGGTGTGAAGGGCGTCCTGAAGCGCAAGAGCGCCTCGCTGGGCGTGTACGTGCTGCTCGCGATCGCCGGCATCTTCATGTTCAAGGCGGTGCCGCCGGGCTTCGTGCCCTCGCAGGACAAGGCTTACCTGATCGGCTTCGCCCAGCTGCCGGACGCTGCCTCGCTGGACCGCACCGACACCGTCATCCGCAAGATGTCGGATGTCGCCAAGCAGATCCCGGGCGTGGAATCCTCGGTCGCCTTCCCTGGCCTGTCGATCAACGGCTTCACCAATGCGCCGAACGCCGGCATCGTGTTCACCACCCTGAAGCCTTTCGACCAGCGCAAGGGCAAGGAACAGAGCGCGGAAGCCATCGCCGGCGAAATCAACAAGCGCATGGGCGCCATCGAAGACGCCTTCGTGATGGTCCTGCCGCCGCCGCCGGTGAACGGCCTGGGCACCACGGGCGGCTTCAAGATGATGATCGAAGACCGCGGCAACCTCGGCTACGATGAGCTGAACAAGGCGGTGCAGGCCTTCATGGCCAAGGCCGCGGCCGACAAGCGCCTGGCCGGCGTGTTCTCGGGCTACCAGATCAACGTGCCGCAGCTGTTCGCCGACGTCGACCGCGTGAAGGCCAAGCAGCTGGGCGTGTCGCTGGCCGAGATCAACCAGACCTTGCAGATCAACCTCGGCTCGCTGTACGTGAACGACTTCAACCAGTTCGGCCGCACCTACCAGGTGCGTGTGCAGGCCGATGCGCCCTTCCGTTCGCAGCGCGAGCAGATCGCGCAGCTGAAGGTCCGCTCTGGCAGCGGCGAGATGATCCCGCTGTCCTCGATCATGAAGGTCAAGGACACCTATGGCCCGGACCGCGTCCAGCGCTACAACAACTACGTCGCCGCCGAGATGAACGGCGGCCCGGCTCCGGGCGTGTCCTCGGGCCAGGCCCAGGCGGCGATGGAGGAGATCGCACGTGAAGTGCTGCCGAAGGGGATCGCGTATGAATGGACCGACCTGACCTACCAGGACATCCTGGCCGGTAACACCATGATCTACGTGTTCCCGCTGTGCGTGCTGCTGGTGTTCCTGGTGCTGGCCGCGCAGTACGAAAGCTGGACCTTGCCGTTGGCAGTCATTTTGATCGTGCCGATGTCGATCCTGTGCGCGCTGATCGGCGTGAAGCTGACCGGTGGCGACAACAATGTGTTCACCCAGATCGCCCTGTTCGTGCTGGTCGGCCTGGCGTCGAAGAACGCGATCCTGATCGTGGAATTCGCGGTCGAGCTGGAACACCACGGCCGCAGCATCGTCGCCGCCGCGCTGGAAGCCTGCCGCCTGCGCCTGCGTCCGATCCTGATGACCTCGATCGCTTTCATCATGGGCGTGGTGCCGCTGGTGTTCTCGCACGGCGCCGGCGCCGAGATGCGCCACGCGATGGGTGTGGCGGTGTTCGCCGGCATGCTGGGCGTGACCTTCTTCGGCCTGTTCCTGACGCCGGTGTTCTACGTCCTGCTGCGCACCCTGGCGGCGCGCTTCGGCAAGCCCTCGCATCGCCTCGAGCATGTCGAGCCGCACGCCCCCGAACTCGAAGGAGCATTGAAATGAGTGTAGTGATGATCAACCCGGTTTCCCCGACGCCTCAGGCCGGACAGGCCTGGAAGGCGGATAGAGACGCGGCCCTCGACGAAGCCCTGGCGCGGCAGCCGCGCCGCCCGCTGGCGCAGCCGGTGGTGAAGACCGTCGCGAAGTTCGCGCCGCGCTTCGCCTCCGTGCTGGCGGCCCTGCTGCTGAGCGCCTGCGCGGCGCCGGCCTTCCACCAGCCGGCCGTGTCGACGCCGGCGGCGTTCAAGGAGGCGCAGGTGGCTTCGCCTTCGGCATCGCCCGAGGTGGTGCGCAGCGCCGCCGACGGCACCACCTGGAAGATGGCGCAGCCGGCAGAAAGCCAGCCGCGCGGCGAATGGTGGAAGGCCTTCAATGACGCCCGGCTAGACAGCCTGATCGCCCAGGCCACGGCCAGCAACCAGAACCTGTCGGTGGCCGCGGCGCGCGTGAAGCAGGCGCGGGCCATCGCCGGCATCGCCGAAGCCGACCGCATCCCGCAGATCGGCGTCGGCGTCGGCGCCCAGCGCGGGCAGCAGTCGCCGCTGGAAGCCGGCCTGGCGCCCGGGACGCGCATGTCCCCGGTGACCAGCTACAAGGCGAACCTGAGCGCCAGCTACGAGGTCGACCTGTTCGGCCGCGTGTCCGGCAATGTGGCGGCAGCGCGCGGCGATGCGGGCGCCGTCGAGGCGACCTATCGCTCGGTGCTGCTGTCGCTGCAGGCCGACGTCGCCCAGACTTACTTCCGTCTGCGCGCCCTGGACGCGGAAATCGCGACCGTGAACCAGACCGTGCGCCTGCGCGAAGAGAGCGTGCGCGTGACCGGGCGCCGCTTCGAACTGGGTGACATCGGCGAGTTCGACCTGTCGCGGGCGAAGACCGAACTGTCGACCGCGCGCGCCGAGGCGATCGGCCTGCAGCGCCAGCGCGCCACGGCGGAACACGCGCTGGCGGTGCTGCTGGGCCAGCCGGCCTCGAACTTCGGCGCCGCCAGCGATCCGCTGGAAGCGAGCGCCAACCTGCCGCTGATCCCGGCCGGACTGCCGTCCGCGCTGCTGGAGCGCCGTCCGGACATCGCCAGCGCCCAGCGCACGATGGAAGCGGCCAACGCCCGCATCGGCGTGGCCAGAAGTGCGATGTTCCCGGCGCTGAGCATCGGTGCCAATGGCGGCGGCGTGGCCGGCACCTTTGCCGACGTCTTCAAATGGAGCAGCCGTTCCTGGCTGCTGGGCGCGGCGCTGTCGATGCCGCTGATCGACGGCGGCCGCAATCGCAGCAACGTGGTGCGCAGCGAGGCCGCGCTGGAAGAAGCGGTGGGCGCCTACCGCCAGAGCGTGCTGGTGGCCTTCGCCGAAGTCGAGGACAACCTGGCCGGCCTGCGCGTGCTGGCGGGGCAGGGCGCCGAAGTCGAGCAGGCTTTGGTATCGGCGCGCCGCTCGGCCGACCTGGCGCAGAAGCTCTACGACGCCGGCCGCTCCAGCTATCTGGAGCTGCTGGATGCGCAGCGCAACCTGGCTGCAGTCGAGCGCACCGCCGTGCAGCTGCGCGGCGACCGGGCGGTCACCACGGTGGCGCTGATCCGCGCGCTGGGCGGCGGCTGGGATGCTGCGCCGGCTTCTTCGCCGGCAGGCAGTGTGGCGCTGGCCAGCAAATGATGTGAGGTGAGGGGGTAGTTTTTGGGATGCCCTTTGCGGCGGTACGTACGAGCGTGCCGCCGTTTTTTTTTCATCGTCATTCCGCTTTCGCGGGAACGACGTATTTCAGGCGAGCGGGCTACAATCGCCCCATGTCCAGCACTTCTCTCGAATCGACCTCCCTTCTCACCGGTCTTGCCCCTATCATCGCCCCCGGCACGCGCATCCTGATCCTGGGCAGCTTCCCCGGCGCCGCCTCGTTGGCCGCCCAGCAGTACTACGCCCACCCGAGGAATCAGTTCTGGAAACTGGTCGGCGCCCTGGTCGATGAAGACCTCTACAGCCTGCCCTACGACGAACGCCTGCCGCGCCTGCTGGCCCACCGTTTCGGCCTGTGGGACGTGCTGGCCGCCTGCGAGCGCGAAGGCAGCCTCGATTCCGCCATCCGCAAGCCGGCCGCCAACGATTTCGACCGCCTGCGGCATCTGTGTCCGGCACTGGAAACGGTGGGCTTCAACGGCCAGGCATCCGGCAAGTTCGCGCCGCAGTTCGAACAGGCCGGCTACCGCACCGTGGTGCTGCCGTCGTCGTCGCCGGCGCACATGGCGATGGGCTTCGAGCAGAAGCTGGCCGTGTGGCGCAGGCTGGTCGACCCCGGCCTGGATGCCGGCGTCACCGCCCGGCTGTTCTGAGGTATTTGTGCGGTGCAAAAGGAACCGTGCTACACTACGTTATCGGTCAGGTCTGATGGTCCTGCCGTTCCTCGCCAAAGGCACGCGGCGCAATATGTGTAATGCTGCGCGCGAGCACGCCAGACGGGGATGTCATTCCACATACGTTGGTCGGTTTACACGATGGGTGCACCTGGCAGATAGCCTGGGCGTCCGGGCTCCGCACCTTGCAGATAGCAAGGGCTGGAGCGGCGATTAAGGCATTGGCGTCACATTGAAACGAAGCCCGCAGTGAGCGGGCTTTTTTTTCACCATCCTACCGAACTGGAGTATGCAGATGGCAAAAGAAGAACTGATCGAAATGAATGGCGTTGTCTCGGAAGTTTTGCCCGACTCGCGTTTTCGTGTGGATTGCGAAAATGGCCACAAGCTGATCGCCTACACCGCGGGCAAGATGAAGAAAAACCACATCCGTATCCTGGCCGGCGACCAGGTCAGCCTGGAGCTGTCGCCGTATGACCTCAGCAAGGGCCGCATCACCTTCCGCCACATCGAAAAACGCGGCGCACCGGCAGCCCGGTCGAGCTTCCGCGGCCGCCGCTGACAGCACGGCGAACGTAAAAGGGCGCCAGCCCTTTTTTTTCGGCGCAACGTCCCCATATCTGCTCCACCCCCCAGTCTCCACACGGCTCGACACTGCAGCCGGAGCCGCTTTTCCCGACTTCGACCCTGTCAACCGCCCCAGGCGCTGCGTCAGCATTGCCTGGGATTGGGCATTGGCGTTAACGAATCACATGATTAAAGGACACGAGATGAAAGAAGAGCTGATTGAAATGAATGGCAAGGTGACTGAAGTGCTGCCGGAAATGCGCTTCCGCGTCGACCTCGAGAATGGTCACCAATTGGTGGCATACACTTCCGGCCGGATGAAGAAGAACCACATCCGCATCATCGCCGGCGACCGCGTCACGCTGGAGATGTCGCCGTATGACCTCAACAAGGGACGGATCACTTTCCGTCACCTCGAGAAGCATGGCATGCCGAAGCCGCCGGCGCGTCCGCGCCGGCACTGATCGAATTTAATCGACCGCCATCGCCTGCGAGATAGCGGCGAACGAGGCATCGAAGCGGTAGGGGATGTTCAGGTGGCTGTCGTCGAATTCCTCGTGCACGAAGGGAATGCCGCGCTGCCTGAGCTTCTCGCAGAAGATGCGGGCGCCGTACTGCAGGTTGAATTCGTCTTTCGTTCCGGCGTCCAGGTAGATCAGCCGCAGCGACGCCAGCGCGCGGCGGTATTCGTCTACCAGGTGCACCGGATCCCATTCCAGCCAGCGGCGCCATACTGCTTCGTCGAGTTCGCAGCTGTGCGGATCGAAGGGCAGCACGAAGCCGTGCGGGGCCTGCGGATCCGGCGAATAGCAGGACGCCATCGCCAGCGTGTTGACCGCCGCGCGGTAGCCGGCGTCGCGCGGGCGGATCGTGTGCAGGTCGCGCATCAGCCGGTCGATGCCGCCCAGGCGTGCCAGTTCGCGCGCGCAGGCGACGAAGGCCGGCTTGTAGCACAACTCGAAATACAGGTCGCCGCTGTGCGAGGCCGTCAGGCCGAAGATGCCCGGATGGCGCATCGCCAGCATCAGCGCGCCATATCCTCCCGAACTCTTGCCCACCACGGCGCGGCAATCGCGGCTGTCCAGCGTGCGGTAGCTGCGGTCGATGTGGGGCACCAGTTCCTGCACCAGGTGGTCTTCGTAGCGTCCGGTGGCGCTGGAATTGATGTACTGGCTGCCGCCCAGGCGGGTCAGGCAGTCCGGCATCACGACGATCGCCGGCCGCATGGTCCCGCTGCCGATCAGCCGGTCCAGGCGCTGGACGATGTTCTCGTCCCATACCGTATCGTTCAGGAAGGTCGTGCCGCGGCCGTTGAAGCCTGCCAGCAGGTAGACGACGGGGTAGCGGCGTGCACGCTCCTCGTCGTAACCGGGCGGCAGGTAGACCGGGATGTCGCGCCGGGCCGGGTCCCCGAGGGGATTGCCGGCCAGGATGGGGCTGTGGAAGGATTCGATGACGATACGGCTGGGCAAACAGTTCTCCTTGTGCCTGGTGATGGACGAAGATTAACGCATGCCGAGCTGGCGCAGGTGGGCCAGCTTGGCGTTATAGAGATTACGCGTGTCCTTGCGCGTGCTGGTATCGGCCGCAAGGGTCAGCTGTTCGCGCGCTTCCTTGACCTCGCCAAGCTGCAGCAGGCTCGCCGCCAGCCAGAAATGGAATTCGTCGTAGTAGGGGGCGCGCCTGACTTCGCGCGCGAACAAATCTCTGGCCTCGCTGTATTCCCCATGCTGGTAGGCGGTGACGCCCTTGTTGAAGTAGAGGAAGGGCGGAGCCGGTTCGATCTTGGCGGCGCGCTGGGCGACCGCCCTGGCTTCCTCGGTCTTGCCCTGTGCCGTCAGCACCGGTTCGAGGTTGCGCAGGGTGATGACGCTTTCGGGTTCGCGCGCCAGCGCTGCGCGGAAGGCACGCTCGGCCATGGCGAAATCGCCGCGGCGATCGTAGATCACGCCCAGGGTATTGTAGGCCAGCGCGGTGCGCGGGTTGCCGCTGGTGGCCGCGCGCGCCCACCAGTAGGCATCGTCGAGCTTGCCCTGCACCAGGGCTTCGGCGGCGCGGTTGTTCTGGAACATCATGATGATGTCTTCTTCGTCCAGTTGCCGGGTATAGCGCTTGTCGGCGCGCGCATCCGGCAGGAAGTCGACCACCAGCGCGCGTTCCGGATCCGAACCGTAGAGGTCGGGGGCGCGATAGGCCAGCAGCAGATTGACGTGGCCGCTGAGCAGGTAGAAGCCGTTGTTGCGGCTCCAGCTTTCTTCCATGATGACGTCCTGGTAACGCACCGTCATCCCGAGTTCCTTGGCGAAGGCGGCCGTCATGATCACCAGCGACATGCAGTTGCCGGCGCGGTCGCGGAAGGTCTCGGCCGCGTTGCGGGTATAGCTCGCGTCGTAGTCGAGTTTGAGGCCGGTCTTGCTGCCGGTGTACAGGGCTTCCAGCAGGCCGTATTCCTTGCCGCGGTTGCGCAGATAAGTATTGAAGGCCGAGCTGTGCAGATACTCGCGCATTTCGGGGCTGAGCGCGAACAGGTCGGCGGTACTGATCTTTTCCGTCGGCGGACCGAAGGCGGCGTCGCGGTACAGGTCGGGTGCCGGGGCCGGCGGCGCGCTGGCGCAGCCGGCCAGCAGGACCATCATGAACGCTATGAGGTATCTCATTTTCTCCTCCGTGTCCGGTGTACTTTTCTTCAGTATCTGCCGGTGCGAAGAAGATGTAAAGACGCTCTCGAGGGGGAGCTTACTGCTCGTTACTGGTCGTCGTGGAAGGCTTCGTGCAGTTCGTCGAGCAGCTCGGCGGTTTCTTCCGCCGACAGGCCCAGATAAGCGCAGGCGCGCACGCCGCCCTTGTTCCACTCGAGCGATTCGGCATGGCCCTGGTACTTGCAGATCGCGGCTTCCGCCAGCAGCGACAGCGCCACCAGCGAACGCACCGCGCCGGCGGTATGCGCGTCTTCCAGCACGGCGTAGTCGTGATGGTGCAGGATGGCCCAGACGACATGGTCGGACAGGCCCCAGTTGCGCGCCAGCAGGCAGCCGATCGAGGCGTGCGAGGTGGCGTGGCGCTCTTCTTCCAGCGCCGTGAACGGACGCTCGGCTTCGAGCGAGGCGGCGGCGTAGGTGGCGCCGTAGTCGGCGAAGCGGTCCATCAGCAGGGGCAGGCCGGTGTCGCAGAACAGGCCGAAGGTATGCGCCACGTCCGGCTCGCCGATGCGCAGGCGGCGCGAGAGGAATACCATGGCCTGGGCGCGGCGGGTCGAGACGTCCCAGAAGCTGGCCAGGGCCGCGCTGTTGGCGGGAATCGCCTGGCGCGCCAGCAGGCCGGTCATCAGCGAGGCGACCTGGTTAATGCCGAGGAAGAGGATGGCCTGTTCGATCGACTTGGCCTTGCGCCGTCCGCCGTAGATGGCCGAATTGGCCAGTTTCAGCAGGGCGCCCGACATGCCGACGTCGCTGGCGACGATGCGGCCGATCGTCTCCGGGCTCGGATCCGGCGAAGCAAGCTCGCGCTGCAGGTCCGCCAGCAGGCTGGGACGAGGCGGGATGCGGATCGACTTGATCAGGGCGTCGACGGGATCCTCGGCGGCGGCGGGACGGGCCAGGGCGGATGCTGTACTCATGGCAGGGGAGGGGGAAAACGATGCTGCACGGAAAGATGTGCAAAGCTCGTCACTATAAACCAGCACAAGCCAAGTTGCATCAAAGTATTCATTTTGTGTGGCAAATCAGACAGTTGCCGTTGTCACACTGCAGAGGCGACCGTGCGACTTGGCGGACGCGGCCGTTATAAGATTGTCACATGTCTTCTTTCATTCTCGCGGGGATCGATTTCTCCGCCCGTTCGGACGTGGTGGCGCGCCGGCTGATCGGCGTAACCGTGCTGGTCGACGGCGTCGGCGGCCGGATCGTCGAAACCGAAGCCTATGACGGCGAGGACCCGGCCTCCCACGCCTATTCCGGACCGACGGAGCGCAACCTCGCGATGTTCGGCCCGCCGGCCCATGCCTATGTCTACCGCTCCTATGGCATCCACTGGTGCCTCAACTTCGTCTGCATGGAGCAGGGGCACGGCGCCGGGGTGCTGATCCGCGCCCTCGAACCGGTCGCCGGCCTGGAGACGATGCGCGAGCGGCGCGGCACCACCGACGAGTGGCTGCTGTGCTCCGGGCCCGGCAAGCTGTGCCAGGCGCTGGGGGTGACGCGGGCGCTGAACGGGTCGTCGCTGGCGCAGCCGCCGTTCGAACTGGCGGCCGCGCCGAAGGGCATCGAGGTGGTGACTGGCCCGCGGATCGGCATCTCGAAGGCGGTCGACGTGCCGTGGCGCTTCGGCCTGAAGGGTTCGCGCTACGTCAGCAAGCGCTTTCCATGAGGGCTAGGCGCGCCGCCGCAGGCCCTGGCGGTTTTCCAGTGCGGGACGCGGCCCCCGGCTGCCGCCGGCGCGCATCGGGCTGTCCGGCGCGCGACGTTCCTGCTCGGCCTTATCGGCCGCCTCGACGCCCTCGACCTGGAACACGGATACCGCGCGCGCCAGGTTGATGGTCTGCTCGTGCAGGCTGGCCGCCGCCGCCGCCGCCTGTTCGACCAGGGCCGCGTTCTGCTGGGTCATGTCGTCCATCTGCCCGACCGCGCGGTTGACTTCCGCGATGCCGTCGGCCTGTTCCGTGCTGGCCGAACTGATGCGGTTGATGATGTCGTTCACCTGCTGTACCGAGGCGACCACGCTGCCCATGCTGGCGCCGGCTTCGTTGACCGAGGCGCTGCCGCCGTCGATGATGGCGACCGAATCGGCGATCAGGGCCTTGATCTCCTTCGCCGCCGAGGCCGAGCGCTGGGCCAGGGTGCGCACCTCGCTGGCCACCACCGCGAAGCCGCGTCCCTGTTCGCCGGCGCGCGCCGCTTCCACCGCCGCGTTCAGCGCCAGCAGGTTGGTCTGGAACGAGATGCCGTCGATGACGCCGATGATGTCGACGATCTTGCGCGAGCTGGCGCGGATCGATTCCATGGTCGCCACCGCGCGCTCGACCGACTGGCCGCCGCTGGCCGCCAGCCGCGCCGCCTCGGCCGCCAGCCCGGTGGCCAGGCGCGCGTTGTCGGCGTTGCCCTTGACGGCCGTGGTCAGGGTCTCCATCGCGCTGGCGGTCTGCTGCAGCGAGCCGGCCTGCAGCTCGGTGCGGGTCGAGAGGTCGAGGTTGCCGCTGGCGATTTCCTTCGAGGCGGTATCGATCGAGTGGACCGAGGCCAGGATGCTGCGCAGGGTCTCGTTCAGGGTGGCGATCGAATGGTCGAGCGCCCGCGAAGTGTCGGCGATCTCGTCGCGTCCGTCGTTGCCGGCGCCGCGCTTGAGTCGCCCCTTGGCCAGTTCGCCGACCACTTCCGACATCGCGTGGATATCGGCCAGCATCGCACGCCGTACCAGCATCGTCACCACCAGCGACAGCGCGATCGACAGCACGACCAGACCCGCCATCGTCATGCCGAGCATCTGGAACTCGGCCTTGGCGGCGTCGTGCGCCTGGGAGCTCAGTTGCTGTTCGAGGGCCGACAGCTGCGCCAGCTGCGTGTTCAGCACGCCGAAGCGCTGTTCCGCAAGCCGCATCGAACCGGTGGCCAGCGACTGGTCCACCTGCGCCAGCTCGATGCTGTCGGTCGCGCTCTTGCGGTAGTCGGCCAGGGCCTTGATCGACGATTCGACCAGCTTGCGCTCGGCGGGATTCGATGCGTCCGCCAGCGCCGCCAGGCGGGCCTGCAGTGCTTCGTGTTTCTTCTTGATGTCGGCGACCAGCGCATCGATCCGTCCCTGCCCGAAGCTGCCGCTGATGGACGCCAGCAGCTGGTAGATGTTGCCATGCGCGTACTTGGCGTCGCCCGAGATCTCGGCTGCGGACTTGAGGTGCGCGGTGCGGACCTGCACGATGTTTTCCAGCGATGCGTTCTGGCGCACCATGCCGTAATAGGCGGCGCCGGAAAGCAGCATCAGGAGCAGCAGCACCAGGGTGGGAGCCAGCAGCAGTTTGGGACCGATCCGTAATTTTTTCAGCATGCTTCCCCCGCCAGTAATGGCCGGCGAGCCGGCCGGAATCGTACCCCGTTCGGCATTACGCCGTCATTTCTTGTAGATGCCCGCTTCCAGCACGACGTCGTCAACCTTCACCATATAGGTGGTCTTCGGTTCGATCTTGCCGCTGACGGGGTTCTTGTAGGTGTAGTCGTACCAGCCCTTGCCCTTGGTCGCCGCCAGCTGGACCATTTCGCGGCGGTACATCTTGCCGTTGGTATCGGGCACGTCGATCAGGTCCTTGCCGATCAGTGTCGGGTTGACCGGATGGGCCAGCATGATCGCGTTCCTGGCGTCGCGCATGTGGAGGTAGAGTTCGCCCTTGTAGAACTCCGGATCCTTGCTGTTGATCCGCTTGATCATGGCGTCCTTGCCGTTCGCCTTCATGAAGGCGACACCTTTTTCGACCAGCGCAACGGCATCCTTTTCGGTGGCGTCGGTGGCGCTGGCATTGCCCATGGCGAATGCGCAGGATAATGCGGCGGCAGTGAACAGCAGCTTCATGGTGGGATTCCTTTCTAAGAAAAATTCGAAAAGAAATGTTTCCTATTTGCATTAATTAATGTACGACACCGGGTCCGCAAATAAGTTGCGCTGGCACAAGCTAGACGGCGGCCAGGAAGTCGGCCAGCATCAGCGGCTCGGTAATCATCGGATCGTGATGGGTGTTCAGCTCCACCCATTTCCAATCCGGCTGGCGTTTGAGATTCTTCTTGATCTCGACCAGGGGCTCGAACGGCGATGCGACGCAATCGATGTAAATCCGCGGAACGCCATTGCCCATAGGGTTGTTCAGCACCAGCTTTTCCTGGTAGGTGCCTACCGGCTGCGGCGCCAGGCGTTCGCTGAGCCACTCCATCGTCTGTTTGTCGGCGACGCCGTAGGAGCTGGCGGGCGGCGCCGGAATCGCGATGCCCTTGCCCTGGCGTTCCACCTGTTCGAGGCGCTTCTTCGTCACTGCGGCCGGCTGGGCTTCGAACACCGACAGCCCGCTGTCGAGCACCATGGCGTCCACGAACACCATGCTTTTGAGCAGCTGCGGCATGCGGTCCGCGACGCCACTGATCACCACGCCGCCGAAGCCGCTCCCCACCAGGATCACATCGCTCAGGTTCTCGTAGCGGATGTGATTGCCAATGCTCGTGATGAAGGTCGATAGCGAAAGATCCTTTGACAGCAAATGGGCCTGTTCGCCCAGCCCCGGGCAGGTCGGCGCGGTGACCGTATGGCCGCGTGCGCGCAGGGCGTGCGCGACCGCGTCCCAGCACCACCCGCCATACCATGCGCCATGGACCAGCACGAAGGTCTTCGGCTTGTTCGGCACAGGCGATGCCGGCGGGCGTGCGGCGGAGGCCGCGCCGCCCAGGAACAGGCTGCCCAGCGCGGCGAGGTGGAAGGTACGGCGTCCCAGCTTGGTCGACTTCATTCAGGCCTCCATGTGGTCGTGAGCAAAGCGAAATTCGCAGTGTCGTTCTGTTCCGCAAGCGTTTCCTTGACAGAAAGCAAGGCAAAACGTTAACCCACGGATAGTGTTCTACACCCTCAAAAGTTGCGGATGCGCAACCGTGTCATCGGCCGCCTATCTATCATTGGTTTGTTTTATTCATGAACCATTGTTCAAAAAATGCACTCATCTCATCCATATGAGGTTCACATGTACAAGATCGCAGTCATTGGCTTGGGACCGCGCGGTATCTCGGTGCTCGACCGCATCATCGCGTATGCACGGAACGATCCGCATGCAACGCCGCTGGGGTTGTACCTGTTTGACGGTAAGGAATTCGGGCCGGGCTGCCATACCACCGACCAGGCAGACCACCTGCTGGTCAACACGGTCGCTTGCCAGATGACGCAGTTTTCCGACGACACCGTCCGCGGCGCCGGACCGCTCCTGTACGGGCCTTCGTTTGCCGACTGGCTCGGCAGCAAAAGCGGCAGGGGACCGGGTGTGGCGGCCGAGCATCTGGTCATCGACCGCAACGGTTACTATTCGCGCGCCCTGTTCGGCGACTACCTGCGCTGGGGCTTCGAGTACCTGAAGAAGATGGCGCCGCCGCACGTGAAGATCTTCCTGCACAACTTCGCCAACGTCGACGATCTCGAGGCCAACGGGGAGGGCTGGAATGTGTTCTACGACGGCTGCGCCTATCCGGTCGATTTCGTGTTCCTGACCACCGGCCACGCGCGCAAGCTGCCGAGCGAGGCCGAGTCGGCGCTGATGCAGAAGGTCGAGCGCGCGCGCGCCCACAACCCGAGCCTGCAGGTCGTGCTGGAACCCTATCCGATCCGCAATGCCGTCTCGAGCGTCAAGGAACGCGACACTATCGCCATCGAAGGCATCGGCCTGACCACCTTCGACCTGCTGGCGCAGTTGACCTCCGGCCGGGGCGGCGGCTTCGTCCCATGCAGCAAGATGGAGCCGGTGGGCCGCCTGCGTTACCGGCCGTCGGGCAAGGAACCGAAAATCCTGTTGTACTCGCGCTCGGGCTTGCCGCTGATGGCGCGCGCGACCAATCAGAAAGGCGTGTTCGGCCAGTACAAGCCGAAATTCCTGACCATGGCCAGGGTCGAGGAACTGCGGGCGGAAACGCCGGGCGGCAAGCTCGATTTCGACCGGCAGATCATGCCGCTGCTCTGGAGCGACATGCAGTTCGCCTACTATTTCTCGTATCTGTACCGCAAGCTGGACAAGCTCACCGCGCTGACCTTCAGTAACGAGTTCATGGCGGCCGGCAGTGCGGCGGCGCGCCAGGAGCTGATCGGCAAGTACGTCACCCGGCGCGACCAGCTGTCGTGGGACGAACTGGTCAACCCGATTCCCGCCCGCGCGCTGCAGAGCCGGCGCCAGTATGACGACTGGCTGCGCGGCTATATGTGGGGCGACTTCGAGCAGGCCTGCCTCGGCAACCTCGACGGACCGCTGAAGTCCGCCTGCGACGTCTTGCGCGACGTGCGCGACGTGATCCGCAGCGCCATCGACTATTGCGGATTGACCGAGCAGTCGCACCGCTGGGTGCTGTCCGAGTTCCTGCCGATCATGAACCGGCTGGCGGTCGGACCGCCGAAGGAGAGGATCGCGCAGCTGCTCGCGCTGATGGACGCCGGCGTCGTGCAGGCCGATTTCGGACCCGGTGCGAGCTGTGTCCTGGACGAGCACTCCGGCCGCTTCGTGGTACGCAGCCACTGGAACGGCGAGACCGAAACGGCCGACGTACTGGTACGCGGGCGCGCCTCGCTGCCGGGGCCGCGCGAGGACAAGTCGCCGCTGATGCGCAAGATGATGCAGCGCGGGATCGTGTCGCCCTTCATGAACGGCAGCTTCCATCCGGGCGGCATCACCGTCGACCGCAACATGAATGTGATCGGGCGCGACGGCGCTCCGCAGTCCAGCCTGTGGGCGCTCGGCACCCTGGTCGAAGGATGCAAGTTCTACACCTTCGTGCTGCCGCGTCCCGGCGCCAATTCGACCACGATGGTCGACGCCGGGCGTGCCGTCGGCCGCATGATGGACGCGATCGGCGAGCGCAGCGCGCGTCTGCGGCTGCTGCAGGCGACCGATGAGCTGGCGGAACCCGGCGCGGGGATCGCGGCGCTCGCCTATCCGCTGGAGAGACCGGCGGAGCCGGCCGACGCCGAAGCGCCGGAGGTTCCGGTTGCGCCGCTCGCCCTGACCGGGGCCTGAGGTGGGCGCTGCGCTGCGTACCCGCCTCGCACAGGCCGGCCCCGGCCTGTGCGGCATGGCTGCCACGCTGACCGGGGTCGGGATCGGGCGCTTCGCCTATGCCGCGATCCTGCCCCTGCTGGTGCGGCAGGCATGGTTCGACCTGACCGCGGCAGGCTACCTCGGCGCCGCCAACCTGACCGGCTACCTGCTCGGCATCGGACTGGCATCGCTGCTGGCGCGCCGCTGCCGGGCCGGCCGCATGGTGCGGCTGTCGATGCTGCTGTGCGCGCTGAGCTTTTTCGCCTGCGGCTGGCGCGATGGCGGCCTGGCCTGGTTCGTGGTGTGGCGCACCGTCGCCGGCGCCTGCGGTGCGATCCTGATGGTGCAGGCGCCGGTGCTGATCCTGCCGCGCACGCCGGCGGCGCGGCGCGGACGCACCAGCGGCGTCATCTTTTCCGGTGTCGGCCTCGGCATCGTCGCCGCCTCCACCATCGTTCCCAGCCTGGCGAGCTACCAGCTGGCGGTGACCTGGCTGGCACTGGGCGTCGTCTGCGCGCTGCTGACCGCGCTAACATGGCGCTACTGGCCGGCCGCCGCACCCACGGCAGCGGCGGCGCACCGGACAGCCCCGGGCTGGCCGCGCCTGTCCTTGCCGATCCTGCTGCTGTGCCTCGCCTATACGCTGAACGCGATCGGCTACCTGCCGCATACCCTGTTCTGGGCCGATTACATCACGCGCGAACTGCACCAGCCCCTGGCCGTCGCCAGCTTCTTCTGGGCCTGTTTCGGCGTGGGCGCGGCATGCGGCCCTTACCTGACCGGCGTGATCGCCGACCGCTTTGGCCTGAACCGTACGCTGGCGGTGGCATTCGCCCTGAAGGCCCTCGGCGTGGCGCTGCCGATGTTTTCCCACGGCGCGGTGACGCTGCTGTTGTCGTCGGTGCTGGTCGGCTTCTTCTCGCCGGGTATCGTCGGCGCGGCATCCAGCTATGCGCTCGAGATCGGCGGCGCCGGAGACCACCGGCGCAACTGGACCGCGATGAACCTGTGCTTTTCGCTGGCCCAGGCCGGCGGCGCCAGCGGCATGGTGTGGCTCATGCATGGCCGCCAGTCGTACGCAATCCTGTTCTGGATCAGCGCCGCCGCACTCGCCGTTTCGGCGCTGTGCGTCGTCGCCATCGCCATGCTGCGCTTCAGGCACCGGAGCGGCGGCGCACAGCCGGGCATCGCCTGAGGCGGCGCGAAGCATCGCTTGCGGCGAGGTCAAGTAGAATGCGGGATCGGTTTACTCGCACAGAAGGAAGAATATGAGATTGGTTCGCTACGGCCGCCCCGGTAAGGAAAAACCCGGCCTGTTCGACGAAGAAGGCCGCCTGCGCTCGCTGGCCGGCATCATCGACGACATCGACGCGTCGGTGCTGTCCGAAAAGGCGCTGCGCAAACTGGCCAAGGTCGACTGGAAGACCCTGCCCATCGTACGCGGCGAGCCGCGCTTCGGCGTCCCGGTCAAGGGCGTCGGCAAATTCATCGGCATCGGCATGAACTACTCGGACCACGCGGCCGAGGTGGGCGCACCGATTCCGAAGGAACCGATCCTGTTCATGAAGGCGACCAGCTCCCTGTCCGGCCCGGACGATGCGATCCAGCTGCCGAAAGGCTCGAAGAAGACCGACTGGGAAGTCGAGCTGGGCATCGTCATCGGCGAGCGCGCGCAGTACGTCAGCGAAGAAGACGCGCTGAAGTACGTGGCCGGCTACTGCGTGGTCAACGACGTCTCCGAGCGCGCCTTCCAGTTCGAGATGGGCTCGCAGTGGGACAAGGGCAAGGGCTGCGACACCTTCGGCCCGGTCGGCCCCTTCCTGGTGACGAAGGACGAGATCTTCGACGTGCAGGACCTCGACCTCTACCTGGAACTGAACGGCAAGCGCGTGCAGACCGGGAATACCTCGAACATGATCTTCACGGTGGCGCAAATCGTCAGCTACCTGTCGCGCTTCATGACCCTGGAGCCGGGCGACATCATCAGCACCGGCACCCCGCCGGGCGTGGGCCTGGGCCGCACGCCGCAGCGTTTCCTGAAGAAGGGAGACAAGCTGCGCCTGGGTATTGCGGGATTGGGGGAGCAGCAGCAGGAAGTGGTGGCTTACCCGAAGGCTTGATATAGGCCCGCTGCCTTAAACGTCGTTCCCGCGCAGGCGGGAACCCAAGTTTGCTCGCTGGACCGCATACTGACCTTGAATTCCCGCCTGCGCGGGAATGACGCCTCCTCTAGCCGAGCCCGGAATCCCCTCCAAAAAATTGAGGATTGAAAATAAGCGCGAAGCGCCGGGATTCTTTTGATTTTTACCGGACGGCATGCGAATATTTCCTGCATGACAGACCGCCTCCGCCCCATCCCTCCTGACGCCTGGACCGCCGCCCAGCGCACGGCCGCGCAAGAGATCGTCAACGGCCCGCGCGGCGCCCTCTACGGGCCCTTCGTGCCGCTGCTGCACAGCCCCGAGCTGATGGGCCATGCGCAGCGCATGGGCGAGTACCTGCGCTACCGCAGCGCCATCGGCGTGCGGCTGTCCGAGCTGGCGATCCTCGTCACCGCGCGCGAATGGGACCAGCAGGTCGAGTGGGCGATCCACGCGCCGATCGCGCTGCAGGCCGGCATCGCGGCGGACCTGATCGACGCCATCGCGCACCGCCGGCGGCCGAAGGCGATGCTGGCCGACGAAGAGGCGGTGTACGACTTCTGCGTGGAGCTGCACCGCGACAAGCGGGTCTCCGACCGCGTCTATCAGAATGCGCTGGCGCTGTTCGGCGAGCAGGGCGTGGTCGACCTGATGGGCGTGAACGGCTACTACACCTTCCTGGCGATGGTGATGAACAGCGCGCAGACTGCGGCGCCGGCGTCGAGCGCTGATCCGCTGCCGGAATGAGTGCTGCCGGACCAGCTCGTCGGCGGGACGCCGCGCTCGTCGCCGCCGGCCGGCCCTTCGTCGCATGCCCGCACACGATGCGCCGGCAGCCGGCAAAGTAGAGGCGCGTAACAGCCCTCAACTAACGGAGACACGAATGAAACCACAGTATGTGCTCGCCGCGGCGATCGCCGCCACCTCGGTTCTGGCCCTGGCCGCCGCTCCCGAACCGCTGCCGGCGCCGTGGCAGCTGGACGGCAAGCACGTGAAAAAATTCACGGCCGGCGTCGATCAGGCGGATGGCGTCAAGGGCGCCAAATTCCTGAGCAATACCAGCGATGACAGTCTGGCCTGGGCTTCGCTGACCCAGGTGGTCTCGGCCCAGAACTACGTCGGCCAGCGGGTTCGCTTCCGCGCCCGCGTGCGGACCCGCGACGTCGACGGCTGGGCGGGCCTGTGGATGCGGGTGGATGGCGCCGGCCCGGCCCGGCTGGCCTTCTACAACAGCCAGGACAGGCCGATCAAGGGCAGCACGGATTGGCAGGAGCGCAGCGTGGTGCTGGACGTGCCGCAGGAGGCGACCCGGATCGCGTTCGGGGTGATCGACAGCGGCAAGGGAACCGTATGGATCGACCAGCTCGCATTCGAGGCTGTCGGCCAGGACGTGCCGGTCGACAGCTTCAGGAATCACTCGCTGCCGGCTTCGCCGTCGCTGTGAAGGCGGCCATGAAAGCGTCTTTCATCCTGGCTGCCGCCATCGCCGCATACTCGGCGCCGGTATGCGCAGCCGGTCCCGAGCCGCTGCCGCCCGCCTGGTTCGTCACCGGTACCCATGCACAGAAGTTCGGCGCCGGCGTCGACCAGGACCCCGGGGTGCGGGGCGCCAAATTCTTGCGCAACAAGGCCGACGATCCGAATGCCTGGGCGTCGCTGGCACAAGTGATCTCGGCCCAGAACTACCTCGGCCAGCGCATCCGCTTCCGCGCATTCGTAAAGACCCAGGACGTGAGCGGCTGGGCGGGCTTGTGGATGCGGGTCGATAACCGTGCCGGCCGCAGTGTCGCCTTCTACAACAGCGCCGACAGGCCGATCAGGGGCAGCACGGACTGGCAGGAGCGCAGCGTGGTGCTGGACGTGCCGCAGGATGCCGCGGCCATCATGTTCGGCGTGAACAATATCGGCAAGGGGCAGGTATGGATCGACCGCCTCGGCTTCGAGCAGGTCGGTCAGGACGTCCCGGTCGACACCATGCAGCCCGGCCCCGCCTTGCCGACGGCGCCGATCCTGTGAGCGTGCAGGACGACACCGCCGTCGCGGCCGTGCGGCGCCTGTACGGCTGCAGCGCGCGCCAGGGCTTGTGCAGCCTGGCCGTGCTGTGCGCCTTCGTGGCCGGCGCCGCCTGGCTGCAGCGGTATTCGCTGATCGGCCTGTTCGCGGCGGTACTCGGACCGATGCTGCTGAGCTGTGCGGCGCTGCTGCTGGGCGCGCGCGCGGCCGCCGTCCGCTTCGGATGGACCGCGGCATGGAGTGCGCTGCTCATGGCCAGCGCCGCCGGAACGGTGGCGATGCTGACGCCTTATCACGCGTGGATGCGGTCGCGTGGTTTGCCGGGGCTGCCGGACCTGCAGGTCATGGCCTGTGCCTTTGGCGTGAGCACGCTGGCGCTCGGCCTGCCGCTGTGGCAGGCCCAGGTTCGCACCCGCGCCCGGCAACTGGCCGGCTTACGCCACGCGGTGCTGGCCGCGGAGCTGAAAGCCCTGCAGGCCCAGGTCGAGCCGCACTTCCTGTACAACACCCTCGCCAATACCCGCTACCTGGCGCGCCATGATCCGGAGCGCGCGGCGAAGATGCTGGAGCACCTGATCGCCTACCTGCACAGCGCCTTGCCCGACATGCGCCGCCAGGAATCGACGCTGGGCCGCGAGTTCGACCTCGCCGGCCATTACCTGGCCCTGATGGCGATCCGCTTCGGCCAGCGCCTACACTACCGCCTGGATTGTCCGGCCGACCTGGCCGATATGCCGGTGCCGCCGCTGCTCCTGATGACGCTGGTGGAGAACGCGGTCAAGCACGGCGTCGAGCGCAAACCCGGCCCCGTCAGCGTGAGCCTCGACGCGCAGCGCGCCGGCGCAGCGGTGACGATTACGGTCGGCGACGATGGCGCAGGGATAGGCGCCACGACGCTGGGCAGCGGCGTCGGCCTGCGCAACCTGCGCCAGCGGCTGGCCGCGCTGTACGACGATGCGGCCGCCTTCGACCTGCGCCGCACACCGGCCGGCGTGACCGAGGCCGTGCTGATGCTGCCGATCTTGGACGGAAAGCCGGACGGGAAGCCGGGCCTGGAGAGGGCGGCTTGAGCGGGCCCTGCATCCTGGTCGCGGACGACGAGCCGCTGCTGCGCGCCGAGCTGAGGGAAGCGCTGGCGCAGCTGTGGCCCGAGGCCCGCATCGTCGAGGCGGAGGACGGCATCGAGGCGCTGCGCCTGTGCCGCGAGATGGCGCCGCAGGCCGCCTTTCTCGACATCCGCATGCCCGGCCTGGACGGCCTGGAACTGGCGCGCGTGTTCGGGGCGCGCACCCACGTCGTCTTCGTGACGGCCTTCGGCGAGCATGCCCTGGCAGCCTTCGACGAAGGCGCGGTCGACTACGTGTCGAAGCCGCTGGGCATGGAGCGCCTTGCACGGGCGGTCGAACGGGTGCGGGCGCGCATCGAGGCAACGCCGCCGGACCTGGCGCGGCTGACGCAGCCGCTGCCGAAGAGCCAGCCGGCCTGGCTGCAGGCCACGGTCGGCAACACCATTCACTTCATCGACCTGGCGGACGTGGTGTACTTCTGCGCCGACGCCAAGTACACGCGGGTGGTGACGGATTCGATGGAAGCGCACATCCGCCTGAGCCTGAAGGAGCTGGCGGAGTCGCTGGATGGGACGGCGTTCTGGCAGATCCACCGCGGCTACATGGTGGCGGTCAAGCGGATCGCGGCGGCGGCGCGCGCCGAGGACGGGACTTTATGGGTGCAACTGCGCGGACATGAGGCCAGGCTGCCGGTGAGCCAGCGCTTCCAGCACCTCTTCCGCGGAATGTAGAACTAGGCCAACGCTTCCTTGGCCGCCTGCTCCGGCGTGAACTCATCGTAGAACATGTCGGTGAACCACTCGACATTCTCTTCGATGTAGTCCTGCGCCTGCTTCTGGGTGGCGCCGCCGGCCACCAGGTGCTTCTCGACCTCGATGCACCAGTTGATCAGCGCCATGGTCTCTTCGTCGAGTTCTTCTTTCTTCGCCATCGCTTTAGCCCAATACTTTTTTGAAGAAGGCCGAGATGGCCTGGACTTCCTCGAGGCACACCGAGTGCTGCATGGCGTACTCGTGCCACTCGACCTGGTAGCCCAGCGAGACCAGCAGGTCGCGCGACTGCTCGGCGCGGGCGAAGGGCACCACGTTGTCGTGGCGGCCGTGGGCCATGAAGATCGGCGTGGCCAGGCTTTCCGGGGTGCGTTCCGTCGCCAGCGTGGCCGACAGCGGCACATAGCCCGACAGGCAGATCATGCCGGCCAGCGCTTCCGGGTGGCGCAGGCCAGTCTGGATGGTCATCGCGCAGCCCTGCGAGAAGCCGGCCAGCACGATGCGCGAAGCCGGGATGCCGCGCGCCTTTTCGCGCGCGATGAAGGCTTCGACTTCCTTCTGCGAAGCGCGCAGGCCGGTTTCGTCTTCGCGGCGCGTCAGTTCGGCGCCTGTGATGTCGTACCAGGCGCGCATCACGTAGCCGCCGTTGACGGTGACCGGCATGGTGCGCGCGTGCGGGAAGATGAAGCGGATGCCCGGCAGGCCGGCCAGGTCGAGCTCGCGCACGATGGGCACGAAGTCGTTGCCGTCCGCGCCCAGGCCATGCAGCCAGATGACGGAGATTTCCGGGTTGTCGCTGGTGTCGATGGTGACGTGGTCGAGCAGCTCGCTCATGCATGCATCCTTATTTTTTCTTGGGGCGCCAGGCGGCGCACACGGTCGGGTCGGTATCGATGAAGGGACCGCCGATCAGGTCGATGCAGTAGGGCACCGCGGCGAACACGCCGTTGACGATGGTCTTGCCGTCCGCGTCCTTCAGGCCCTCGAGGGTTTCCTTGATCGACTTCGGCTGGCCCGGCAGGTTCATGACCAGGGCAGCATGTTCAGAAGCGGGGTCGGGCGTCTCGCGGATCACGGCCACCTGGCGCGACAGGATCGCGGTCGGCACGAAGTGCAGGCTGACCTGGCGCATCTGCTCGCCGAAGCCCGGCATCTCCTTGGTGCCGATGGCGAGGGTCGCCTCGGGCGTGACGTCGCGCCGCGCCGGGCCGGTGCCGCCGGTGGTCAGCACCAGGTGGCAGCGCACTTCGTCGACGAGTTCGATGAGCGCGCTCTCGATGTCGTCGCGGTTGTCGGGGATCAGGCGGGTCTCGACGCGGAACGGGGTGGTCAGGGCCTTGCCCAGCCATTCCTGCAGGGCGGGGATGCCCTTGTCCTCGTACACGCCGCCGCTGGCACGGTCCGAGACCGAGATCAGGCCAATCACGAGCTCACGCGCCGGGTCCTGGACCTTATTCTCCAGACTCATCGCCGCTTTCCTCTTCGCCATCGCCTTCCGCGGCAGCCTTGGGCGCCTTGGCCAGGTCCTTCAGGATCTGGAAGATCTCGCGGTAGGCCTTGGGCGGCTTGTTCTCGGCCTGCTCCTTGCGCGCATTGCGGATCAGGGTGCGCAGGTGCTGCGCGTCCAGCTCCGGATGCTCGCCCAGCAGCTGGGTGAGGGCCTTGTCGTCGGCCAGCAGCTTCTCGCGGCGGCGCTCCAGCGCGTGCAGGGCGGCAGCTTCGGCCTTCGAGGTGCCCTTCCAGCTCTCGATGGTGCGCTGGATGACGGCGACTTCCTCCTCGTCGAGGGAGCGCATCATCTTGCCCACGTACTGCAACTGGCGGCGGCGGCCTTCGTGGTTGGTGATGGTCTGGGCCATGAGGATCGCATCCTTGACCTCGTCCGGCATCGGCACGCGCTTGACGCGGTCGCGCGGCGCTTCGATGAGCTGTTCGCCGAGCTTCTGCAACTCGTTACTCTGCCGCTTCAGTTCGGACTTGGAGGGGCGGTCGTATTCCGGTTCGAACTCGTCGGAGCGGAAGCCGACAGCGCCGCGGTTTGCATTTGGCATGATGATCTAGATTCGTCAGACGCACGTCTGGACGGTAAAAACAGTAAACGGCTGCTATGATAACTGTTTTAGGGCTCGCTACGACAAACGCACATGAACGACTCCGTCTTCACCCATACCCAGGATCAGCTCAAGCAGCTCGCACAGGACGTGCTGGCAATTGCAAAGGAAACCGGCGCCAGCGACGCGGCGGTCGAGATCAGCGAGGGTAGCGGTCTGGCGGTGACGGTGCGCAAGGGCCAGGTCGAGACCATCGAGCAGAACAAGGATAAGGGCATCGGCGTGACCGTCTACTGCGGCCAGCGCCGCGGCCATGCCAGCACCTCCGATTTCTCCAGCGCCTCGCTGCGCGCCACGGTGGAGGCGGCCTACAACATCGCCCGCTTCACCGCCGAAGACCCGGCCGCCGGCCTGCCGGACGCCGATCTGCTGGAAATGAACCCGCGCGACCTGCGTCTGTGCTACCCCTGGGACATCGATGCCGAGGACGCCGTGCGCATCGCCCAGCGTTGCGAAGCGGCCGCCTTCGGCGTCGACAAGCGCATCACCAACAGCGAAGGCGCCAGCGTCTACGTGCAGCAGTCGCACTTCGTGGCCGCCAACAGCCTCGGTTTCTGCGCCGGCTACCCATTCTCGCGCCATACCCTGTCGGTCGCGCCGATCGCCGGCAAGGGCAACAAGATGCAGCGCGACGACTGGTATACCTCCGCGCGCGACCCGAAAAAGCTGGCCGATCCCGAAAAGGTCGGCCGCTACGCCGCCGAACGCGCCCTGGCGCGCCTGAACGCGCGCAAGCTCGACACCCGCACCTGCCCGGTACTGTTCGAAGCCCCGCTGGCCGCCGGCCTGGTCGGCTCTTTCGTCCAGGCAACCTCGGGCGGCGCCCTCTACCGCAAGTCGAGTTTCCTGCTGGATTCTCTCGGCAAGTCGATCTTCCCTTCGCACATCCAGATCGTCGAAGACCCGCACATCGTCGGCGCGGTCGGCTCCTCGCCCTTCGACGAAGAAGGCGTGCGTACCCAGACCCGCAAGGTCGTCAGCGATGGCGTGCTGCAGGGCTATTTCCTATCTTCTTACTCGGCACGCAAGCTGGGCATGCAGACCACCGGCAATGCCGGCGGCTCGCACAACCTGGAAATCCTGTCGAAGGAAACGAAGATCGCCGACGACTTCGAAGGCATGCTGCGCAAGATGGGCACCGGCCTGCTGGTCACGGAACTGATGGGGCAGGGCACCAACTACGTGACCGGCGACTATTCGCGCGGCGCGTCCGGCTACTGGGTCGAGAACGGCGTGATCCAGTACCCGGTCGAAGAGATCACCATCGCCGGCAACATGAAGGACATGTTCCAGTCCATCGTCGGCATCGGCAATGACGTGCTGACGCGTGGCAACAAGTCGACGGGCTCGATCCTGATCGAGAAGATGGTGATTGCGGGCAGCTGATTGCCATTGAAGGCGGACGAGTCCGCCTCGCACGCGAATTTTGGGTTCCTGCAATAATGTGCAGATATGCACTGCACATAAAAAGGAACCACATGAACATTCTCGCCGCCGCCACCAAGCGCCACACCGCCAAAGCCTACGACCCGACCCGTCGCGTCCCCGAGGAACTGATGCAGCAGATCTATGGTCTGCTGCGCAACAGCCCGTCCTCGGTCAACTCCCAGCCCTGGCACTTCATCGTCGCCAGCACGCCGGAAGCCAAGGCCCGCATGGCCAAGGGCGCCCAGGGCGGTTTCATCTACAACGAACCGAAGATCCTCAACGCTTCGCACGTGATCCTGTTCTGCGTGCGCGCCGATGCCGACCAGCAGCACCTCGACAGCATCCTCGAGCAGGAACAGCGCGACGGCCGCTTCCGCGACGAAGCCGCCAGGGCCGGCCAGGCCAAGGGCCGCCTGGGTTATGTGAACCTGCACCGCTACACCCAGAAAGACCTGCCGCAGTGGCTGGAAAAGCAGGTCTACATCGCCCTCGGTACCGCCATGCTGGGCGCCGCCAACCTGGGCATCGACACCACGCCGATGGAAGGCATCGACGTCCCCGCGCTGGACGCGGAATTCGGCCTGCACGAGCGCGGCCTGACCAGCCTGGTCATGCTGAGCTTCGGCTACCACGCCGAGACCGACTTCAACGCCGGCCTGCCGAAGTCGCGCCTGCAGGAAGAACAGGTGTTTACTTTCCTATAAAACGATGCGGAAGGGGTGGAGCGCGGGAAACCAGGCCCGCTCGAGGAGCTTCATGAATCCCTCGCGGGTCGGATAGCCCTCGTTCTCCCAGTCTTCCGCGTAGTGTTCCGGGTCGGTCGCCAGGACCCCGCGGCTGTCGACGTGGAACACGCGCTCGAGGGGCGAGTGGAATTCCGCCAGCACCTCGTCGTTCACCACGTCGATCATGCGCTTCATGACTTCGGTGCGGAAGGCCAGGTCGGGATCGACGTCGGCGTCGTCCATGATGGTCGTGAGCCAGCCGCCATGGCTGTTGACGAAGCCGCGGCCGTCGGGCACCGGATAGTCGTAGCCGTTCAGGAAGATCGGCTGTTGCCAAGTGGTCTTGCGGTAGGCCCAGCGGATGGCGCGGATGATGCCGTTCAGGCCTTCGCTGATGTGGTAGAGCATCAGGTCGAGGCGCGCAGGCGAGAAGCAGGCGGCCGGATCGGAGGCGGAGGAGCAATCGTCGCGCAGCGCCAGCCGGTGCTCGAGCGCGTCGTTGGCGAAGCCGCCGAGATAGACTTCGCTGAAGTGGCAATCCGGCGACAGGTGCATGCGGATCACGCTGGCATAGTGACCGTCGCCGATGTACTCGTTCAGCCTGGCGCCATTGAAGCCGAGCAGGCGGACACCCGCATGCTCGGGAGAGACCTTCGGGTGCTCGACCAGCGCATGCAGCAGCGTCTGGTCGGTATGCCAGAACCAGGCGTCGCCCAGCGCCAGTCCGGCGGGAGGCAGCGCTCCCGCAGCCGGACTTTCTCCTGGCCGATAGACATTGCCCATGCCGCTCTCCGCAGTTTCCCTGGCGCTGGCCGCCGCTCATGCTTTTGACAGGCGGCGGCGCAGGCCGGTTCCCGGCCGGGCAAAGACTTACTTGATCGCGCGGACCGCCTGCAGTACCGGCTGCAGCACGCTAGCGCCCAGGCGGGCGCTGCGCGCGCCATCCCAGCCCACTTGCGGATCCGGATCGTTGGCGTTGTCCTTGAACGGCAGTTCGAGGGTCAGCGACAGGCAGCCGAAGGCGTGGGTGATGTGTGGCGAACCCATGGTCAGGGTCTCTTCGCTATAGGGCGTTTCGCCATAGCCGTGCACGTCCTGGAAGTCCGGGCTGGCGACCATGAAGGCGTCCGAGAAGGCCTTCTGGGCGGCGGCCTGTTCGGCCGTGAAGTTCGGCAGGGATTCGCTGCCGGCGATGAACACGTAGGGCAGGCCTTCGTCGCCGTGCACGTCCAGGCACATGTCGACGCCGACCTCGTGCATCTTCTGCTTGACGAGGAAGACTTCCGGGCTGCGCTCCATGGTCGGGTTCAGCCATTCGCGGTTCAGGTTGGCGCCGGCGGCATTCGTGCGCAGGTTGCCGCGCACCGAGCCGTCCGGGTTCATGTTCGGCACCACATAGAACACGCTTTCTTTCAGCAGCTGGCGGCCGAAGGGGTGAGCGGGATCGAGCAGGGCGTCGAGCATGCCCTCGACGAACCACTCGGCCATCGTCTCGCCCGGGTGCTGGCGTGCGATCACCCACACTTTTTTCTTCGCGGGCGAAGGTTCGCCGATGATCAGCATGTTCAGGTCGCGGCCGTCGACGGTCGAGCCGAGGTCGACCATGCGCACCTGCTCGGACAGCTGGGCGCGGTCCAGCAGCTCCAGGTGGCGCTCCCACGAGTAGGGCTCGAAGTAGGCGTAGTAGACGCTGTCCATGGCCGGGATGTGCTCGATGGTCAGCACTTGGCCGTCGAAGCTGGTCGGCACGCGGAACCAGTTGATGCGGTCATAGCTCGCCATCGCGTTGTAGTCTTCCCAGCCCTTCGGGTAGGCCGACTGGCCGGCGTTGAGCAGGCGGATCGTGCAGGGCTGGGCCTGCGCGCCCTGCAAGCGGAAGTAGAACCACTGGGTGATGTCGGCGTGCGAATCCTTGCGGATGTTCAGGTCGATGGCGTTCGCGCTCGTGGCGTTCACGATATCGATGGCGCCAGCGTCGAACTGGCTGCTGATCTTGATAGACATGGTGCGTCCTGTAGTGGGGACCTCGTCAAACCTGCTGCGCGTTGCATTTTCGGCCTGCGATGCTCGCCGTACCGTAAGTACGGCTGCGCTTCTCGGCCGAAACTGCGGCCGCTCGCTACGGTTTGACGAGGTCCTGTTATTTGAGTGGTAGGGCGTGCATCATACCCATGACTCGTTTCGGTGCGCAAATCGGCTCGTCTGTTGCCGGTCAAATGTCGGCCATCCGGCTTTTGCTAAGGTGCTCGTTTGGGAGGACAAACATGAAGAACGAAATTCGTGTCGCACATGCCGAAATTACCAGCATCGACAGGCGGGGCTTCTGGCTGCGCTGCCATCGGGAGGAGCTGTACCTGCCATTCGCCATGTTCCCCTGGTTCGAGCACGCGACCGTGGCGCAGCTGTGCCGGGTCGAGTGCTTCGGCGAAACCTGCCTGTACTGGCCGGGGCTGGACCTGGAACTGGGCGTGGAGGGTATCCGGCTGTCGATGACGGCGTCTCAGCGCAATCCGCCGAACCTGTCGTAGAAGCCGGCATCCGCGCCGGGCGCCTCCGGATCCTCACGCCGCAGCACCTCCATCAGGTGGGCCTCGGCCCTTTCCCAGGTCAGCCGGTAGATCGCCTGCGCCAGCGCATAGGCCTCCGAGCCCGGCCAGGGATTCGGCAGCAGGGCCAAAGGCAGCATCGGATCGTGCAGCTGGACGCGGCGGTAGGCGTGGATCAGCAGGCTGCGCACCACGAACGCGGCCTGGGGCGTGAGGTCCGTTTCCTCGCGCAGGGTCGCCAGCAGGGGCGTGAATTCGTCGATGAAGCGGCAGTAGTCGGATACCACGCCGGACAGGTCCCAGCCCTCCTGCACCAGTTCGCCCAGCGGACGCGAGCCGGCATCCGGCAGCTCGGCGGCGCTGCAGACGAAGACCTTGCCGCCGGCCTTGACCCGTTCCAGGATTTCGGCCAGCGGCGCGGGATCGGCGGCCGGATGCGCCAGCAGGCCCGGCGCCAGCATCGCATAGCCCTCCCACTCGAGCTCCTTGCGCACGGCCGTGCGCAGGGGCGCGTCGATGCTGCCGTTGGGCGCCATCACCAGGGTCCAGCGGCCGTCCCAGTCGAGTCCCGGCGCGGCGTAGATGCGGCGGTTCGCGCGCTCGAAGCGCGGACGCGCCTCCGGCAGCAGGGCATAGCTGCTGCGCCGTCCCTCGCGGTTGGCCACCAGCCAGCCTTCCTGCACCAGGCGGAACACGCTGGTGCGCACCAGGCGGTCGGTCACGCCCATCGGCGCCACCAGTTCGATCAGGCTGCCCAGCCACAGGCGGGCGCCGTGCGGGGCGATGGCGTCGCCGAAGATGGTCATCACCAGCGACTTGGAGCGCGGCGGATCGGTGGCGAGGAAGCGGTTTATCCACTCGTTGCTGGTGAGCATTTTCATATGATTACTTTACCGCAATCACGACGCAGCCGACAGCTCTTGCATCACGATATGATTCAAAATTTTTGTGTACATCGAGTTTTTTGTATCGTATTATGGATTCAGTCAGAACACAAACGGAGACAGCCATGTACGCCCAAATGGTAGAAACCGGCCTCAAGAAAGTGCAGACCCGCGACGACATGAGCGCGGAAGAACAGGCTTTCCAGGCCCGCATCGACGCCGGCGTCAAGATCGAGCCGAAGGACTGGATGCCCGAGGCTTACCGCAAGACCCTGGTGCGCCAGATCTCGCAGCACGCCCACTCGGAGATCGTCGGTCAGCTGCCGGAAGGCAACTGGGTCACGCGCGCACCCACGCTCAAGCGCAAATCCATTTTGCTGGCGAAGATCCAGGACGAAGCCGGCCACGGCCTCTACCTGTACAGCGCCGCCGAAACCCTGGGCGTCTCGCGCGACGAGCTGCTCGATGCCCTGCATTCGGGCAAGGCCAAGTATTCGAGCATCTTCAATTACCCGACGCTGACCTGGGCCGACATCGGCGCGATCGGCTGGCTGGTCGACGGCTCCGCCATCATCAACCAGATTCCGCTTTGCCGCTGCTCCTATGGCCCCTACGCGCGCGCCATGATCCGCGTGTGCAAGGAAGAGTCCTTCCACGCGCGCCAGGGCTACGACATCATGATGCAGCTGGCCAAGGGTACGCCCGAGCAGAAGGCGATGGCCCAGGACGCGCTGAACCGCTGGTGGTGGCCTTCGCTGATGATGTTCGGCCCGTCGGACGCCGAATCGGTCAACAGCGCGCAGTCGACCCAGTGGCGCATCAAGCTGTTCTCGAACGACGAGCTGCGCCAGCGCATGGTCGACCAGACCGTGCCGCAAGCCGAATTCCTCGGCCTCACCATCCCCGACCCCGATCTGAAGTGGAACGAAGAACGCGGCCACTACGATTTCGGCGAGATCGACTGGGACGAGTTCTACAACGTCCTGAAGGGCAACGGCCCCTGCAACAAGGAACGCCTGCGCACGCGGGTGAAGGCCTGGGAAGAAGGCGAATGGTTCCGCGATGCGCTGGTGGCGTATGCGGACAAGCAGGCGGACAAGAAAGCCGCGGCGTAAGAACAAGCACCGTCGTCCCCGCGAAGGCGGGGACCCGAGTTTGCGTGAGTGGTTCGCAAAGTAAGTTGGACCCCCGCCTTCGCGGGGGCGACGGCAGACAGGAGACACAAAAATGAGCAAAGAATGGCCACTGTGGGAAGTCTTCATCCGCAGCCAGCACGGACTCGCCCACAAGCACGTCGGCAGCCTGCATGCACCCGACGCCGAGATGGCGATCAACAATGCGCGCGACGTCTACACGCGCCGTAACGAAGGCGTCTCGATCTGGGTCGTGAAGGCGGCCGACATCGTCGCCTCCAGCCCGAGCGACAAGGACGCGCTGTTCGAGCCGTCCAACAGCAAGGTCTACCGCCACCCGACCTTCTTCCCGATGCCGGAAGAAGTCAAGAACCTGTGAGGCCGGGCGTGGATAACGCGAAGTTCGAATATCTCCTGCGCCAGGGCGACAACGCCCTGATCCTGTCCCAGCAGCTGTCCCAGCTGTGCGGCAAGGGTCCGGCGCTCGAAGAAGACATGGCGCTCACCAACGTCGCCCTCGACCTGCTCGGCCAGACGCGCATGTGGCTGAGCTACGCCGGCGAACTCGAAGGCCATGGCCGCGACGAGGACCGCCTGGCCTACCTGCGCGACAGCCGCGAATTCCGCAACTGCCTGCTGGTCGAGCAGCCGAACGCCGACTATGCGCAGGTCATGGTGCGCCAGTTCTTCTTCGATACCTGGCACTACTTCCTGATGCGCGGGCTGCTGGCCTCGACGGATCAACGCATCGCCGAGATCGCGGAAAAGTCGCTCAAGGAAGTCACTTACCACCTGCGCCGCAGCGGCGACCTGGTGGTGCGCCTGGGCGACGGCACGCCGCTCAGCCACGCGAAGATGCAGGCCGCCGTCGACGAGCTGTGGACCTATGCCGGCGAGATGTTCATCTACGACGCGCTCGACGAGGCCATGGTGGCGCAGGGTGTCGCGCCGCACGCCGAGCCGCTGCGCGAAGCCTTCCTGCAGCACGTCGGCGAAGTGCTGCTTGATGCGACCCTGGCGATGCCGTCGCCGGAGGCCTATATGCAGCGCGGCGGCAAGCAGGGCCGGCATACCGAACGCCTCGGCTACATCCTGGCCGAGATGCAGTTCCTGCAGCGCGCCTATCCCGGCGCGGATTGGTAAGGCAGCACCATGAGCGAGGAGACGGTGATCGATACGTCCCAGGTCTGGGCCTGGCTCGGCGAGGTGCCCGATCCCGAGATCCCGGTGATCTCGGTGGTCGATCTCGGCATCGTGCGCGATGTCGCCTTCGACGGCAATGCCGGCGATACCGGCGAGTGGGTGGTCACGATCACGCCGACCTATTCCGGCTGCCCGGCCATGCAGGTGATCGCCGAGGACGTGGAGAGCGCCCTGCGTGCGCGCGGACTCCAGCGCGTGCGCATCGCCACCCGCCTGTCGCCGGCCTGGACCACCGACTGGATGAGCGAGGCCGGCAAAGCGGCCCTGAAGGGCTACGGCATCGCACCCCCTAGCCAGCAGGTGATCGACATCAGCGCCCTGAAGCACGGTGTGAAAAGGCACGCGATCCAGGAGCCGGAAGTGCCGTGCCCGCACTGCGGTTCCCGCCACACCCTCGCCATCAGCCAGTTCGGCTCGACCCCGTGCAAGGCGCTGTACCGCTGCCTCGATTGCCGCGAGCCCTTCGACTACTTCAAGTGTCATTAAAACGATGAGCAAATTCCATCCACTCACCGTCGCCAAGGTGAAGCACGAAACACGCGACGCGATCGCGGTCACCTTCGAGGTGCCGCCGCAGCTGCGCGAGGCCTTCCAGTACCAGCAGGGCCAGCACCTGACCCTGCGCGCGATGATCGACGGCGAGGACGTGCGCCGCTCCTACTCGATCTGCTCGGCGGTGCAGGACGACCGCCTGCGCGTGGCGATCAAGCGCGTGAACGGCGGGCTGTTCTCGACCTGGGCCAACGAATGCATCCGCCCCGGCGTCACCATCGACGTGATGCCGCCCGAGGGCCGCTTCAACCTGCCGCTCGAACCGGAGAGCCGCCGCCACTACCTGGCCTTCGCGGCCGGCAGCGGCATCACGCCCATCCTCTCGATCATCAAGACCACCTTGATTGCCGAGCCGCACAGCCGCTTCACCCTGCTGTACGGGAACCGCGCTTCGTCGTCGGTGATCTTCCGCGACGAGCTGACCGACCTGAAGGACCAGTACCTGGAGCGCCTGAACCTGGTCTACATCATGAGCCGCGAGCCTCAGGACATCGAGCTGTTCCACGGCCGCATCACCAAAGACAAGTGCCGCGAACTGTTCCAGCACTGGCTGCGCGTGGAGAACGTCGACTACGCCTTCATCTGCGGGCCGGAAGACATGATGCATGGTGTCTCGGCCGCCCTCCAAGGCGCCGGCATGCCGAAGGAGCGCATCCGCATCGAGCTGTTCGCGGCCGGCGCGGCAAAGAGCGAGCGCAAGCCGCGCCCGGTGACGGCGGAGCCGCGTCACCAGACCGAAGTCACCGTGGTCATGGACGGTGTCCACGCCAGCTTCACGATGGACAAGGACAAGGAATCGCTGCTGGACGCCGGCCTGCGCGCTGGGCTGGACATGCGCTACTCCTGCAAGGGCGGCGTGTGCTCGACCTGCCGCTGCAAGGTGCTGGAAGGGCAGGTGGACATGGATGTCAACTACGCGCTCGAAGACTACGAAGTGGCGCGCGGGTTCGTGCTGAGCTGCCAGAGTTTTCCGGTGACGGATAAGATCGTGGTTGATTTCGACGTGCATGACTAAGCACCACTGACGCTAGCACGTCGTCCCCGCGGAGGCGGGGATCCAAGTTCGTAGCGGTTCGAAAAACTTGGGTTCCCGCCTCCGCGGGAACGACGGGATAACAACAACGAGGAGACACCCATGACCTACGAATCCATCCAGTTCACCATAGCCGACGGCATCGCCGTCCTCACCCTCAACCGCCCCGATCGCCTGAACAGCTTCACCAAGGCCATGCACGGTGAAGTCCGCGACGCCCTGGACAAGCTCCAGGCCGACAAGACCGTCCGCGTGCTGGTGCTGACCGGCGCCGGCCGCGGCTTCTGCGCCGGCCAGGACCTGAACGACCGCGCCGTCGAACCGGGCGCGCCCGGCGTGGACCTCGGCGAATCGGTCGAAAAATACTATGCGCCGCTGGTGACGACCCTGCGCACCCTGCCGATGCCGGTGATCTGCGCCGTGAACGGCGTGGCCGCCGGCGCCGGCGCCAACCTGGCGCTGGCCTGCGACATCGTGCTGGCCGCGAAATCCGCCAGCTTCATCGAGGCCTTCTGCAAGCTGGGCCTGATCCCCGATACCGGCGGCACCTGGGTGCTGCCGCGCCTCATCGGTCCGGCGCGCGCGATGGGCCTGGCCCTGCTGGGCGACAAGCTGCCGGCCGAGAAGGCCGAGCAATGGGGCCTGATCTGGCGCTGCGTGCCGGACGAAGCCCTGATGGACGAGGCGATGGCGATGGCCGAGCACTTCGCCAAGGCGCCGACCAAGGGCCTGGCCTTCACCAAGAAAGCCATGCTGGCCAGCTGGACCAACACCCTCGAGCAGCAACTGCAGCTGGAAGCCGGCATGATGCGCGAACTGGGCTACAGCCATGACTACCGCGAGGGCGTGGCCGCCTTCATCGAGAAGCGCCAGCCTCACTTCAAGGGAGAATGAGCGATGGTTCAGGCACTGGAGAAGGGTAGCGTCGTCGCCGTGGTCGGCAGCGGCGCGATGGGCTCAGGCATCGCCCAGGTGGCGGCAAGCGCCGGGCACCAGGTGCGCCTCTACGACACGCGGCCCGAAGCCGTCGCCAAGGCGATCGCCGGCATCGGCAAGGGCTGGGACAAGCTGGTCGAGAAAGGCCGCATGGGCGCGGATGAAGCCAGCCTGGCGCGCGAGCGCCTGCAGCCGGCCGCATCGACGGCGGAGCTGAAGGACGCGGCGCTGGTGGTCGAGGCCATCGTCGAAGACCTCGAGGTCAAGCGTGGACTGTTCGCCGGACTGGAAGACATCGTTGGCCCGGACTGCATCCTGGCCACCAATACCTCGTCGATCTCGGTGACGGCCATCGCCGCCCGGCTGAAGCGCCCGGAGCGCCTGGTCGGCATGCACTTCTTCAATCCGGTGCCGCTGATGGCGCTGGTCGAGGTGGTCGAAGGCGTCGCCACCGATAAAAACGTGGCGGACACGGTCTACGCCACGGCCGAAGCCTGGGGCAAGAACCCGGTGCACGCGAAATCGACTCCGGGCTTCATCGTCAACCGCGTGGCGCGTCCCTATTATGCGGAAGCCCTGCGCCTGCTGCAGGAACAGGCGGCCGATGCGGCCACGCTGGACGCCGTGATGCGCGACGCCGGCGGCTTCCGCATGGGGCCCTTCGAGCTGATGGACCTGATCGGCCACGACGTCAACTTCTCGGTCACGCAGTCGGTGTTCAAGGCGTATTTCGGCGACCCCCGCTTCACGCCCTCGGTGCTGCAGCAGGAGCTGGTGAATGCCGGCTTCCTCGGCCGCAAATCGGGACGCGGCTTCTACCGGTATGGCGAGGGCGTGGCTGCGCCGGCGGCCCAGGCCGAACCGGCAGCTGAGATGCCGACGACGGTGCGCATCACGCGCCAGCGCGACCTCAGCGATCCGGTCTTCGACGCGCTGCAGGCCGTGGTCACCGAGCGCCTGGCGGCGCATGGGATCAATCCGAGCCATCCCTCGATGTTCGACGGTAGCGACACCCGCAAAGAGCCGGCCTTCCACGCCAATGGCGCCGCGATCTACCTGACCGACGGCCGCAGCGCCACCCAGCGCGCGGCCGACGACGATCACCCGAATACCGTGCTGTTCGACCTGGTGCTCGACCCGGCCAGGGCCACCCGCATCGCGCTGGCGAAAGCCGACCAGTGCAGCGAGGAAGCCTGGCGCGGCGCGGTCGGCCTGTTCCAGGCGGCCGGCTTCATTGTCACGCGCCTGGACGACGTGCCCGGCATGGCCGTGATGCGCACCGTCGCCATGCTGGCCAACGAGGCGGCGGACGCCGTCAACCAGGGCGTGTGCAGTGCGCGCGCCGTCGACGTCGCCATGCAGAAGGGCGTGAACTATCCGCGCGGGCCGCTGGCCTGGGCCGATACGGTGGGCCTGCGCCACGTGGCCGCCGTGCTGCACAACCTGGCGGCCAGCTATGGCGAAGACCGCTATCGTGTCTCGCCGCTGTTGCGCCGCAAGCTGGCGGCCAATCCGGAAGGAGCAAGATTCCATGCAGTTTGATACCCGCGAACGTGCGCAGCAGCTGGCCGAACTGGCCGGCAAGACCATGTTCGAGCGCGACCCGGCCAGCCAGCGCCTCGGCATGAGCCTGGACCAGATCCGCCCGGGCTATGCGCGCATGAGCATGCGCGTGCGCGAGGACATGCTGAACGGTCACGGCACCTGCCACGGCGGCTATATCTTCATGCTGGCCGACAGCGCCTTCGCTTTCGCCTGCAACTCGCACAACTTCAACACGGTCGGCGCCGGCTGCAGCATCGATTACCTGTCGCCGGGACGCGAAGGCGACCTGTTGACGGCCGAAGCGGTCGAACAGGCGCTGTCCGGCAAGACCGGTGTCTATGACATCGTGGTCACCAACCAGGAGGGGCGCAAGGTCGCGCTCTTTCGCGGCAAATCCCACCGTGTGAACGGCATGGTGGCGGAAGCGGGCAATACCCAGTAATTAAGTTAGGAGAGGCAGATGGTGCAAGGCATTCCTCAACCCGGCGATCTCGAAGCGATCGAGCGCGCCAGCCGCGACGAGCTGCAGGCCCTGCAGCTCGAGCGCCTTAAATGGACGCTCAAGCACGCTTACGAGAACGTGGCGCATTACCGCCGCGCCTTCGACGAGAAGGGCGTGCACCCGGACGACCTCAAGACGCTCGCCGACCTGGCGAAATTTCCCTTCACCGAGAAGAAGACCCTGCGCGACAACTACCCCTTCGGCCTGTTCGCGGTGCCGCGGGAGCAGGTGGTGCGCGTGCACGCATCAAGCGGCACCACCGGCAAGCCGACCGTGGTCGGCTACACCAGGCGCGACATCGACACCTGGGCCGACCTGGTGGCGCGCTCGATCCGCGCGGCCGGCGGCCGTCCCGGCGACATGGTCCACATCGCCTACGGCTACGGCCTGTTCACCGGCGGCCTGGGCGCCCACTACGGCGCCGAGCGCCTGGGCTGCACCGTGGTGCCGATGTCGGGCGGCCAGACCGAGAAGCAGGTCCAGCTGATCCAGGACTTCAAGCCCTCCATCATCATGGTTACGCCCTCGTACATGCTGAACATCGTCGAGGAATTCAAGCGCCAGGGAATCGACCCGGCCACCTCCTCGCTGCAGGTCGGCATCTTCGGCGCCGAACCCTGGACCGACGCCATGCGCCGCGAGATCGAGCAGGGCGCAGGCATCGACGCGGTCGACATCTATGGCCTGTCCGAAGTGATGGGCCCGGGCGTGGCCAGCGAATGCATCGAGAGCAAGGACGGCCCGGTGATCTGGGAGGATCACTTCTACCCCGAGATCATCGACCCGGAAACCGGCGAGGTGCTGCCCGACGGCGCCGAGGGCGAGCTGGTGTTCACCTCGTTGTCGAAAGAGGCCCTGCCCATCATCCGCTATCGCACCCGCGACCTCACGCGCCTGCTCGCGCCGACCTCGCGCTCGATGCGCCGCATGGGCCGCATCACGGGCCGCTCGGACGACATGCTGATCATCCGCGGCGTGAACGTCTTCCCCAGCCAGGTCGAGGAACAGGTGCTGCAGATGCCGGCGCTGGCCCCGCACTACCAGCTGGTGGTGAGCAAGGACGGCCACCTCGACAAGCTGGAGGTGCGCTGCGAGCTGCGCCCGGGTGCGGGGGAAGCTCTCCTTGCGGACGAGCAGGTAGCGGCCCTGGCCCAGGAACTGAAGCACCGCATCAAGACCTATATCGGCGTGACCACCAGCGTGAACCTGCTGCCGGCCCAGGGCATCGAACGTTCGATGACGGGCAAGGCGCGGCGCGTGGTCGACCAGCGCAACAAATAATCCGAGGAGACTTTTTCATGACTGACGCATTCATCGTCGACGCCATCCGCACCCCCTTCGGCCGCTTCGGCGGTTCGCTCGCCGGCGTGCGCGCGGACGACCTGGCCGCGCTGCCGATCGCGGCGCTGATCGACCGCAACCCGGGCGTGGACTGGAGCAAGGTCGACGACGTCTACTACGGCTGCGCCAACCAGGCCGGCGAGGACAACCGCAATGTGGCCCGCATGGCGGGCTTGCTGGCCGGCCTGCCGCCCTCGGTGCCTGGCACGACCATCAACCGACTGTGCGGCTCCAGCCTGGATGCGGTCGGCATGGCCGCGCGCGCGATCCGCACCGGCGAAGCCCACTTGATCATCGCCGGGGGCGTCGAGAGCATGACCCGCGCGCCCTTCGTGATGGGCAAGGCCGATACCGCTTTCTCGCGTACGGCGAAGATCGAGGACACCACCATCGGCTGGCGCTTCGTGAACCCGAAGATGAAGGCGGAATACGGTATCGACTCGATGCCGGAGACGGCCGAGAACGTGGCTCGCGATTTCAATGTCTCGCGTGCCGACCAGGATGTGTTCGCGCTGCGCAGCCAGCAGAAATGGGCCGCGGCCAATGCGGCGGGTGTTTTCAAAGAGGAAATCGTACCCGTCACGCTGCATGGGAAGAAAGGTGAATCGCGCGTGTTCGACACCGACGAGCATCCGCGCCCCGACGTCAGCCTGGAAGGCCTGGCCAGGCTGAAGGGCGTGGTGACGCCGGACGGCTCGGTCACCGCGGGCAATGCCTCCGGCGTGAACGACGGCGCCTGCGCGCTGCTGCTGGCGTCGAGCGCCGCCATCGAGCAGTACAAGCTGACCCCGCGCGCCCGCGTGGTCGGCATGACCAGCGTCGGCCTGGAGCCGCGCATCATGGGCTTCGGTCCGGCGCCGGCGACGAAAAAGCTGTTGCAGATGACCGGCCTGAGCATCGAGCAGATGGACGTGATCGAACTGAACGAAGCCTTCGCCTCGCAAGGGCTGGCGGTGCTGCGCGACCTCGGCCTGCGCGACGACGATCCGCGCGTGAACCCGAACGGCGGCGCGATCGCCCTCGGCCACCCGCTGGGCGCCTCCGGCGCGCGCCTGGTGACGGCCGCCGTGAACCAGCTGCACCGCACGGGCGGCCGCTATGCGCTGTGCACGATGTGCATCGGCGTCGGTCAGGGCATCGCCCTTATCGTCGAGCGGGTCTGAGATGCCGATCTACGAAATCGACGGCATCCGCCCGGTGGTCCACCCGAGCGCCTACGTGCACCCGACCGCGGTGCTGATCGGCGACGTGATCGTCGGCCCGCGCTGCTACGTCGGCCCGCTGGCCTCGCTGCGCGGCGACTTCGGCCGCCTGATCCTGGAAGAGGGCGCCAACCTGCAGGACACCTGCGTGATGCACGGCTTCCCGGAAGACGACACGGTGGTCGAAGTGGACGGCCATATCGGCCACGGCGCCGTGCTGCACGGCTGCCGCGTGGGCCGCAATGCCATGGTCGGCATGAATGCGGTGGTGATGGACAAGGCCGTGGTCGGCGCGGAATCCATCGTCGGCGCAGCAAGCTTCGTGAAGGCCGGCATGGCGATCCCGCCGCGCAGCCTGGTGCTGGGGGCGCCGGCCAAGGTGATCCGCGAAGTGTCCGACGACGAGATCGCGTGGAAGAGTCATGGGACGCGACAGTATCACGACCTGGCGCTGCGGTCGATGAAGTCGCTGCGGGAGGTCGAGGCCTTTACCGAGGTGGAGGCTGGGCGCGGGCGGCTGGTGTTCGATGAACCTCACCGTCCTAAAAAGTAGCCGCGAGTATTCGTAGGAACTTGGATTCCCGCCTGCGCGGGAATGACGTTTCTGGGTACGTGGCCTAAAGACCGTCGTCCCCGCGAAGGCGGGGACCCAAGGAAAAGCATCCGAATTCGAAAATACTGACGTTAGACCAAACTGACCGAAGGAGACAGAAAAAATGACCCCAACCACCCTGCAAAGCTACATCGCCGGCCGCTGGCAAGGCCAGCAAGCCCACCAGCCCCTGCACAGCGCCCTGGACAACCAGCTGATCTATCACACCCACGCCGAAAAAATCGACTTCGACGAAGCCCTGGGCTACGCCCGCAGGCAAGGCGTACGCGAGCTGATGGCGCTCGACTTCCAGAAGCGCGCCCAGCGCCTGAAGGCCCTGGCGCTCCATCTCATGGAGCGCAAGGAAGAGCTGTACGAGATCTCGCACCTGACCGGCGCCACCCGCCCGGACAGCTGGGTCGACGTCGAAGGCGGCATCGGCACCCTGTTCGCCTATGCCAGCATGGGCTCGCGCGAGCTGCCGTCGTCGAACGTGCTGCATGAAGGCCCGGCCATGGCGTTGGGCAAGCGCGGTGGCTTTGCCGGCACCCACATCCTGGTGCCGCGCGGCGGCGTGGCCGTGCACATCAACGCCTTCAACTTCCCGATCTGGGGCCTGCTCGAGAAATTCGCGCCCAGCTTCCTGGCGGCCATGCCCTGCATCGCCAAGCCGGCGACCGCCACCAGCTACCTGACCCATGCCGTGGTCAAGATGATGATGGAATCCGGCCTGGTGCCGGAGGGCAGCCTGCAACTGGTGATCGGCTCCACCGGCGACCTGCTGGACCGCCTGACCGGCTTCGACGCCGTCACCTTCACCGGCTCGGCCGACACCGCCGCCAAGCTGCGCGCCAACCCGAACCTGATCCGCGAAGCCGTGCCTTTCACGGCCGAAGCCGACTCGCTGAACGCCGCCATCCTGGCGCCGGACGTCGGCCCGGACGACGAGGAATTCGACCTCTTCGTCAAGGAAGTCGCGCGCGAGATGACCGGTAAGGCCGGCCAGAAGTGCACGGCGATCCGCCGCATCATCGTGCCGGAACAGCACGCCGATGCGCTGGGCGAGCGCCTGCGCGCACGCCTGTCGAAGATCGTGGTCGGCAATCCGAAAGTCGAGGGCGTGCGCATGGGCGCGCTGGCCTCGATGGAGCAGCACCGCGACGTCAGCGAGCGCGTCGAGACGCTCGCGCGCGGCAACGAAGTCCTGTTCAGCGCACGCGACGGCTTCAAGCCGGTGGGCGAGGGCGTAGGTGCCGGCGCCTTCTTCTCGCCGACCCTGATCCTGTGCCGCAACGGTTTGACGAACGACGCCGTGCACGACGTCGAAGCCTTTGGCCCGGTCAGCACCATGATGACCTACCGCGACATCGACGAAGCCCTGATTCTCGCCGCGCGCGGCAAGGGCAGCCTGGTGACGACCCTCGTCACGAAAGATCCGGCGATCGCCGCGCATGCGGTGCCGGTGGCGGCGGCCTCGCACGGCCGTGTCCACATCCTCGACCGCGTGGCGGCCGTCGATTCGACCGGCCATGGCTCGCCGCTGCCGCAGCTGAAGCACGGCGGTCCGGGCCGCGCCGGCGGCGGCGAAGAACTGGGCGGCATCCGCGCCGTGAAGCACTTCCTGCAGCGCGCCGCGGTGCAGGGCTCGCCGACCATGCTGACGGCGGTGACCGGCGAATACGTGCGCGGCGCCGAGGTCAAGGAAAGCGAAGTCCACCCCTTCCGCCGCTGGTTCGAAGACCTGGAGATCGGCCATTCCCTGTTGACCCACCGCCGCACCGTGAGCGAGGCGGACATCGTCAACTTCGGCGGCGTGTCCGGCGACTACTTCTACATGCACTTCGACGAGATCGCGGCCAAGGACACCCAGTTCGGCAAGCGCATCGCCCACGGCTACTTCGTGCTGTCGGCGGCGGCCGGCCTGTTCGTGTCGCCGGCGCCGGGTCCGGTGCTGGCCAACTACGGCCTCGACAACCTGCGCTTCGTGGCGCCGGTGGCGATCGGCGACACCATCCGCGCCCGCCTCACCTGCAAGCGCAAGGTGGACCGCAACCGCACCGACGAGCAGGGGCGCGGGCAGGGCGTGGTGGCGTGGGATGTGCAGGTGACCAACCAGCATGATGAGCTGGTGGCGAGTTATGACATCCTGACGCTGGTGCAGAAGCGCGCTTGAGCCTGCTAGCCGTTCCCGCTTCCTCGGGAACGGCGTTTAAGAGCTATTTCCCTCCGCAGCGCCATGGCCCGACGTGTATTCAGTTTCCCCATCCCTGGCGAGGCCAAGGATTTGGCGATGCCGGCCCGAACTGCAGCCCGCAGCGACGGGTCGTGAATCAAATCCACCGCAAGCGCGGCGAGGCGCCGGGCTTCGGCATGCTCGCCGATGCCGGCCGTGATCTCAACATCGCGGCGCGCCGATTCGGTATAACTCTTGATACTGGCCCAGCGCTGCGGCGCCCGGGTGAAGCGGCGGTGCTTGATATCCCGGATGTCTTCGCGCAGCGCAGCCGCCGAGGTACGGAGCCGCGCTTCCGGATCTATGCGGAGCTGATGGGCCAGTCGGTAGTCCTTCACTGCAACGATGGACGGCAAGGCCAACTGCGCGCATTGCGCCGCAAGCGCCGGATGCCGTTCGACCAACGCCATGTAGAGTTCATAGGTGGCGCCGGCTTGGCCGAGCCGTTCGTCGATCGCTTCGATGTCGTGGAATAAGGCGCGGTTGCCTTCACCCTGCAGCAGGGTTTGCGCCTTCTGTTCGCGCACCTTGATGAGTGCTTGCTGCGCAGGTGGATAGGCTTTGCCCAGGTTTAGCCAATCATACAGCGCGTATGACAGCCGTACGCCAGCCAGGTACCGGTTTTCCTCCAGCGCGTGGTGATGAAACCAGACCAGTTCGCGCAACGCTTCCTCATGCCTGCCGTCGCGCGCTGCCTGCCGCGCTGCGTGCAGTCTTTCCAGTGCATTCATCGTCAACCTCTGCGGTGGAATCAGTGGAGGATAGCAGTTTCAGTCGCCCTGAAATGCGTTCATTCTCACCGTAGACCGCCCAGATAAGCCAGCCGCCGCTCCGCCGACCCCTCATCCGGCTCAAACAAGACCAGCTCCTTCATCACCCGCGTCAACCCCACATACAGATGCCGCACCTCATTGGTGGCATCCCGGGTCCGCACGAACTCGTCCTGCGCCAGGAAAGGCATCAGCACATAGGGCCACTCCCTGCCCTTGGCCGCCTGGATGGTGGTCACCCGCACCAGGCTGCGGCGCGTGCCGATGCTGTTCGCATTCTTCGACCTGCGCACCAGCGCGACATCGTTTTCCATCTGCGAAAGCAGGGCCAGGAACTGCGCCGCCGGCACCTGGCCGTGGCTCGAAGCGAAGCGTAAAAACGCGTCGATCGAGCGGCGGGCGGAAGCGACGCGGTCGCGGCTGACGAAGGCGCGGCTGGTGGCGTCGTGCAGGTCGACCTGGTCGCGCAGCATGGTCAGCAGCTCATGTGCGCTCGCGGTCCCGGCCATCGACGCCATCTTCTCGATCACGGGCCGGATCAGGTTCTTGGACTGGCGCGCCTGCGGGCTGTCGAACTCGGTCTCGCGCAGCAGGGCGCCGTCGAAGAAGCTCTTCAGCACTTCCGGCGTGCGCCTCACCTCGTCCTGGGCATACGCCAGCACCGAGCGGCGTTCGGCCCATTCCAGCTTCCAGTGCTTGGGATCGCGCGTCAGGTAGAAGTAGCGCGACAGCGCCAGCACCATCTGCACGCAGGTGTCGGCGTGGGCGCGGCCGTGCAGGGCCGAGTAATCGTTGCTGACGTAGTGCAGGATCCCGCGCAGCAGCAGGATCTCCGGCAGCAGCAGGAAGGTCTCGAAGCCGTCGCACTTGTACGGGATCTTCGCTTCCATCAGCGCGGTCTCGATCTCGATGCTCTGGTCGACGTCGCGCAGCACCACGGCGAAGTCGCGGTTGCTCGGCTTCGGGCGTCCCTTCTGCAGGCTTTCCTTGATGGCCTCGGCCACCAGGCGCGCGCAGTCGCCCGGCTGCGAGGGATCGTAGCGCATGCGGCGCACGACGGTGTCGCGGTCCGGACGGCCTTCGCAGCCGTTGTGGGTCAGGCCGTCGGCAAGCAGCGCCGGGTCCTTGCCGAAGCGGTAGGACATCCCCAGCGGGAAGCGCCTGGCGTCCGGACGGTAGGCTGCCATGAAGCGCAGGCCGGAAAAGACAGGGTCGGCGCCGCGGTCGCGGTTGATGGTCTGGTCCTTGTCGCCGGCCACCACCAGGCGCGCGCCGCGCCGCAGCCGCGCCAGCAGCTCGAACTCCGCCGCGTTCACGTCATGCCATTCGTCGACCAGGTACAGCGACCAGCGGCGCAGCTCCTGGCCCAGCGCCGGCTGGCGCTGCAGCAGGTAGACCAGGTCGGCGACGGCATCGTTCGGGCCCTGCCAGCGGAATTCCTCGGGGTAGGGATGGCGCTGCGCCTCGTACTCGCGGATGATGTCCGCGATCGGGTCCGGCTGGCCGGCCAAGTCGCCGTCGCCGCTTTCGTCGTAGTCGGCATCGTCGCCGTCGTTCGTATCGTCGTCGTCGTGGGACTCGGCGTCCTTGGGCGCGAAGGCGCGGGTTTCCAGCGCGGCCTTCAGCTGGGCCAGGCGGCGCGCGATGTCGTCCAGGTGCTGGTTGTTCTCGTCGAGGCCGAAATTGAAGTCGCTGCGGATGCCCTGTTCCTGGTAGCGCTGCCAGACCCGCGCGGCGGCATCGACCAGTTCGCCGCGGATGCCTTCGACGTCCGGGTGCACCACCGGGCGGCCGATGCGGCCCTTCTCGGCCAGGTCTTCGATCAGCTGGCGCGCGAAGTCCTCGACCGTCATCACGAAGATCGTGCTGTCTTCGCCGACTTCCTCCTTCAGCTTTTCATGGAAGCGCAGGCGCGCGCCGCGCGAGAAGCACAGGGCCAGGATCGCGCGTTCGGACAGGCCGCCCTCGCAGGCATGGCGCGCTTCCATCGCCAGCGTGGTGGTCTTGCCGGCGCCGGCGACGGCGTCGATCAGCTTGACTTTGTTGGGGGACTGCAGGATGGCAGCCTGCTGGCTGTTTGCTTGCGTGGACATGCGTGTGGTTCCGGCTTTTTGGCTACTATACACTGTCACCTGTCTCTTACCTTCATCAAGGAGCGTCCATGTCGCGGTTAGACCTGAGCAGTATCCCCGTGATGACCGGCACCGGTTATCCCGATCCCTTCGCCGAGGCCGTCAGCGGGCGCAGCCGGCAGGCGCTGGGAGACGCCGGCGGCATCACCCAGTTTGGCGTCAACATGGTGGAGCTCCAGCCGGGCGCCGCCTCTTCGCAGCGCCACTGGCATTCGCGCGAGGACGAATTCGTCATGGTCGTGTCCGGCGAACTGGCCCTCATCACCGACGAGGGCGAAACCCTGATGCGCGCCGGCGACTGCGCGGCCTTCCCGGCCGGCCGGCCGAACGGCCATCACCTGGTCAACCGCGGCTGGGGCACGGCGCTGTTCCTGGTGGTCGGCTCGCGCAGCAAGGAAGACAGGGCCACCTACCCGGACATCGACCTGCTGTACGACGGCAGCACCGACAGCTATACCCGCCGCGACGGCACGCCGTATCCGAAACGCGACAAGAACGCGCCCCCGGCCACGACGCCGCTGCCGATCGAGGCCGAGACTTTGGCTCCGCGCGTCTACATCGCCGACCATGGCGAGCAGGATGGCGTTCATCCGGAGCGTGCCGAGCGCGACCCGGTCGAACGCGACTCAGGCGGCTGAAGCCACGCCCAGCCGGCCGTCCGGCGTCTTCACCGCGCGCAGATCCGCATAATCGCGCACCGCCGTCACCCCGGTGTCGAGCGGATGCGCGTGGGTGATAGTGACGACGATGCTGTCCATGCCGGCCGCTTCGGCGGACCTCAGGCCGGCCAGCGTATCCTCGAACACCAGGCAGTCGGCCGGCGCCACGCCCAGCTTGCGCGCGCCCAGCAGGAAGGGATCGGGCGCCGGCTTTCCGCGCTCGACGTCCTCTGCCGCCACCAGCACATCCGGGATCGGCAGGCCGGCGGCGGCGATGCGCGCTTCGGCCAGCAGGCGCGGGGCCGAGGTGACGATCGCCCAGCGCTCGCGCGGCAGGCTGTCGAGGAAGGCGGCGGCGCCCTCGATGGCTTCGATGCCGGCCACGTCCTCGATTTCGGCACGGGTGATGAAGGCGGCCTCAGCCACCGGATCGACGCCCGGCAGTTCGAGGCCGCGGATGGTCTCTTCGGTGCGCTTGCCGTGGATGGTCGGCAGGAAAGCCTCGACGTCCAGGCCATGCCCCCTGGCCCACTGGCCCCAGACCCGCTCGGCGGCCTTGATCGAGGTGAGGATGGTGCCGTCCATGTCGAACAGGAAGGCGGCGTAGCTGCGCTGCGGCAGGTCGGTCCGGAATGCTTGGGTCACTGTTTGCTTTCTTAGTAGAGTCGCCCGGAGTTTACCTTGCGTTCGTAACGGTCGTGCACGTGCTGGCTGATGAAGCCGGACAGGCCGCGGCCGGCGATGGCCAGTTCCTGCATTTTCGCGACGTTGGCGGCGCCGGCGCTGTCCTCGGTGTAGAGGTAGCGGTCGCCATTCCTGAATTGCACGATGATCTGGCCGGCGTCGATGTCGTAGGCAAGCACGCCGGAGTCGCCGCCCAGGTTTTTGTAGCGGTGCATTGCAGCCTCCACGGATGTCTTTTCGTGGACGATTCTACGCGCGCAGGGTATTTAGATACCACGCGTGACATGCATATGACTATGGACTATCTGTCATCATATTGATGCTACGTAGCAACACACTCTCTCAGTTTTCCAAAGTTCACGATCATTGTGAAGTTTCCGTTGTGTCTTGTAGGTAATATGTCGCCTTTCATGGCAAGAATTGCCAAGCAGAACAATAAATTCCTGAGAGAGAACTATGACCGATCAAACCGGAACCGGCGCAGCGCGTCACGAAATCGCATTCGTCAGCGGAAACCTGCCGGATCTTCAGAACCTCATCCTTGGTTTGCGCGAGGGAATCGAAGTCGTGGTGCTCGATCCGGCCCTCGACGGCATGGCGCAGATCGCGCAGGCGCTGGCGGGACGAAGCGACCTGGACGCCGTCCACTTGATCGGACATGGCGCCGCCGGTGCGCTGCAGATCGGCGGCACCCTGCTGGACGCCGGCTATATCGCGGCCCACGCCGATGCCCTGGCCGGCATCGGCAGCTCGCTGAACGGCGACGGCGACATCCTCGTGTACGGCTGCGACACCGGCGCCGGCACCGTCGGCGACACCTTCCTGCACGCCCTGGCCGCCGCCACCGGCGCCGACGTGGCCGCGTCGACCAACCCGACCGGCGGCACGGCTGCGGGCGGCGACTGGAACCTGGAAGCGAGCGTCGGCCAGGTCGAGACGGCCGCTGCGATGGGCGCGGCCGGCGGCGCTTATGCGGCGACGCTGGCGCTGAATGAGGGCACGGTATATGCCTACGGCGCCAATACCTGGGCCTTCAGCGCCATGGCCAAGGACGCGCAGGGCAATGTGTATCTCGCCCACAAGATCGACAGCACGGCAATTTCGCTGAAGCAGTGGAATGGCAACGGCTGGACCGAACTGAAGCGTCTGACGATCGCGGATACCGGCGATACCGGTTTCTCGGACGACCTGTCGCTGACCGTCAATGCGAACGGCAAACTGGATCTGCTCTTCAGGCATAGCAAGGCGATTAACGGCGACAACATCGGTTCCCAGCGCGGCGTGAAGTTTGCCGAATACGACCCGGGCAACGGAAACTGGAACGTCAAGCTGATCGAACAGGCTTCGGATCCGAACGGCTGGAAGAATTACGACGACCCGGTCATCGCGGCCGGCGCCAACGGCAAACTGTACTCCGTGTACAACTACACTGACAGCAACACGTTTACCTACAACATCAAGTTCGCGAGCAGCAGCGACGGCGGTACGAGCTGGTCCACGTCGACACTGGTGACCACGCTGAGCGCCACCGACGAGCTGAAAAAGCCGACGGTTTCGGTCGATGCCGACGGTACCGTGCACGTCTTCTATGTGCGCGAAGACAGCCAGAACACCTATTACGGCAACCTGTACCACATTTCCAAGGGGCCGAACGACAGCAGCTGGTCGGCGCCGCAAAAGCTGGCCGACAACCTGACTTCCGCCTATTCGATGACGGGAGACGGCCAGGGCCACTTCTACCTCGGCTACGCGGTCAGGACCGCCGATGCGTCGAACGTGACCACCGGCACCAACATCTTCACCGTCAGCAATGAAAGCGGCAGCTGGAGTGCGCCGACCCTGGCCCTGAACGAAGCGCGTACCGATCTCGTCGGCCAGATGCAGTATGCCGACGGCAAAGCCTACATGCTGGTCAATTCCCGGGCGCTGGATAACAGCACCACGGACATCTATGTGATGCGCAAGGACGGCAGCACCTGGACCCATGGCTACCAGGGCGAAGCCTACCTCCCCGCGCTGAGCTTGCAGGGTAGCTCGCAATCGTTCAACGAGCGTAATTTCATCGTCAAATCCGGCGGCGACATCGTCGTGGTTGCGGAAGCCGATGGCCTGCGCAACATCTACTACAGCGCCGGCACCTCGGCCGACTTCGGCCTGGTCAGCAATACCGCGCCCGTGATTACGGGCCTAAACGGTGAACATGGCACCTTTATCGCCGGCAGCACCAATCCGGTCAGAGATGGGTCCTACATCGACTTCCAGAACAGCGGCCCCGACCAGGCCCAGGTACACGACAGCGACTCGCCCGACTTCCTCGGCGGCAGTCTCATGATCATCCAGACTGGAGGCGCGACCGACGGCAGTTTCGTGCTCGACCAGGGCGCCAACGTCACCGGCGCCCTGTCGGCCGGCAGCACGCTGTATTTCCAGGGCGCGGAAATCGGCCGCGTGAACGCCTTGCTGGACGGGCAGGGCGGCCACAACCTGCTGATCGAATTCACGACGGTGAATGCGACCGCGAACGCCATCAATGAAATCCTGGGCTATCTGACCTATTCAGCACCGACCGCCGGCGCCCGTTCCTTCATGTTGACCGTGAACGACGGCGACGGCGCCACCTCGGCCCCGGTCCAGTTCAGCATGGAAGGCCTGGACCAGACGGCGCCCACCGTGACCGGCATCACCTCGCTCAGCGCGAACGCCACCTACAAGGTCGGCGACGTGATCTCGATCCAGGTGGCGTTCTCGGAAAGCGTCACCGTCACCGGCACGCCCAAACTGCTGCTGGAGACCGGCGACACCGATCACGCCGCCGTCTACCAGTCCGGCAGCGGCAGCAATGTGCTGACCTTCCTGTACACCGTGCAGGCCGGCGACCGTACGGCCGACCTCGATGCCGTCGGCACTGGTGCGCTACAGCTGAACGGCGGCAGCATCGCCGATGCGGCCGGCAATGCCGCCGTGCTGGACCTGGCGGCGCCGGGCGCGGCGGGCTCGCTGGGCGCGAACAAGGCCATCGTGATCGACGGCCTGGCGCCGACCGACCTGAGCCTGTCGAACGCCACCGTCACCACCCTGGGCGGCTTGCATGCCGTGGTCGGCCTGCTGTCGTCGACCGACGCGACCAGCGGCGACAGCTTCAGCTACACCCTGGTGTCCGGCGCCGGCGCCGGCGACAATGCCCTGTTCGAAATCGTCGGCAACAGCCTGAAGGCGATCGATGCCTCGGCCCTGAGCGAAGGCGCGAAATCGGTGCGCGTGCGCACCACCGATGCTGCTGGCAACACCTACGAAAAAGTCCTGTCGGTCACGGTGAACACGCCGCCGACGGTGACGGTCGCCAGCGACAAGGCCAGCGTCAAGGCCGGCGACACCGCCACCATCACTTTCCACTTCAGCAAAGCGCCGACCGGCTTCGACCTGGGCGACGTCAGTGTCAGCGCCGGCAGCGGCAGCCTGGGCAACCTGACGGTCGACCAGAACGACCCGACCATCTACCGTGCGACCTTCACCCCGGCCGGGAATACGCAGAACCTGAGCAGCCTGATCTCGGTCGGCGCGGGCAAGTTCACCGATGCCAATGGCCTGGCCAACGTGGCCAGCACCAGCAATGTCCTGATCGGCGGCGATACCGCACTGCCGGTCGTGACCAGCATCGGCTCGTCCACCGCGAACGGGATCTACAAGGCCGGCGACGTCATCTCGATCCAGGTGGCGTTCTCGGAAAGCGTCACCGTCACCGGCACGCCGAAGCTGCTGATGGCAACCGGTATCGACCACGCCGCCGTCTACCAGTCGGGCAGCGGCAGCAATGTGCTGACCTTCCAGTACACGGTGCAGCCGGGCGACTTCTCGCCCGACCTGGACACCATCGGCACCCTCGCACTGCAGCTGAACGGCGGCAGCATCCTCGATGGCGCCGGCAACGCCGCCGTGCCGGTGCTGCCGGCGCAGGGCGCGGCCGGCTCGCTGGGCGCGAACAAGGCCATCGTGGTCGACGGCATCGCCCCGCTGGACCTGGGCTTGACGAAGTCCAGCATCACCACCCTTGACGGCGCGCACGCCGAGGTCGGCCAGCTGCTGTCGCTGGATCCGACGCCGGGCGACAGCTTCACCTACACGCTCGTAGCCGGCGCCGGCGACGCCGACAACGCTTCATTCGAAATCGCCGGCAACAGCCTGAAGGCGATCGATGCCTCGGCCCTGAGCGAAGGCGCGAAATCGGTGCGCGTGCGCACCGTCGATGCCGCCGGCAACAGCCTCGAAAAAGTCCTGTCGATCACGGTGAACACGCCGCCGACGGTCACCATCGCCAGCGACAAGGCCAGCGTCAAGGCCGGCGACACCGCCACCATCACCTTCCACTTCAGCAAGGCGCCGACCGGCTTCGACCTGGGCGACGTCGGCGTCAGCGCCGGCAGCGGCAGCCTGGGCAACCTGACGGTCGACCAGAACGACCCCACCATCTACCGTGCGACCTTCACCCCGGCCGACAATACGCAGAACCTGAGCAGCATGATCTCGGTCGGCGCCGGCAAGTTCACCGACGTCAACGGCCTGGGCAACGTGGCCAGCACCAGCAATGTCCTGATCGGCGGCGATACCGCGCTGCCGGGTGTGACGCTGAGCACCGACCGCACCCAGTTCAAGGCCGGCGAGACTGCCGCCGTCACCTTCAGCTTCAGCGAGGCGCCGGTCGGATTCGGCGCCGCTTCGGTCAAGGTCAGCGGCGGCACCCTGAGTAACCTGGCGGTCGACCAGAACGACGCCCGGGTCTATCACGCCACTTTCACCCCGGACAGCGGCGCCCAGAACCTGGGCGGCACGATCTCCATCGATGCCGGCAAGTTCTTCGATGCCGCCGGCAACGCCAACACGGCGGGCGCCAACGTCCTGCACTTCGGCGGCGACACGCAGGCGCCGGTCGTGAGCGACGCGGCCCTGGCGGTCAGCGGCGCCACCGGCAGCAACGGCGCTTTCCGCATCGGCGACACCCTCACCGTGGCCTGGAACGACGGCGCCACGGGCGACCATAACGGCGATACCGCAGGCGTGAAGGTGGACTTCAGCCAGTTCGGCGGCCCGGCCGCCGCCATCGCGACCCTGGTTGGCGGCGTGTGGCAGGCCAGCTTCCAGGTGACGGCCGGCCTCATCGATGCCGCCACCCTGCATGCGGGCATCACGGTCACCGACCTGGCCGGCAACAGCACCACGCATACCGGCAACGCCAACGTCGTGCTGGACAACCAGGCGCCGCTGGCGAGCGATGCCGCGCTGTCGATCTCGGGCGCTACCGGCAACGGCGGCGTGTACCGCATCGGCGACGTCGTCACCGCAGTCTGGAGCAACACCCTCGACGGCAATGCCGATGTGGCCTCGGCCAGTTTCGACTTCAGCCAGTTCGGCGGCCCGGCTTCGGTGGCCGCGACCGGGTCGAACGGTGTCTGGAGCGCCAGCTGGACGATCGGCGCCGGCACGCTCGACGCGGCGGGCCGCAACGTCGCCGTGACGGTGCTGGACGATGCCGGCAACGCCACCGTCCGCACCGACAGCGCCAACGTAAGGGTCGACGCCGTCGCTCCGCATATCGAGACGATCGCACTGGTCGGCACGCCGGCCGCCAACGCCACCTCGGTCGAGTTCGCGGTCACCCTGAACGAAGCGGTCAGCGGCATCGACGCCGCCGACTTCGCGCTGGGCGCCACCGGCGCGGCCGGCGGCACCATCGCCTCGATCAGCGGTTCGGGCGCCAGCTATGTCGTGCGGGTCGACGGCATCGCCGGCAACGGCAGCCTGCAGCTGCAGCTGAAGGCCGCCGGCACCGGCATCGCCGACATCGCCGGCAACCAGCTGCAGGGCGGCTTCACGACGGGCGCGGTGCACACCACCTCGTTCAATGCGGCGCCGGTCATCGGCAGCAACGGCGGCGGCGCCACCGCGGCCATCGAGATGCCCGAGAAGCAGCTCGTGGTCACCACCGTGACCGCTACCGACCTGGATGCCGACGCCATCGGCTACAGCATCAGCGGCGGCGCCGACGCCGGGCTGTTCCAGATCGACGCCGCCAGCGGCGCGCTGCGCTTCAAGAGCGCTCCGCTGGTAGCAATCCCGGCCGACAGCGGCCATGACAACGTGTACGAAGTCGAGGTGATGGCCGCCGACGGCAAGGGCGGCATCGACAAGCAGATGCTGTCGGTGAAGATCCTGGCCGACCTCGACGGCGACGGCGTGGCCGACGTCAACGACGACGACATCGACAACGACGGCCGTCCGAACAGCATCGAGGATGCGGTGCCGGGCGCCCACGGCGGCTTTGGCGACGGCAACGGCGACGGCATCCCGGACAGCGCCCAGCTGAACGTGGCCTCGCTGCCGACCGTGGTCGCCAACGCGCCCTACGCGACGATCGAGACGGCGCCGGGCCTGACCCTGAGCTCGGTATCCAGCCTGCCGGCCGCCACCGGCCTGCCGCGCAACGTCAAGATGCCGGCCGGCCAGTTCGACTTCACGATCGGTAACGTCACGCCGGGCGGCAGCGCCGAAGTCAGCATCTATGTCGACAAGACGCTGAACGTGAACGGCTACTTCAAGAAGGATGCCGCCAACAACTGGGTGAACCTGGCGACCTCGGTGGTCAACGTCGGCAGCAAGACCAAGATCACCTTCTCGCTCACCGACGGCGGCGTATATGACAGCGACCACCTGGCCAACGGCAGCATCGTCGATCCGGGCGGCCTTGGTACGGTGGCGCCGCTGATCGGCAGCAACGGCGGCGCGCCGCTCGCCAGGATCGGCGTGCTGGAAGGCCAGCAGGAGGTGACCAAGATCGTGGCCAGCGCCACCGGTCCGGTGAACTACGCGATCGTGGGCGGCGACGATGCCGCGCTGTTCAGCGTCGATCCGGTGACCGGCGTGCTGCGCTTCAAGGCCGTGCCGGACTACGACTTCCCGCAGGACGCCGGCCACGACAACGTCTACGAAGTCCGGGTCCAGGCGTCGGACGCCTACGGCAGCGATATCCAGACCCTGCAGGTCAGCGTGGCCGACGTGCCGCCGCCGGCCAAGGAGGTCGACGGCGTGCAGGTGGTGACCGACAGCCGCGGCAACGGCGACGGCAGCAGCAGCCAGGTCATCACCATTCCGGTGGTGCAGCAGGGCCGCGTCGAGAGCGTCGGCAACAACAGCGTGGCCGACGTGCCGCTGGTGGCCGGCGGCGACGGCAAGCCGTTGCTGAGCGCCCAGGTGCCGACCGGTGTCGGCCTGCAGGTGAGCGGCACCGCGGCGCCGGTGGGCGTGAACGATGCGCTCACCAACCTGATCCGCGAGATCAAGGGCGTGACCGCGAGCGGCTCGCATGACCAGGCCAGCATGACGGGGGGCGGTTCGGGCTTCCTGTCGAGCCTTCCGGCCGGCGCCAACCTGCTGGTGCACACCGTGGTGCCGACGATTGCCGCCGGCAGCACGGCGGCGCAGCCGGTGGTGATCTCCGGCCTCGCGCCATCCGCCGGCGGCGCCCTGTCGGCGCTGGTGATCGATGCCCACCAGCTGCCTTCCGGTTCCGAGATCCAGCTGCAGGACGTGTCGTTCGCGGCGGTGGTCGGCAATGTGCGCGTGACCGGCGGCGCCGGCTCGCAGACCGTGTGGGCCGACGGCGGCAGCCAGTACATCGTGCTGGGCGCCGACGACGATACCCTGCACGGCGGCGACGGCGACGACACGGTCGGCAGCGAAGGCGGCAACGACCATATCTACGGCGACGGCGGCAACGACGTCGTGTTCGGCGGTGAAGGCAACGACTATATCGACGGCGGCACCGGCGTCGACACCGTGCAGATGGTCGGCGGCGGTCGCGCCGACTATTCGCTGCGCGTGAACGGCGATGGCAACCTGGTGTTCACCCATCTCAATGGCGGCGCCGACGGCACCGACGTGGTCGCCAACGTCGAGGTCCTGCGCTTCATGAATGCGCACGCCGATACCTCGCCGCAGGGCAGCGTGATGCGCCTGGCCCAAGCGGTTTCCGGCACGGCGGCGTCGTCGGCGGCGGTGCAGGGCTGGATGTCGGAACTGAAGGCCGGCGCCACGCTCGAGCAGGTGGCCCAGCACATCCTGGCGGCGAACGCCGCGCAGCAGCCGGCCGGCGATGCCGATTTCGTGCAGGCGCTGTATGCCCACACCTTCGGCCGCACCGCCGATGCGGGCGGCCTGGCCTTCTGGACCGGCGCGCTCGCCAGCGGTCAGCTGACCCGCGCCGGCGTGGCCCTGGCAGTGGCCGATTCGGCCGAGAAGATGGCGATGCCGGGCGTGTCCCAGATCGACGTCGGCGCCACCGACTACGGCACGCTGGTGCGCATGTACGACACCCTGTTCGGCCGCTCGGCGGACGTGGACGGCATCAACTACTGGCTGGGACGCTCGGAGGCCGGCGCCTCGCTGGCGGCGATCGCGGACGGCTTCGTCCACTCGGCGGAAGCCCAGGCGCGCTTCGGCAAGATGAGCGACACCCAGTTCGTCGAGGAGCTGTACCACGTCGCGATGCACCGCGACGCCAGCCAGGCCGAAGTGTCGGGCTGGACCAAGCTGCTGGCCAGCGGTGCGCTCGACCGCGGCGGCGTGCTGCTGCAGTTCACCGAGTCGGCCGAGAAGATCGGCCTGGTCGGTGTGATGAGCACCACCTTCACCCCGGACGGCCACGCCTGATGCCGCGAGGTTGAAAAAAGCCCGGTGCTCGCGCACCGGGCTTGACGCTCGAAAGAGCGGATGCCGGACTGACGGCTTTCAATGACCACCGGAGGAGACGACAAATGAACCAGCCTGATACCGTCCTCCGGTCGGCCGCCTGACCCGCTGACCTTCCATTCTCGACTCTCGTCCGTCCCATTGGGACAGACGGCATGCGCACGCCTGTGCGTTCATCAGATTGGAACCATCACATCGTCATGATCGAACTCGATTACCCGGCCCTGCGGCCGATCGGCTTCAACCAGCAATCCGCGCCTGCATCGTCGATACCCCCGGGTTGCGCGCATGGCAAGCGGACGCCGGCGAGGACGATCCCGGCCTGTCCTTCACCGATATCGCTGCGCTGGCGGAACGCCGCCAGCGCAGCGATTGCAGCCACGAGAGCGAGCCGCGATGCGCGGTACGCGGAGCGGTCGACGCCGCCCGCCTGCGCAATTACCGCAAACTGCTGAGGGAGGTGCGCCGCGCCGGGCAGACGCCGCTCGACCGGATCGCCGAGCGGTCACGCTGGAAGGCCCTGTGCAAGGCGGCCCTCCAGCGCGGACGCGGCAAGCGGGGCGGCTGAAGGTCCTGCTCAGTCGGCCAGCTGGCCGCGCACGCGTTCGATGGCTTTGCGGACCTGGTTCGGCGCGGTGCCGCCGACGTGGTCGCGCGCGGCCACCGAGCCTTCCAGGGTCAGCACGGCGAACACGTCCTGTTCGATCAGCGGCGAGAACTCCTTCAGGCGCTCCAGCGGCATCTCGGACAGGTCGCAACCGGCCACGTCGCAGGCGCGCACGGCATGCGCCACGGCTTCGTGGGCGTCGCGGAAGGGCAGGCCCTTCTTGACCAGGTAGTCGGCCAGGTCGGTGGCCGTCGCATAGCCCTGCAGGGCGGCGGCGCGCATGTTCTCGGCCTTGACCGAGATGCCGGAAGCCATGTCGGTGAAGATGCGCAGGGTGTCCAGCACGGTGTCGACGGTGTCGAACAGCGGTTCCTTGTCTTCCTGGTTGTCCTTGTTGTAGGCCAGCGGCTGGCCCTTCATCAGGGTCAACAGGCCCATCAGGTGGCCGTAGACGCGGCCGGTCTTGCCGCGCGCCAGTTCCGGCACGTCCGGGTTCTTCTTCTGCGGCATGATCGACGAACCGGTGCAGAAGCGGTCGGCGATGTCGATGAAGCCGACACGCGGGCTCATCCAGGTGACCAGCTCTTCCGACATGCGCGAGATGTGCATCATCAAGACCGAGGCGGCCGCCGTGAACTCGATTGCGAAATCGCGATCAGACACAGCATCGAGCGAGTTGTGGCTGACGTCCTCGAAGCCCAGGGTCTTGGCCACGCGCAGGCGGTCGATCGGGAAGGTGGTGCCCGCCAGGGCGGCGGCACCCAGCGGCAGGCGGTTCACGCGGCGGCGCGTGTCGGCCATGCGCTCGGCGTCACGGCCGAACATCTCGACATAGGCCAGCAGGTGGTGGCCGAAGGTCACCGGCTGCGCCACCTGCAGGTGGGTGAAGCCCGGCATGATGGTGTCGGCGTTGCGTTCGGCCAGGTCGGTCAGGGCGCCGCGCAGGCCTTTCAGCAGGGCGAGGATGTCGTCGATGGCGGCGCGCATGTACAGGCGGATGTCGGTCGCCACCTGGTCGTTGCGCGAGCGGCCGGTGTGCAGGCGCTTGCCGGCGTCGCCGACCAGTTCGGTCAGGCGCTTCTCGATGTTCAGGTGCACGTCCTCCAGGTCGAGCAGCCACTCGAACTGGCCGGCTTCGATTTCGCTGCGGATCTGGGCCATGCCGCGCTGGATGTCGGCGCGGTCCTGTTCGCTGATGATGCCTTGGGCGGCCAGCATCTCGGCGTGGGCCAGCGAGCCCTGGATGTCGAACAGGGCCAGGCGTTTGTCGAAGAATACGGAGGCCGTATAGCGCTTGACGAGATCGGAGACGGGTTCGGAGAAGCGGGCCGACCAGGCTTCCGCTTTTTTGGACAGTTGTGCGGTCATGATGGAGGAGGGGTGTGGGAGTTCCTTGGATCCCTGATTATAAACTGTGCACCGCTTTGCTTCCCCAATCCTTCCCCCAACGCTGGGGCGATGACTTTAGGAAAGAAATGCGGGATGATGTGCCTGTTGATAACGATAAGGAGACAGGCATGAAGCGTTGGACACTCGTGGCGGTGGCGATCGCGGTAGCGGTCGGCGGCATTTACAGCGCCAAGGCGCAGACGGCGGCGACCCCGGCAACACCGGCGCCCCCTGCTGCTGCGGCGGCACCGGCAGCACCTGCTACCCCGGCCGTGCCGGCGTCGAATTACCAGGCGCGCAGCGCCGACGTCGAGAGCGTGGACGGCATCGTCGCCGCACTGTACGACGTGATTTCCGGCCCGGCCGGCAAGCCGCGCGACTGGGATCGCATGCGTTCGCTGTTCGCACCGGAAGGCCGCCTGATGGCCGTCGGCGCGCGCCCGGACGGCAGCTTCGTCCTGCGCGGCATGGGTGTCGAAGACTATATCGCGCGCAATACCAAGGCCTTCGCCAGCGTGGGCTTTTTCGAAAGGGAAGCGGCGCGCACGACCGAGACCTTCGGCCAGATCGTGCACGTGTTCAGTACCTATGAATCGCGCCACGCGGCCGGCGACGCCAAGCCTTTCCAGCGCGGCATCAACAGCATCCAGCTCTACAACGATGGCAAGCGCTGGTGGGTCGTGAACGTTCTGTGGCGCGCGGAAGACGAACGTTTGCCGTTGCCGGACCGCTACCTCAGCAGTCATTGAACGATGGGGCAGCGCACGATTGGCTGAATCGACCCTGGCGGCGCGAACGGCGCTAGAATTGGTTTTTTTACCAGAGTTGCCGATCGACGCCGTCCCATGATTACTACTACCAACGACTCCAGTTTCCAGGTCAGTACCGATCGCACGCGCCTGGACGTGCCGATGATTTATCGCTACCTCAGCGAAAACTCGACCTGGGCCGTGGGCATCTCGCGCAAGGTGGTCGAGAGCTCGATCGAGAATTCGCTGTGCTTCGGCGGCTACCTCGACGGCCGTCAGATCGCCTTCGCGCGGGTGGTCACGGACTATGCGACCTTCGCCAACCTCTGCGACGTCTTCGTGGTTCCCGAGTACCGCGGGCGGGGCTATGCCAAGCAGCTGCTCCGCATCGTGTTGGAGCATCCGAGCCTGCAGGGCCTGCGCCGCTTCACGCTCAACACCACGGATTCGCACAGCTTGTATGAGCGCTTCGGTTTCACTGCGCCGCAACGCCCGGAAACCGTGATGGAGCGTTACTCCCCGAACATTTATCTGACCTAACACGGCTCAACACGGCGCCGGGCCTCTGCAATCAGGCTTACGATTGTTCCAACGGTCAAGATTGGAAGGGAGTCCATGTTAAGGCTCGCACTGCGTGTCGTCGTCGTCATGCTGGCCTTCGCCAGCGTCCAGTTCGCATCGGCCGCCGATGCAAGCGCCGCCTCCAACGCCACGCCCCCGAAGGGATCGCTGGTCATCATCGGCGGCAACCTGCGTCCGGCGAATGCCCCGGTCTGGGAGCGCATACTGCAACTGGCCGGCGGCAAGGATGCGCGCATTGCCGTGTTCGCCTCAGCCTCGGGCTATCCCGAAAAATCCGGCAAGTTCCTGGTCGACCGCCTCAACAGCTATGGCGCCAAGGCCTTTTTCGTGCCGGTGGCCGTCAAGCTGGCAGGCAGCGATTACCATGCTGCCGCCGACGATCCCAAGCTGGCCGAGCTGGTGCGTTCCGCGGGCGGTGCCTTCTTCGCCGGCGGCGACCAGATCCGCATCACCAGCGCCCTGCGTCATGAAGACGGCAGCAATACCCGCGTGCTCGATGCCTTGTGGGACATGTACCGGCGCGGCGGCGTGATCGCCGGCACCAGCGCCGGCGCCGCCATCATGAGCAGCACCATGTTCGGCCGCCCGCGCGCCGTGCTGGCCACGCTCAAGCTGGGCATCGAGGACGGCAAGGAAATCACCGATGGGCTGGGCTTCGTCGGCGACGACGTCTTCATCGACCAGCACCTGCTGGTGCGCGGCCGCTTCGCGCGCATGCTGCCGGCCATGCTGGCCAAGGGCTACAAGCTGGGCCTGGGCATCGACGAGGACACCGCCATGGTGGTGTTGCCGAACCGCGACGTCGAGGTGATCGGCTACAAAGGCGCGCTGGTGCTCGACCTGTCCGCCGCCAACGCGCGCGAGGGCGCCTTCAACGTCAGCAACGTCCGCGTCAGCTACCTCGACAATGGCGACCGCTTCAACATCGTCACCCATGAATTCACGCCCTCCGAAGACAAGGCCGACGGCAAGCTCGATCCCTCGCGGCCGTATTACCGCGAGCCCCTGTTCACCGCCGATATCCTCGGCAACTCCACCGTCGTCGACCTGATGAGCAAGCTGATCGACAGCGACCAGCCGGAAGCCATCGGCATCACGCTCGGCAGCCCGAACGGCGTCCAGCCCGACCTCGGCTTCGAGTTCCGCTTTACCCGCGCCGCCGACAGCGTCGGCTACTCGTCGGCATCGACCGATGCCTACTCGATCTACAACCTGCGGCTCGACATCCGGCCGATCCTGATCCGGCGGCCGCTCTACCAATACAAGTCGCCGCAATAATTGCATAAAAGAAAATATTGGGATAGATTGTTGCTTTGTCATCTATTCCATATCACTTTTTATGCACTTCGAAGTCCCCAAAGCGAAGAAATTCAAGGAGTTCGGCGGCGAGTACGTGATGATCGTCATCAGTATCCTGACCGCGCTCGCGCTCGAGCAGGGCTTCGAGGCCATGCATCACCGCCACCTCGCGCATGAAGCCAGCGCCAAAATGAACGCCGAGCTGCGCCGCACGATCAAGGAAGTGGATGCCGCGCTCGAGCACAACGAGAAGAAGCGGCAGCAACTCCACCAGGCGCGCGACCAGCTGCTGGCGGGGATACGCGCGAAGACCGACGATGCCGAACTGATGCAACGCTTCAAGAAAGAATGGGCGGAGATGATGCGCCTGGACCTGGACACGCCCACCCTGCACCGCGAGGCATGGGAGGCGGCGGTCGCCAACCAGGCAGTCACCTGGCTGCCCCGCGAAGCGCTCGAAAATTATGCGGGCGCCTACGGGGCGATCCGCGACACCAGCACCTACACCTATAGCGGCGCACTGATGTTCCTCGATGCCCCGCGTCTCCTGGACATCTTCAGCAAGGCCGAGATGGGCACGGCGACGCCGCAGGAAATCTACCAGCTGGCGGCGCGGATGGTGGCGGCCTACGACAATCTCGACAACAACCTGGCATCGCTGAACAAGGTGCTGAAAACCGTGGTGGCCGAAAACGACAGCGGCCACGCCGGCAAGTCCGGAAGCTGATCTCAGCGGCAGTCGCCGATCTTCTTCAGCAGCCGGTACTGGGCATCGACCATCGGCGGATTCGGATCGTGCCCGGCGCGCGGCACCAGCACGTATTCCTTGTGCGGGGCCTGGATGAAGTCGAAGTAGCGCTTGCTGGGTTCCGGCATGGTCAGCAGGTCCTGCTCGCCCTGCACCATGTAGACGGGCAGCGCGAACTTCGGCCCCAGCTTGTATAAATCGATCTTCGACGAGATGCCGTCGCCTTTCAGGCCGACGAACTGGAGCCATGAGTAATCCTCGCCGGCCGTGTAATCGGCTTCGTCCTTCGGCGTCGCATATGCCGGGTCCGGCGTCCACCAGGCCTTCGGCGCCGGCTCCGTGCCCAGGGCTTCGTACTTGCGCATGATCCGGCGGATGATGCCGGGGCTGCGCGGGTCGGTCCAGGGCGGCGCCCCGATCGCATCCAGCTTGCCGACCGAATCCGCATCCCCGGCCGCGCGCGCCAGTGCCAGCGTGGCGTCGTAGCTGCCGCGCTGCGAGAGCGCGTTGCCGACCACCTGGGCGCTGCTGACGAAACCGCAGAACATCTCCGGATTCGACTTGGCCATATACACGCCCAGCACCGAGGACCAGGATCCGCCCATCAGGATCACCTTCCGCTTGCCGAAGCGCCGCGCCGCATGGCGCGCCACCTCGACGCCGTCGTCGCGCAGGCGCTCGACCACCAGCGGCTCTTCATCCTTCATCGGATTGCGCCCGAAGGTCTTGCCGGCACCGCGCTGGTCCCATTGGACGATGGTGAAGTCCTTTTCCCACCCCTTGTAGACATTGTCGGCCCACGGCGTGGTCGGATTGCCCGGCCCGCCGTGCACGATCAGGACGATCGGGTTGGCGCAGCTGCTGCCCTTGATCCTCACCCATTGTTCGATGCCGCCGATGGGCACGAAGCCTTTTTCGTCGATGGCCTGGCCGGGCCTGGTGCAGGCTTGCGCATGGGCCGCCTGATGAAGGAACAGCAAGGGGAGGGCGGCAAGGGCAAGGAAGTGGCGCGGCATCGTGTTCTCCAGTAAGCGTGCTGGCTATTCTTGCCGAGAAATCGGGCCGGGTCATCCTGCGTTAAATGACAGGAGGGCATGCCGCAGTGGATAGACAGGTTTACAATTCGATTATTCTCAGCTGCAAGGAAGACCATGTCCCCCGCTTCGAAACGTCTGCTGTCCGCCCTGTTTGCCCTCGCCTGCGGCAGTGCCGCCGGCGCCGCCACGGCCCAGCAACCCGCCACCGTCCGCCTCGACTACACCCACAGCGGCAACGCCCTGTCCGAGCAATACGCCATCGAGCGCGTGCTGATCGAGCCGCTGCCCTGGCCGGGCGACATGTCCCAGCCCTTCGACAACACCAATCGCGGCAACAACCGCCTCGAAGTAGCCGATGCCAGGACCGGCGACCTGCTGTACTCGCGCGACTTTTCCACCGTGTTCGGTGAATGGAAGACGACCGAGGAGGCGAACAAGCTCAGCCGTGGATTCCATGAATCGGTGCGCTTTCCCCAGCCCGACCGGAAGGTAGCCGTGCGCATCCTGAAGCGCGACGAGCGCAACGAGTTTTCGGTGGCGTGGAGCGTCGAGGTCGATACCAAGGCCCAGGACGTGGTGCGCAGCCAGCCGCCGGCGCCGGCGAAACCGATCCCGATCAAGGTCAGCGGGCCGTCGCCGCAGAAGGTCGACCTGCTGATCCTGGGAGACGGCTATACCCAGAAGGACATGAAGAAGTTCGAGGACGATGCGCGGCGCCTGTCGAAGCACCTGTTCGAAGTGTCGCCGTTCAAGGAACGCGCCAGTGACTTCAACGTCTGGGCGATGGCGGTGCCGACCCAGGAATCGGGCATCACACGGCCCTCGACCGGCGTGCACCACGCATCGGCGCTGGGCACGCGCTACGACATCTTCGGCAGCGAGCGCTATGTGCTGACCCTGGACAACCGCGCGCTGCGCGACATCGCCCAGTACGCGCCCTACGAGTTCATCGAGATCCTGGTCAACAACGACACCTATGGCGGTGGCGGGATCTTCGGCCAGTTCAGCACGGCGGCGGCCAGCAACGACTGGGCCAATTACCTGTTCGTGCACGAGTTCGGCCACCATTTCGCCGGCCTGGCCGACGAGTACTACACCTCGCCGGTGGCCTACCAGTCGAGCGGCGCGCGCATGGAGCCGTGGGAGCCGAACGCGACCGCCTTGCGCGATCCGGGCAAGCTGAAATGGAAGAAACACGTGCAGGCCGGCACGCCGCTGCCGACCCCGTGGCCGAAGGAAGAGTACGAGGCCTATTCGCGCGAGTACCAGAAGCGGCGCGCGGCGCTGCGGGCGGCGAACCGTCCGGAATCCGAGATGAGCGCCCTGTTCAGGGAAGACCTGGTGCACACGAAGGAACTGTTCTCGAAGGCGCAGTACCGCAACGCGATCGGCGCCTTCGAGGGCGCGAACTATGAGGCCAGCGGCTATTACCGTCCGGCCATGCAATGCATCATGTTCGACCGCAGCGAGCAGTTCTGCCCGGTGTGCCAGGACGGGATCAGCGAGATCATCGACCTGTACGCGCGCCCGGCGAAATAAGCGTTGGAGCGGCATCGCGCCGAATCGTGCGCTGCCGAACAGATGGCGGGGGCGCCGGCTCCTATGCTCGTTGCTTACCTAAAGCAACGGGACTCAACATGAAAACATTCCTCGCCACCATCATCTGCGGCCTGCTGGCGGCATCCGCCCAGGCCCAGGTTCAATCCCAGACGCAAGTCAAACCCCAGCCGCGCGAGCAGGCCGGCAGCAGCGCCAACACGGCGCCGATCGGCCAGGCGGTGTCGGGCCATAACTCGACCGCTGCCGGCGTCTCCGGCACCGGCCTGCACACCGACGGTACCGCGACCACCGGCAGCGCGCATGGCGTTACTGGCGAGCAGGCGGCAGGCGTCAACAGCGCCGGCCAGGTCACCAGCAAGAGTACCGCCGTGATCGGCGTCTCGCCGGAGAAGGCGGACAACGTCAACGCCCAGGCGACCAACACGACGGCGCCGAACAGCACGGCCAAGGACGCCAAGGCGACCGGCGGGCGCGGCAAGGCCGGTACCAAGGCCGAGATGGAAGTCCGCAAGTCGAACACGACCAAGGTCAAGGAGCCGCCGGGCTCGCGCCTGAAGACCGTGCATTCGGTCGAGGCAGGCCGCGAGAAGCGCGCCGAGGTCAAGGAAAAATCCAGGCGCAAGGCAGCCAACCGAGAGGCTGGCGGCGACACCGAAAACCGCTGAGATCTTTCGTAACAACTTTAACAACACTTCCTTGGGCTGTGTGCGCTGTCGTACAGAGTCAATACGGCCCAAGGCCTATTCTGTTAACTCGAATTAATAAAAAGCCATGACGCAACTGCGTCGTCTCACCATATACGGAATAGGAGAAACCCCATGAATAAACTGCTCGCCACCCTGATCGCCGGCCTGTTCGCCACCTCGGTGTACGCTCAGACCCAGTCGCAGAGCACCAGCTCGACCGGTACCCCGACCAACAGCACCGCCACCAGCACCGCTACCGGCATGACCCCGGCCACCGCCAACGGCGTGACCCCGGCACCGGGCACCACCGTGGTCGGCACCACCTCGCCGGCCCACGGCACCAGTGGCATGGGCCAGACCGCCGCCTCGACCGGCGACGCCAAGGCCGACAAGGACATCGCCAAGGCGAACGAGAAGGAATCCAAGGAAATCGCGAAGCAGGACGAGAAGATCTCGAAGGCTACCCAGAAGGCCAACGAGAAAAAGGCCAAGGCCCAGCACAAGGCTGAGAAGAAGATCGCCGACGCCAACGACAAAGTGACGAAGGCCGACCCGGAACACAAGGCCAAGGCATCGGCCAAGGCCGAGAAGAAAATCGCCGAAGCCCATGCCGACGCGCAGGAAACCATGATCAAGGCCGACGAAAAGGCCCAGAAGAAGATCGTGGACGCGAATGCCGACAAGGCCAAGGCACAGAACAAGGCTGCCGAGAAGACCGCCAAGGCCGTGGCTGACGCGCACAAGGACGCGGCCAAGTAATCCTTCATTCTCCGCCAGACCCCGTCCGGACGCCGGTCCGGGCGGCGCGACCCTACGCCGGCGCATCCGCGACGGCGTTCTTTCCTTCATTAAAATTTCACATTTGCCCGTCTGCAAGTCAGACGCTGCGCGCGTACGCGTGAACGGAATACATGATTCCATTGATCTACAACATTGATTTACATCAGATTTTATTTTGATTGTTGTTTTTTGCAACATTACAAAACCGTAATGTTGCGCTTGTTGCGAGCTCATCACTTGTCTCGTAGACTGGATTTTTAACATTTCAGTCGCCGGTTCAACAGGAGGAGTCGTATCGTGTTGCGTTCCCCAGCTCGGCCTTACCGCATTTCCCTTCCGCTTTCCCATTCGCGCGCGCACGTTCCGCTGCCGCCGCGCTAGCACCTCCGTCACACAAAGTTTCGCGCATCCGCCTGTTTACCCAGGCGGGTTTGCAAGGCATTCGAGCGCCAGGCCGGCGCACGTCCGTAGGTCGGCCTGTCGTTTGGATAAACCGTCACGGCCAGGGCCAACAGCCCTGGCTGGCGGGGTTGGAGACCGTCCCAACCGGGACGCCATTATTTCAATAAAGATCGAAACGGAGAAAAAATGCAATTCAGCCGTCAACTCAGCCTGCTCGCGGCAGGCCTGGCATGTGCTTTCGCTGCTCACGCACAAACCGTCAAGGAAACGCCGAATTCCCAGTTCAAGCCGACCGGCAAAGGCTGGGGGGAGCTGGACAATGTCGCGATGCAGCACTCGAACGGGCAGGCAGGCGGTGCCTCGCGCAGCGCCAGCATTTCCAATCTGACCCTGCACGGCGGCCCGGTGATGGTGGCGCCGACCAATATGTACTACATCTGGTACGGCTCGCAGTGGGATGCGGCATCGCAGAACGTGCTGACCAACCTCGGCCAGCACATCGGCGGTTCGCCCTACTTCAACATCAACACGACCTACTACAACAGCGCGAACGTGCACGTGCAGAACAGCGTGACGCTGGCCGGCAGCACCACCAATACCGGCACCTACGGCACCCAGTTGACCGATGCGAACATTGCCTCGATCGTGTCGGATGCGATCACCTCGGGCAAGCTGCCATCCGATCCGAATGGCGTCTACGTCGTGCTGACCGACCACTCGACCACCGCGACTTCGGGCTTCTGCACCCAGTACTGCGGCTGGCATGACCACACCTCGATTGGCGGCAAGGACATCAAGTATGCCTTCGTCGGCAACGCTGAAACCCAGTGCGCCTCGGCCTGCGGCGCGACCAGCCCGAGCCCGAACAACACCCCGGGCGCGGACGGCGCCGCCAGCGTGCTGGCGCACGAGCTGGAGGAAACGGTCACCGATCCGAACCTGAACGCATGGTACTCGAGCTACGACGGCAAGGAAAACGGCGACAAGTGCGCGTGGAACTTCGGCACCACCTCGCTGGCATCGAACGGCGCCAAGTACAACCAGACTTTCGGCACCATGAAGTACCTGATCCAGCAGAACTGGCTGATCGCCAGCACCCAGAAGTGCGTCCAGCACTATCCCTAAGCAGGGCGGCGTCGGACCTGGTCTGACGCTATCCTGACGATGTGGCGCCCGCCGCGGCATTGGTGGGCGCCAGCTTTTTCATTCTCCTGTCGAGGCATATGAAACGATTCCTGATTCTCCTGGGCCTGCTGGCCACCTTCGGCGGCGCGTTCGCGGCCGGCCAGGTCGCCCCGAACGGGCGCGGCGGGGCGGTGACGCCGACGCGCAACGTCCTCACTTTCACCAAACTCGAAAACGCCTGGCTCGAGGCGCTGCAGCGTCGCGACGCCGAGGCCCTGGGCCGGCTGCTGGCGGACGACTTCGAAATCCGCAGCGCCGCCGCGCCGGGCGTACCGACCGCGCGCGCCGAAGCCTTGCGCGAATCGCTGCGCGCGCCCGTGTCCAGGTCGTCGATCGAGCAGATGGCGGTGCACGAGTACGGCGACGTAATGCTGGTCAGCTTCCTGTGGACGATCGCGGACGGGACCGCGCCACAGTCCTTTTTTGTGGTCGACACCTGGAAGCGCAGCGGCAGCGAGTGGAAGGCGACGGTGCGTTACGCCGCGCCGGCCGGCGCTGGCGCCGCGATGGTACCGGGAGCGGTCGCGCCCAGCGACCAGTCGCTGCGCAAGAAGATGTGACGCCATGGCCTTCCTGCTGGACAGCAAACTCGGATTCGGCACGGTCTGTGTGGCCGGCATTTTCATCGGGGTGACGGCGGCGTTCTGGCTGCAGGGCGGCGACGCGCCTCCCGCCAGGCCGGCGCCCGCCGCCGCATCGGCCTGGGACGGCGCGATCGGCCCCGGCGCCCTTGCCGCGCCGGCGCCCAGCCCCGGCAGCGCCTCCCGCGAGGCGGCGCCGGGCGAGCCGTCGCTGGTGGATGCCGGCGGCCGCCTCATCATCGGCCTGCCGCTGCGGCAGCTGATCGATTCCTACGTCGTGAAGACCAAGGGCGGCGCACGCCAGGCAGGCGCCGCCGAACTGCGCGCCTACCTGCGCCAAGGCCTGAAGCAGCCGGCGCTGGCGCAGGCGGAAGGCCTGGTCGGCGACTACCTGCGCTACCTGGATGCCGAGCAGGGCTTGCGTGCGCAGCTGCGCATCGCGCCGCCCGGCGAGGGCGCCCTGGATGCTGCCCAGGTCGGACAGATGGAAGACTGGCTGCGGCAGCGCACGCAGTTGCGCGAACGGATGCTGGGCACGGCCGTGGCGCAGGCATGGTTTGCGGCCGAGGATGCCGATTGCGACACCGCCCTGGCGGACTGGCGCAGGATGCACGCGCCGGCCGGGTCGGCCGAAGTGGATTCGAACGAACTGCAGGCACGGCGCCTGCACGGCGCCGTGCTGGAGCAGCGCCGCGAGGAGGGCGCGCGGCTCTGCGCCGCGCAGCTCATCGCGGGCATGGGCGGCGGCGCCGGAACATGAGGGAAGCGATGGAATGGAGACGATGAAAACGATGACGACGATGGCGAGAATCGCCGCGGCGATGGCGCTCGCCGCAGGAGCGGCAAACGCAGCCGCCCGCCCGCACACCGAAACGCCGGACGAGGCGCGCGTCCACAAGCTAGTGGAGCCGCGCATGGGCAACAACGTGAAGGTGGATGTGGTGGAGAGGACGCCGTATGGCGGTCTGTATGAGATCCGCACCGGCGGCGACATCTTCTATACCGATGCGAACGCGCGCTACATGTTCGTCGGGAAGGTGGTCGACCTGGGGACGCTGCAGGACCTGACGCGCGCGCGCACCGACGAGCTGGCGGCGATCCATTTTGCCGACCTGCCACTGGAGATGGCGATCAAGACCGTGAAAGGCAATGGCGAGCGGGTGATGGCGGTGTTCGAGGATCCGAACTGTCCTTACTGCCGCAAGCTGCACGAAACGCTGCGCGGCATCGACAACGTGACCGTCTATACCTTCCTGTTGAATATCCTGTCGGAAGACTCGGCGGCCAAGTCCAAGAATATCTGGTGCGCGACCGACCGCTCGCAGGCCTGGCAGCAGTGGATGCTGGAAACGAAGGCGCCGCCGGCCGCCCCGGCCGGCTGCATCGCGCCCGGGGAACAGGTGCTGGCACTGGGCCGCAAGCTGCACGTGCAGGGCACGCCGACGATCTATTTTGCCGATGGATCGCGCAGCGGCAGTGGCTTCGACGCGGCGACATTGGAAGCGCGCCTGCGCAAGCTTACGAAACCGTAAAGTCGGTTGGATGCCATTCTGTTCGTGACGCCCGCCGGGGTAGCGACGGGCGTCACTTTTTTATTGGCCGTCGCCGGTCGTACGCATCGACAGGTCTTTCGCCTTCAGCTTGGCCGACAGCGGCTTGCCCTTGCGTGCCCGCTTGCCGAAGTGCGGCTCCAGGCCCGATGCGAACAGCTCCACGGTGCGCGGCTTGTCGCCGGCCCAGGTGCCGATCACGTTCAGGCCTTTCTGGTTGATCGGCTGGGCTGCGAGCAGGGTTTCCTTCGGTTCCAGCTCCATCAGGGTCACGCCGCGGCCGCCGTTGGTCAGCACCTTCATCTCGTCGATGCCGAACACCAGCACGCGGCCTTTCTCGGACAGGCAGGCCACCGCGCCGGCGGTATCCGGCACCACGCGCGGGGCCAGCGGCACGGCGCCGTCGTCCAGCGTGATGAAGGACTTGCCGCCCTTCAGGCGGGTCGCCATGTCGCCGGCCTTGGCGATGAAGCCGAAGCCCGCGGTGGTCGACAGCAGCAGGCGCGTCTCGGCATTGCCGGCGAAGTAGTAGAGGATGCGTCCGCCGCCCGACAGGTCGACCAGGGTCGTGATGGGCACGCCGTCGCCGCGCGCACCCGGCAGCGCCGCCACCGGCACGGAGTAGGCCTTGCCGTTGTCGCCGATACACAGCAGGTTGTCGATGGTGCGGCATTCGAAGGCGGAGCCGAGCGAATCGCCGGCCTTGAAGGTGAACTGCGCAGGATCGTGGCCGATGCCGGTGCGCGCGCGCACCCAGCCCTTTTCGGAGACGATCACCGTCACCGGCTCGTCGACGATCTTCTGTTCGGCCACGGCCTTCTGCGCTTCCTCGATCAGGGTGCGGCGGTCGTCGCCGTACTGTTTCGAGTCGGCTTCGATCTCGCGGATGATCAGGCGCTTCATGGAAGACGGATTGTTCAGGATGTCTTCCAGCTTTTCCTTCTCGCCACGCAGCTCGGCCAGCTCCTGCTGGATCTTGATCGCTTCCAGGCGCGCCAGCTGGCGCAGGCGGATCTCGAGGATGTCCTCGGCCTGGCGCTCCGACAGGCGGAAGCGCTCGATCAGCGCGGCCTTCGGCTCGTCCGAGTTGCGGATGATGGCGATGACCTCGTCGATGTTCAGCAGGACGGTCTCGCGGCCTTCCAGGATGTGGATGCGGTCGTTGACCTTGCCGAGCTTGAACTCGGTGCGGCGGCGCACCGTCACGAAGCGGTAGTCGATCCACTCCTGCAGGATTTCGGTCAGGCCCTTCTGGCGCGGACGGCCGTCGCCGCCGATCATCACCAGGTTGATCGGGGCCGAGGTCTCCAGCGAGGTATGCGCCAGCAGCATCAGCATGAACTCGGCCTGGTCCTGGTTTTTCGACTTCGGCTCGAACACCAGGCGCACCGGGGCCTCGCGGCCCGATTCGTCGCGCACGGCATCCAGCGCGCCGAGGATGGTCTGCTTCAGCGCCAGCTGCTCGGGCAGCAGGGTCTTCTTGCCGGCCTTGATCTTCGGGTTGGTCAGTTCTTCGATCTCTTCCAGCACGCGCTGGGACGACACGCCCGGGGGCAGTTCGGTGACCACCGCCTGCCACTGGCCGCGCGCCAGTTCCTCGATCTTCCAGCGTGCGCGTACCTTCAGCGAGCCACGGCCGGTGGTGTAGATGTCGGCGATGTTCGAGGCCGGGGTGATGATCTGGGCGCCGCCCGGGTAGTCGGGGCCCTGCACCAGCGTCATCAGCTCGGCGTGGGTGATCTTCGGGTTGCGGATCATCGCCACCGCGGCCGCCGCCACTTCGCGCAGGTTGTGCGAGGGGATCTCGGTGGCCATGCCGACCGCGATGCCGGAGGCGCCGTTCAGCAGCAGCATCGGCAGGCGGGCCGGCAGGGTGCGCGGCTCTTCGCTGGAGCCGTCGTAGTTCGGCTGGAAGTCGACCGTGCCCATGTCGATCTCGTCGAGCAGCAGGCGCGATACCGGCGTCAGGCGCGCTTCGGTGTAGCGCATTGCCGCCGCGCCGTCACCGTCGCGCGAGCCGAAGTTGCCCTGGCCGTCGATCAGCGGATAGCGCAGCGAGAAGTCCTGGGCCATGCGCACCAGCGCATCGTACACGGACTGGTCGCCGTGCGGGTGGAGCTTACCGAGCACGTCGCCGACCACGGTCGCCGATTTGCGCGGCTTCGCCGTCGGGCCCAGGCCCAGTTCGTTCATCGAGTAGAGGATGCGGCGCTGGACCGGTTTCTGGCCGTCGGACACGTCCGGCAGCGCGCGGCCCTTGACGACCGAGACCGCGTAGTCCAGGTAGGCGCGCTCGGCGAAAGTGGAAAGGGTGAGCGTTTCGGCATCAATGCCGGCCGGCTCGTGTTGTTGTTCGAAGAGGCTTGCTTGGCTCATGTTCTATCTATTCGTATTCGGTGCGTGGGCACGCCGTGCCCACGCATTACGTGCGCATCAAATGTCCGCTTCCGTCTCGTTACCGTGCTCTTCCAGCCATGCGCGGCGGGCGGCGGCTTCGCCTTTACCCATCAGCATATTGAAGCGCGCCGACGATTCGGCCAGGTTGTAGTCGCCGAAGGCCACCGGCAGCAGGCGGCGGGTATCCGGGTTCATCGTGGTTTCCCACAGCTGTTCGGCGTTCATCTCGCCGAGACCCTTGAAGCGGGAGATGCTCCACACGCCTTCCTTCAGGCCTTCCTTCTTGAGCTTGTCCTCGATCGCCAGCAGTTCGCCGTCGTCCAGCGCGTACAGCTTCTGGATCGGTTTCTTGCCGCGCGCCGGCACGTCGACACGGTACAGCGGCGGACGCGCGACACACACGTGGCCGTTCTTGAACAGGGCCGGGAAATGCTTGAAGAACAAAGTGAGCAGCAGCACCTGGATGTGCGAGCCGTCGACGTCCGCATCGGAAAGGATGCAGATCTTCCCGTAGCGCAGGCCGGACAGGTCCGGCGTATCGTCCGCGCTGTGCGGGTCGACGCCGATCGCCACCGCGATGTCGTGGATCTCGTTGTTGGCGAACAGGCGGTCGCGGTCGGTCTCCCAGGTGTTCAGCACCTTGCCGCGCAGCGGCAGGATGGCCTGGAATTCCTTGTCGCGGCCCATCTTGGCCGAGCCGCCCGCGGAATCGCCCTCGACCAGGAACAGTTCGTTGCGGGTGATGTCGGTCGATTCGCAATCGGTCAGCTTGCCCGGCAGGACGGCCACGCCCGAGGACTTCTTCTTCTCGACCTTCTGCAGCGAACGCAGGCGGGATTGCGCCTGCTTGATGACCAGTTCGGCCAGCTTCTTGCCGTAGTCGACGTGCTGGTTCAGCCACAGCTCGAGCGGCGGACGGGTGAAGGTCGACACCAGTTTCACGGCGTCGCGCGAGTTCAGGCGCTCCTTGGTCTGGCCCTGGAACTGCGGATCCAGCACCTTCGCCGACAGCACGAACGAGACGCGCGCGAACACGTCTTCCGGCAGCAGCTTGACGCCCTTCGGCAGCAGCGAGTGCATCTCGACGAAGCTCTTCACTGCGCCGAACAGGCCGTCGCGCAGGCCGGATTCGTGGGTGCCGCCGCTGACCGTCGGGATCAGGTTGACATAAGATTCGCGCACCACGGCGCCTTCCTCGGTCCAGGCCACGACCCAGGCCGCGCCTTCGCCTTCCGCGAAGCCCTCATCCCCTGCAGCCGCATATTGCGCGCCTTCGAACAGCGGGATCACGGTCTGGCCCTGGCCCACGGTCTGGGCCAGCGCTTCAAGCAGGTAGCCGCGCAGGCCTTCGTCGTAGCGCCAGGTTTGCGTATCGCCGGTCTTTTCGTTGGTGAGGGTGACGGTGACGCCCGGCAGCAGCACGGCCTTCGAACGCAGCAGGCGCTGCAGCTCGGCCATCGGGATCGTCGGGGAGTCGAAGTACTTGCCGTCCGGCCAGGCGGTGACGCGGGTGCCGTTCTTCTTGCCGCCGCGCTCGGCCGGGTTGGAGCTCAGCGGCTCGACCACGTCGCCGTGCTCGAAGGCCAGCTGGTGCACGCCGTTGCCTTGCTCGTCCTTGCGCCAGACGGTGATTTCGAGGCGCTTCGACAGCGCGTTGGTGACCGACACGCCGACGCCGTGCAGGCCGCCCGAGAAGGCGTAAGCGCCGCCCGAACCCTTGTCGAACTTGCCGCCCGCGTGCAGGCGCGTAAACACGATCTCGACGGTGGAGACGCCTTCCTCGGGGTGGATGCCGACCGGGATGCCGCGGCCGTCGTCCTCGACCGTGATCGAGCCGTCCGTGTTCATCGTCACGGCGATGTTCTTGCAGTGACCACCCAGCGCCTCGTCCGAGGCGTTGTCGATCACTTCCTGGATGATGTGCAGCGGGTTCTCGGTGCGCGTGTACATGCCCGGACGCTGCTTGACGGGCTCCAGTCCCTTCAGGACCCGGATGGATGATTCGCTGTAGTCGGTTGCAGTTTTCTTGGTGGCCATGCTGGATAGTTGTATGTCGAATGCCTGCGCATTCTATCTTGTCGGGCGGAAATGAGAACGCCAAACGACGCGGCAAAAGGCGCCAGTGTCGGTGCTTACGCGCTTTTTGGGAAGAGTGGCTAACGCAACACTGTATGGAAATACAGTATTTTTGCCTGTTGCGCCGAAGTTTGCAAGTGCTGGATGTGAGATTCTGTAAATGGGAATCGTGCGCGCCTATGGCAGGGCTATAGTGAGTTCATGGCAGAGGACAATGAAGACCGTGAAACTGCGGGGTCGCCGCGCGTGCCTGACCGGCGCGCGTCTGGAAATGCGTCGCGCTACCTGCGGCAGGGCGATACACCCTTGAATCTGGCCGGCCGCGTGTTGCGTTCGCGCTGGCGCGCCCTCAGCGACCGCTTCAGCCGCGACTTCATGCGGCGCACCCTGCGCATCGGCGTTTCCGCCCGCATCTTTCATCCGGAACCGGGCGCCGTCGGCCTGCGCAGCAAGAACCTGCAATACCTCGAAGAGTCGATCGCGCAATGGGTGATGTCGCGCGATGTGCTGGTCTTCATGGTGCCGACCGTGAACACCGGTGGTTTGCTCCACCCCAGCAACATCACCATGCGCCATTACGCGCGCCACCTGGACGGGCTGGTGCTGCAGGGCGGGGCGGACGTCTCGCCGATGACCTATTCCGAAACGCCCACCAGGCCCGAATGGAACGGCGACCGCGCGCGCGATGTATATGAACTGGAGCTGCTGCACGAGTTCGTCGACGCCGGCAAGCCGGTGCTCGGCATCTGCCGCGGTTGCCAGCTGATCAACGTCGCCTTCGGCGGCACCCTCTACCAGGACGTCGCCACCAATGTCCCCGATGCCCTGGCCCACGTGCACGAAGACTACGACGCCCACCGCCACGCCATCGTCTTCCCGCACGGTTCCTCGCTGGGCAAGATGTTCCCCGACCAGAAGCGCCCGATCGTGAATTCCATCCACCACCAGGCCGTCAAGGACCTGGGCCGCGACATCCACGTCGAGGCGATGTCGGACCCGGACGGGATCGTCGAAGCGATCCGCTACCAGCGCGCACCCTTCGTGATGGGGCTGCAGTGGCATCCGGAGTTCCACCGGGCGAAGGGGACGGAGCTGCTGGATTGCACGCCGGTGCTGGATGAGTTTTTGCGGGCTGCGCGCGAGACGCGGCTTTAAATAACTACCGTCGTCCCTGCGATTGACCACCGTCGTTCCCGCTATTGTTACCGTCGTCCCCGCCTTCGCGGGGACGACGAGATCATGCGCGGCAACGACGTATTTCGCTTGCACAGCCATCAAACTGCCTCCATAATCTAAATGAGAATCATTCTCATGAAAGCAAGGAGGCCCAATGGACGACGATTTTTTGGACGACACCCCCGCATCCGGCACCCCCAGTACCCGCCACGCCCTCTTGATCGCGGCCCTGCTGCACCTGATGTCGCAGTACACGATCCGCAGCGCCAAGCGCGACCCGCGCAATCCCGACGACGAAGGTCCCTGCGTCAAACTGGCTGCCGTGATCGAGCGCCACCTCGATGCCCTGGCGCGCCTGCCGGACGCCGAGCCGGTGCTGCGCGCCACCTGCGAGCAGCTGCGCGTGAAGTGGGAAGACCTGGTCGACAGCCGCATGCCGGCGCCAGCCAGGCGGCCGCTGTTGTCGCACATCCTGCGTCCGGGGATCTTCAAGACCCCGGCGCTGGCCACCTGAGCCGGCGGGAGTTCAGTCCAGCCAGGCGCGCAAGGCCGCTTCGCCGTCCGGCGTGAAAGCGAGCACGCGCGAGTCCGGCACGCGCCCGGCCCAGCCCAGTTGCTGGAAGCGGTCGAGGAGCAGCGTGCCGAGCTGGCCGGCCAGGTGATGGCGGCGCTCGCTCCAGTCCAGGCAGGTGCGGCAGAAGGGCCGGCGCGATGCCGGCAGCCTGTCGAGATCGATGCCGAGGGCGCGCACCGCGCCGCGGCCCGCATCGGTCAGCATGACGCCATCGGCGCCGAGAGAAAAAGCGCCGCGCTGCGCCAGGCGCTCGTAGATCAGCACGCCCAGCTCGCCGGCCAGGTGGTCGTAGCAGACCCTGGCCTTGCGCAGCGCCGGCTCGCGCGGACTGGAGCGCATCCGCACGGCGCCGGTGCCGAAGGCCACGCCCATCAGTGATTCCAGCAATTGCGCGACCTCGGCATCGGCGATGCGGAAGTAGCGGTGCCGGCCCTGCGCCTCGACGGACAGCAGGCCGGCATCCTGCAGCTTGGCCAGGTGGCCGCTGATGGTCTGGCGCGTGACGCCGGCGGCGTCCGCCAGTTCGGTCGCGGTCAGCGCCATGCCGCTCATCAGAACGGTGAGCACTTCGGCGCGCGCATGGTCGCCGATCATGGCGGCGATATTCGTGATGTTCGGTCCGTCCCTCATGCTTCGATGCTAACCGAAGCATCGGGGGATGGCAAAGGACTAGAGTGGCCCTGTCCATCACAAGGAGTCCACATCACCATGATTACCTGCTTCATCCGTTACGAAATCGACCCCATCCAGAAAGAGGCCTTCCGCCGCTACGCGGAAAACTGGGGCCGCATCATTCCTCGGCTGGGCGGACGCCTGCTCGGCTACTTCCTGCCGCACGAGGGCACGAATTACGAGGCTTGGGGCCTGGTCGGCTTCGACAGCCTGGCCGCCTACGAGGCCTACCGCGCTCGCCTGAGGCAGGACGAGGAAGCGTGTGCCAACTTCACTTTCGCGCGCGAAAGCAGATTCATCCTGCGCGAGGAACGCAGTTTCACTGAACTGGTGGAAGGCACTTTCCAGTCGGAGCCGCAGCGATGATCGCCGTGATCTTCGAAGTCGATCCGGACCCGGCGCACCGCCAGGAATATCTCGGTACCGCAGCCGCGCTGCGCGCCGAACTGGAGGCCATCGACGGCTTCATCTCCGTCGAGCGCTTCGAATCCCTGAGCCGGCCGGGCAGGCTACTGTCTCTGTCGTTCTGGCGCGACGAGGAGGCGGTGCGGCGCTGGCGCACCCAGGCCGCGCACCGGGAAGCGCAGGCGCGCGGGCGGCAGGGCGTGTTCCGCGGCTACCGCCTGCGCGTGGCCGAGGTCGTGCGCGACTACGGCTTGCACGACCGCGAGCAGGTGCCGTCGCATACCTAGAACCTATCCCAGTAGGCCGGAGTCGCTCCTGACGCGCCTGGCAAGCGGGTGCTGCGTTGCTCGTCGTTGCATGGCTCGCCATGCGGCCTCCTCGCGCCTTGCCCGCACTTGCCATGCATCGTCATGAGCTTCCCCCCGCCTACCGGGAAAGGTTCTTAGGACGATAGATGGCGCAGAGCTTGTGGCCGTCGGGATCGCGGACGTAAGCGAGATACATCTTCCCGATGCTGCCTTCGCGCAAGCCCGGCGGCTCTTCGATCGAGGTGCCGCCCTGCGCGACCGCGGTGTCATGGAACTTCTGCACCTGTTCCGGCGAATCGCATTTGAAGCCGATGGTGCCGCCGTTGGCAAAGGTGGCGTCTTCGCCGTTGATGGGCTCGGTAATGCAGAAGGTGCTGCCGTTGTGGCGGTAGAAGAGCCGCGTATGGCCGCTGCCGGCGGTGTCGCGGAAGGGCTCGCCGGCACCGAGCGTGCCGAGCACGGCATCGTAGAAGCGTTTCGAGCGTTCCAGGTCGTTCGACCCGAGCATCACGTGATTCAGCATGCATGTCTCCTTTGATGAGCGAAGGCCCACATCATAGCGCGGCCCGTCGGCTCAGTCCCTGATCTCGGCCTCGACCAGCTTCGCCAGCAGTTCCAGCGACTCCTGCCAGCCCAGATAGCAGGCTTCCGCCGGAATCATGGCCGGAATCCCTTCCTGGCGGATCTTGACCTCGACGCCGCAGAACACTTCGCGCAGCTGCACCGTGGTCTGCATCTGGCCAGGCAGGTTCGGATCGTCGAATTCGGCCGAGTAGCGCAGGCGCTGGCCCGGCGCGAGTTCCAGGTATTCGCCGCCGAAGGAGTGGATATGGCCGGTGGTGAAATTGGTGAAGGACATCCGGTAGCGGCCGCCGACCCGGGCGTCCATCTCGTGGACGGTGCCGATGAAGCCATGCGGCGGCAGCCATTTGGCGAAGGCGGCGGCGGTGGTGAAGGCGCGGTAGACGCGGTCGGCGCTGGATTTCAGGACACGGTGCAGCTCGACGGTGTTGGTGGTCATGATAGCTTCCTTATCGTTGGTGGCAGAGGACATCCCTCCGATGGTACGACGAACGAGGCCCGGCAGATTCGACATGCTAGAGTAAGTCCATGTCCAGCTCCCGACAATATCCCGTGACGCCGGACGGACGTTATTTCGTCGTCAATGGCCGGCTTTGGCGCACGAGCAATCCTGCGCTGGCGCCGGAACTCAGGCAGGAATGGGTCGACAGGCTGATGAAGGCGCGCCGCCAGGTCGGCGTCGCGAAGAAGGCCGGCGACGTGGCGGCCGAACGCGGCGCCCGCCGCGACGTCGACGAAGCCAAGCGCGCACTGGGCGAACGCGGGCCGGTGTGGTGGACGGACGGCGCGCCGGATTTCAATCGCAGGATGGTGGCGAACACGCCATACGCGGACTGGTATGCGGCCTTGCCGGACGCCCTTGAAAGGCGGCCCGGTACGCTGGGATAGAATGGCGGGATGACCCAAGCTCCACAGACCGCACCGCGCGCCCCGATCCGCCTCGCTTCCCAATTGCTGACCTGCCTGGTCTTCTGCCTGATCGCCGCCCCCATCATCTGGTTCGGCCGGCCGCATCCGCTGGAACTGTTCAGCCGTCCGCTTGGGCCGCTGACCCAGCTGCTGGTCGGCCAGGTGCTGGCGCTGCTCGCCGCCGGCGTGTCATGGCTGCTGTTCCGCATGACCGCCAACTCGGCCTCCAGCGCCCGCACCATCGAGAGCTATGCCAAGCTCGACCTGGGCGGCCTGAATCCGCTGTGGATCAGCATCGCCGCCGCCGTTGGCGAAGAGATGCTGTTCCGCGCGGCCCTGCAGCCGCTGCTGGGCGTGTGGATCGTCTCGCTGCTGTTCCTGGTCACGCACGTGCCGGTGTACCGCTTCCGCAAGCTGGATGGCGCCGCGCTGGCGCAGGCGGCCGGCGTGTTCGTCGGCAGCGTGGTGCTGGGCTTCGTGTTCCAGCGTGTCGGCCTCCTGGCTTCGATGCTGGTGCATGCGTGGATCGATATCGTGGGCTTGATGATCGTTCGAGCCGCGATTCGTTAGTAGGGTAGGCTCCCCGCGCCCACGCGGACCTTATTTGCTCAGCAGGCGCATCGCCCGCTCCAGCCCATCTATCGTCACCGGAAACATCCGGTTATTCATGATCTGCTTGATGACGGCAATCGACTGCCGGTACTGCCACAGGCTTTCCGGCTCAGGATTCAGCCAGGCGAATTTCGGGAAGGCGTTGCAGAAGCGCGCCAGCCATTCGGCGCCCGCTTCCTCGTTGTTGTATTCGCTTGATCCGCCCGGGGCCAGCACCTCGTAGGGACTCATGGTGGCGTCGCCGACGAAGATCACGCGGGTGTCGGGCGGATATTTGCGCAGCACTTCCCAGGTCGGGAAGCGCTCCGAGCTGCGGCGCCGGTTGTTCTTCCACAGGTAGTCGTAGACGCAGTTGTGGAAGTAGAAGAACTCCATGTTCTTGAATTCGGTCTTCGCCGCCGAGAACAGTTCCTCGGTGCGCTCGATGTGGTCGTCCATGGTACCGCCGACGTCCAGCAGCATCAGCACCTTGATGCGGTTCTTGCGCTCGGGCTGCATCTTGATGTCGAGCCAGCCGGCGTTGTTGGCGGTCGAGCGGATCGTGTCGTCCAGCGCCAGTTCCTCGGCGGCACCTAGGCGGGCGAAGCGGCGCAGGCGGCGCAGCGCCACCTTGATGTTGCGGACGCCCAGTTCGCGCTCGCCATCGTAGTCCTTGTATTCGCGCTGCTCCCACACTTTCACGGCGCTGCGGTTCCTGCTCTTGCCGCCGATGCGGATCCCTTCCGGATTGGTGCCGCCGTTGCCGAAGGGGGAGGTGCCGCCGGTGCCTATCCATTTGTTCCCGCCCTCGTGGCGCGCTTTCTGCTCCTTCAGCAGCTCGGCCAGGCGGTTCATCAATTTGTCGTAGCCGAGCTTCTGCAGCTCGGCCTTCTGCTCCGGCGTCAGCTCGCGCTCCAGGCGCTTGATCAGCCAGTCGAGCGGGATGTCGGCTTTGGTGTCGAACACCGTCTCGATGCCCTTGAAATAGGCGCCGAAGGCCTTGTCGAACTTGTCGAAGTGGGCTTCGTCCTTCACCAGCACCAGGCGCGACAGGTAATAAAACTCGTCGAGCGAGGGCGCGATCACCTGTTTTTCCAGCGCTTCGAGCAGCGTCAGGAACTCCTTGAGCGTGACCGGCACCCTGGCGTCGCGCAGGGTGAAGAAGAAATCAATCAGCATGCCTGCTCAACCGGTAGTGCAGCTGCGACTTGATCTCGGGCCACTCGCCGCGCAGGATGCTGTACATGACCGTGTCGCGCACGGTGCCGTCGCGGCGCGGCCCGTGGTGGCGGAGTACGCCATCCTTCTTTGCGCCGAGGCGCTCGATCGCCGCCTGCGAGGCGTGGTTGAAGTTATCGGTGCGCAGGCCGACCACCGCGCAGCCGAGCATGTCGAAGGCATGCGAGAGCAGCATCAGCTTGCAGCTGGTGTTGACGTGGCTGCGCTGGCGGCTCTTCGCATACCAGGTGTAGCCGATCTCGACGCGGTCGATGGCCGCGACGATGTCGTGGTAGCTGGTCGAGCCGATCACGGCACCGGTCGGCACGTCGATCACGGCGAAGGCGCGCCGGTTGTCCATCTCCAGCGCGGTGCGGATGTACTGTTCCGTCTCGTCCGGCGCCGGCACCGAGGTGATGCGCAGGTTCCACAATTCTCCGTCCGCGGCGGCGGCGCGCAGGCCGTCGACGTGGTGCAGGGCCAGCGGCTCCAGCCGCACGCCGTTGAATTCGAGGGTGGCGGGATCGACGCGGATCATCGGTTGTGCCTCGCCATCGCCACCAGGCGCTCGAACAGGTGGACGTCCTGCTCGTTCTTCAGGAGCGCGCCGTGCAGCGGCGGCACGATGGTCCGGGAGTCCCCGCTGCGCAGGGCCTCGAGCGGGATGTCCTCGGCCAGCAGGAGCTTGAGCCAGTCGAGGAATTCGGAGGTCGACGGCTTCTTCTTCAGGCCCGCCACCTCGCGCAGCTGGTAGAAGTTCTCCAGCGCGGCGGCCAGCAGTTCCTGCTTCAGGTTCGGATAGTGGACGTTGACGATGTCCGCCATCGTCTCGCGGTCCGGGAACTTGATGTAGTGGAAGAAGCAGCGGCGCAGGAAGGCGTCCGGCAGCTCCTTCTCGTTGTTCGAGGTGATGATCACCAGCGGACGGTGCCTGGCCACCACCATCTCGCGCGTTTCGTAGACGTAGAACTCCATGCGGTCGAGTTCGCGCAGCAGGTCGTTCGGGAATTCGATGTCGGCCTTGTCGATCTCGTCGATCAGCAGCACCACCGGCTCGGGCGCCGTGAAGGCCTGCCACAGCACGCCCTTGACGATGTAGTTGTGGATGTCGCGCACGCGCTCGTCACCCAGCTGGGAATCGCGCAGGCGCGAGACGGCGTCGTATTCGTACAGGCCCTGCTGCGCCTTGGTGGTCGATTTGATGTGCCACTGCAGCAGCGGCATGTCGAGCGCCGCGGCCACTTCTTCGGCCAGCATGGTCTTGCCGGTGCCGGGCTCGCCCTTGATCAGCAGCGGGCGGGCCAGGGTGAGGGCGGCGTTCACGGCCAGTTTCAGGTCATCGGTGGCGACGTAGTTGTCGCTGCCTTCGAAACGTTGGGTTGCGTGCATGGGACGTTCAAGGTGATGGGGAAGTGACATCGAGTATATGACAGTTGCATCGCCACCGCTGAATTGTTGCTTTGTAGACTGAGCCATATTCTTCATATAGAATCGGCTATTCGTAGTACATTTGCTAAGTTTTTGAGCAGTTGCGGTATACAATTCAACCATACGATTGTGCAATCATGAGAAAACCATTAGCTGTACTGTTGCTTGCCGCCGCCGGAGCCGTGATGGCCAGTGCAGCCGGCGCCGCAGAGATCGTCGCCAACCCGAAAGCCGCACCGAACAAGATTGAGCAATGTATCGGTTGCCACGGCATCCCCGAGTACAAGACCGCCTTCCCCGAGGTCTACCAGGTGCCGATGATCGGCGGCCAGTCCGCCAAATACATCGAAGCCGCGCTGCAAGCCTACAAGAAGGGCGACCGCAAGCATCCGCAAATGACGCCGACCGCCAAGGTGCTGTCGGACCAGGACATCGCCGACATCGCCGCCTACTACGCGCAGCAGTCGGCCGCCACGCCCACCAAATGAGCCGGGGACGCCATGAATAAACTGATCCTAGCCCTGTCCGGCACCGCGGCACTGATGGTGTCCGCGTCCGCCTTTGCCAGCGGCGATACCGCGCGCGGCGCCGAACTGGCCAAGAAATACAACTGCGCCTCCTGCCACGGCGCCGATTACAAGAGCCCGATCGACCCGAGCTATCCGAAGCTGGCCGGCCAGCATGCCGATTACCTGGTGCATGCGCTCACCGCCTACCAGCGCGGCGACAAGGTCATGAACGGCCGTAACAATCCGATCATGGCCGGCATGGCCCAGCCGCTGTCGGACCGCGACAAGGCCGATATCGCCGCCTACCTGCAAAGCCTTCCGGGGCCGCTGGTCGTTCGCAAATAAGCGCTGCCAAGTAAACTAGCGGTCTCTCTGGTCCGCCGGCCCATGCCGGCGGACTTTGTTTTTTGGCGCTGCCGCTCACCGCGTGGCGACGACAAGCTGGATTGAACTTGTTTCAGCGGACGCGCTTGCGCACGCAGTCGATATAGGCTTCCGCATCCGGCGGCAGCCCGCTGCGCTGCGAGGTCCACATCATCTCGCCCAGGCACTCCATGATGTCGTGGTGCGCATCGTGCTCGCCGATGCGGGCCGCCAGGGCATCGTGGGCCGCCTTGATGCCGCGCGGCTGGTCGATCGAGACCTGTTCGGCGATCGACAGGTGCATCGACAAATGCAGGAAGGGATTCGGCTGGCCGCCTTCGACCGAGTAGTCGCGCGCCACGGCCTCGTCGGCGTCGAGCAGGGCGTCGTGGTATTCCGGATGCTGGTCGATCCAGTCGGCCGCGATCGCATCCATCGGGGTCAGGATTTCGTTGGCGCGGCGCTTGCGCCAGGCTTCGCAGAAGAAGCGGCGCACATCGTTGGAGGAGGGGGTGAACATGGTGGGGTCGCAGAAAGGAAAGCAGGCGCCATTGTAGCGCGCCTGCTTTTCTCGCGTTTGCCGGCTCAGGGAGCGGCGGTTGGCGGTGGCGCCACCGGCGCCGCCGGTTTCGCCGGGCGGCACTCGGCGTGCAGTTTCGCCAGCAGCGCCTCGGCCTGCGGCTTTTCCTCGCGCGCGGCATGCCATTCGGCCATGTAGGAGGTCGCCATGCAGGTGCGCGCATGCGCGGCCTGCTTGTCCTTGGCGGCGATCTCGAGCAGGCCGGCCTGGTCCAGTTTGCCGAGGTAGAAGTCGGCGATCGGCGCCGGCCAGTCGTCGTTGCGCTGCTTTTTCACGCTGGCGGCCAGTTCGGTCTTCGCCAGCTCGGCCTGGCCCTTGCGCACGCGGGCGTTGTACAGCCACAGCGGGCCGAAGCGCTCGGCAGGCAGCTGGTCGAGGGCGGTGCGCAGTTTCGGGATCGCCTCGTCGACTTTCCCGTGCAGCATCTGCTGGCGTCCGAAATTGAGGTTGGCGTTCGGCTGGCCGGCCGCGGCGGCTTTTTCCAGCCAGGACTGGGCCTGTTTCGGGTCGCGCGGGGCGCCGCGGCCGGTGTTGAGCATATAGGCCAGCGCATACTGGGCGTCGGCATTGCCGCCGTCGGCCTCCTGCAGCATCCACGGTTCGAGGCCGGTGCGGCGCGAGAACACGTCGCCGCCGAGGTAGGCGATGTAGAGCTTGCGCTGGCTCATCGCGAACAGCACGCGGTGGGCGCGCAGGAAATCCTGGCCCAGCAGGAGCTCGGCCTCGAGCTGGCTCTGGACGTCGACGATGCTGAGCTCCGCGCCGCCGATGGTCTCGCCGCCGATCTGCACCGACTTGATCGGCGCGGTCCAGTGCGAGGCGCGGTCCGAGCCGACGCCGCCGGTATCGCCCAGCCGCGTCACGTCCGCAGCCTTGACGTCGATGCCGAGCTTCTTGGCGCCCCTCAGTGTCAGGAAGCTGTTGGCCGCGCCGGTATCGATCATGGCGTCCAGCTCCTTGCCGTTGACGAGCACCGTGAAGTGCGGATTCGGGCTGTCGCTGCGGCTGAACTCGAAGGGCAGGACGACCGTCTCTTCCTTCCAGTAGTTGAGCGGGGTGTCGCGGTCGCAGTTCTGCGGGCGGAAGAACTTCATGTGCTTGGCGCGCAGGTCGAATTCCATGTCGGCCTGCAGCAGGAAAGGCGCGCCGACCAGGGCGTCGAAAGCCGGCGTAAAGGTGGTCTCGCCGATCACGTACAGGTCCAGGCGCTTCCTGGAACTCTTCACCGGGCCGATCGCGAATTCGCCGATGCGGGCCGCGTACAGCCGCGAGCTGCCGCCGATGCCTTCGACGTAGCGTCCCGTCATGTGCATGACCAGGTCGCGCTTGGCGACGGCGTTCATGGTCAGCTGGGTGTCGAAGGCGCCGGTGTCGACCAGCATGACCGCGGGCGCGCCATCGATCACGCCGTCGACCGCCGGCACCAGGCCCTGGCCGACATACTTGAGCGGCATGTCGGCGACCTCGACATAGGTACAGCGCGGGGCGTCGCCGGCGCGGGCCAGCGGATTCAGGAGCAGTGCGCAGGCCAGTGGCAGCAGGGCACGTTTCAGCGGCATCATTATTGTCTTTCTGTTGAGGAGCAATGCTGGTAATTCTACTGCGCAAACTTGTAAATATTGCAAGAAAAAAATGCAAAAAGGCAAGTGCGCCGATAAAACGACGTACTTGCCTTCCAGGTTGTTGCTTTTACGCTACTTTTGATTACTCTTTGTCGCGCGCAAGCACCAATTGAGAACTTCCCACCGCATCGGCGATCGCCTTGCTGGCAGCGACCACCACCTTGTTGCTGGCGTTGGTGGACTGCCTATTGCCTGGCTGAACGTTGCCGGCATTTCCCGTGTTGCCACTACCGCCATTCCCGCCATTTCCGCGCCGCTCGTGCGGCTGGCGCAGGTAGCGCGAGCTGTGGCGGCGTTCGCCCTGGCCATTGGACGGCCAGGTGAGGAAGCGCGACAGTTCCTGCAGCGCACGCTGGTAGACATCGCGCTTGAACTCGATGACCACGTCCAGCGGCACCCAGTAGTCGTGCCAGCGCCAGGCATCGAATTCGGGGTGGTCGGTCAGGCGCAGGTTGACGTCATTGTCGCGGGCGACCATGCGCAACAGGAACCAGATCTGCTTCTGGCCACGATAGTGACCACGCACTTCGCGCTTGATGAAGTGATCCGGCACCTCATAGCGCAGCCAGTCGCGGGTGCGACCCACGATCTTGACGTGCTCCTGGCGCAGGCCGATCTCTTCCTCGAGCTCGCGGTACATCGCCTGTTCCGGCGTCTCGCCGTATTTGATACCCCCTTGCGGAAACTGCCACGAGTGCTCGCGCACCCGTTTGCCCCACCACACCTCGTTGTTGGCGTTCAGCAGGATGATGCCGACGTTGGGGCGAAACCCTTCACGATCGAGCATGATTCACCTCGAAACTTTCTGCCAGCTTTTGCTCTTGTCTCTTCTATTTTTACTTACAGCTCAGGTGCCTCTGCCGTTAACTCGCGTCGGAACAACGGCATGCACCACTTCTTTCAGAGCCATTTGTATAAAGATTGGATGCATCGGCCAGCTAATCCTTTAAAATTAGGTTGATTATAACCCTCTCTTTTTAAAAAGAATTCATCGATATGCGTGCCTCTCGATTTTTTATTTCAACGCTCAAAGAAGCGCCTTCCGACGCCGAGATCGTCAGCCACAAGCTGATGATGCGGGCCGGGATGATCAAGCGCCTCGGCTCCGGCATCTATACCTACATGCCGCTGGGCCTGCGTGTGATCCGCAAGGTCGAGGCCATCATCCGTGAAGAAATGAACAAGGCCGGCGGCATCGAGCTGCTGATGCCGCTGGTGCAGCCGGCCGAACTGTGGCAAGAGACGGGCCGCTGGGACAAGATGGGGCCTGAACTGCTGCGCCTCAAGGACCGCCATGGCCGCGACTTCGCCCTGCAGCCGACCTCGGAAGAAGTCGTGACCGACGTGGTGCGCACCGAGATCAAGAGCTACCGCCAGCTGCCGGTGAACTTCTATCACGTCCAGACCAAGTTCCGCGACGAGCGCCGTCCGCGCTTCGGCCTGATGCGCGGCCGCGAGTTCACCATGAAGGATGCCTATTCCTTCGACCGCGACGTCGAGGGCATGCAGGTCTCCTACCAGACCATGTTCGACGCCTACGTGAAGATCTTCACCCGCTTCGGCCTGAAGTTCCGCGCGGTGGCGGCGGACAACGGCGCCATCGGCGGCACCGGCTCGCACGAATTCCACGTGATCGCCAGCACCGGCGAGGACGCACTGGTCTACTGCCCGACCTCCGATTACGCCGCGAATATGGAAGCGGCCGAGGCACTGCCGCTGATCGCTGCGCGCGCCGCCGCAACCCAGCCGCTGACCAAGGTCTCCACGCCCAACACCACCAAGTGCGAAGGTGTGGCCAAGCTGCTCGGCATCCCGCTGGAACAGAACGTCAAGTCGATCGCGCTGACGGTCGAAAAGGAAGATGGGACCAAGGAAAACTGGCTGCTGCTGCTGCGCGCCGACCATGAGCTGAACGAAGTCAAGGTGTCGAAGGTTCCGGGCCTGAAGGATTTCCGCTTCGCCAGCGAAGCCGAAATCCAGGAAGCCTACGGCACCGTGCCGGGCTACCTCGGTCCGATCAATACGAAGCAGCCGGTCAAGGTCGTGGCCGACCGCACCGTCGCCAACATGGCCGATTTCGTCTGCGGCGCCAACGAGGCCGATTACCACCTGAGCGGCGCCAACTGGGGCCGCGACGTCGCCGAGCCGATCGTCGCCGACCTGCGCAACGTGGTCGAAGGCGACGCTTCGCCGGACGGCAAGGGCGTGCTGGCGATCGAGCGCGGCATCGAAGTGGGCCACGTGTTCCAGCTCGGTACCGCCTACTCCGCCGCGATGAACTGCGTCTACCTGGACGAAAAGGGCCAGCCGGTACCGATGCAGATGGGCTGCTACGGCATCGGCGTGACCCGCATCCTGGGCGCGGCGATCGAGCAGAACTTCGACGACAAGGGCATCGTCTGGCCGGACGCGATCGCACCCTTCGAGCTGGTGCTGTGCCCGATGGGCTACGACCGCAGCGAACTGGTGAAGGCGGAGACCGACCGCCTGTACGCCGAACTGCAGGCGGCCGGCATCGACGTCATCGTCGACGACCGCGGCCTGCGTCCGGGCGCCATGTTCGCCGACTGGGAACTGGTGGGCGTGCCGCACCGCGTGGTGATCGGCGAGCGCGGTCTCAAGGAAGGCAACCTGGAATACCAGGGCCGCCGCGATGCCGAAGCGAGCTCCGTGCCCGCCGCCGACATGGTCGCCTTCGTCAAAGGCAAACTGGCCAAGTGATGCCTGCCCGTTTTGCAAGCCGGGCTTCGGCCTGGCTCGGCTCCATGCTTGCTGCCGCTGCACTGATGAGCAGCGGCGCGGCTTACGCCGGCAACCAGAAGGAAGAAGCGCTGGCCGATTCGGTCCGGCTGGCGCTCGAACGGGCGATCCGCGACGGGCGCCCGCCGAAACCGGTGTTCCGCGACGCCGCCGCCCAGGGGCGCTACCGGCAGTGGTTCGACGCGATGTCGGCGCGCCTGAAGCGCCGCCTGCCGGACGACCAGGTCCGCACCGAGTTCCTCGAGTCGGCCTGGTACGAAGCGACCCGCGCCGGCCTCGATCCGGGGCTGGTGCTGGGCCTGATCCAGGTGGAGTCGGCCTACCGCAAGTACGCGGTGTCGATCGTCGGCGCGCGCGGCTACATGCAGGTGATGCCGTTCTGGACCAGGGTGATCGGCGACTCCAACCGCCGCGCCCTGTTCGACATGCAGACCAACCTGCGCTACGGCTGCTCGATCCTGCGCATGTACATCGACATGGAAGGCGGCAACCTGTATCTGGCGCTGGGCCGCTACAACGGCAGCCGCGGCCGGCCGGAGTATCCGAATGCGGTGCTGGCGGCGTGGAAGAATTGGGAGTTCAAGCCGGCGGCCGCGACGGCCATCGCGTTGAACTGATTCGCATGTGATTGCGTGGGCGGTCTCCACCCGCGCTCACGCCCGTAATGCATCCACCAATTGCTGCGCATGCCGCGGCAAATCATCGAAACTGCGCACGCAAATCGCCAGCTGCCGCAGCGCCCACGCATCCGCCAGCTCCAGCACCGCGATCGTCATCGTCTGCGCGCAGCGCCGCGCCGCCGGCTCGGGCACGATGCCGATCCCGACACCTGCCTCCACCATCCTGCAGACCGCCTCGAGGCCGCGCAGGCGCACCCGCGTATGCAGCGTGCGCCCGAGACGCCGCGCCTGCAGCTCCAGGTAGCTGGACAGGGCGCTGTCGCCGGCCAGGCCGACCTGGTCGAAATCGGCCAGGCGCGCGAAGGCCACCGGGCGGCCGTCCGGCGACAGCACCTCCGCCAGCGCCGGCGTGGCCACCGCCACCAGGCGGTCGGTGCGGAAGGGGAAGCTCTCCAGCTGCGAGAGGTCGACCGCGTCCGACAGGATGCCGAGGTCCGCTGCGCCTTCACGCACCGCCTTCGCCACCTCATGGCTGGCGCGCTCTTCGAGTTCGACGTCGACGTGGGCGTGGCGCGCCAAAAAGCCGGCCAGTGCGTCCGGCAGGTACTCGGTCAGCGAGGCCGTATTGCACAGCAGCCGCACCGTGCCCTTCAGGCCCTGGGCATGGTCGCCCAGCTCGGCGCGCATGCGCTCCAGCTGCTGGAACACCAGGCGCGCATGCCTCACCAGGGCCTCGCCGGCCGGCGTCGGACTCACCCCGCGCCGTCCGCGCAGCAGCAGCGGCACCCCCAGCGTCTCCTCCATGCTGTGGATGCGCTCGCTGCAGGAAGCCAGCGACAGGTGGGCGCGCGCGGCGCCGCCGGTGATGCTGCCGGCTTCCACCACGTGCAGGAACAGCTGCATGTCGACCAGGTCAAATCTCATAGCCTCTCTCGTTTAGCCTTCGGAATTTCCGAAGGCTCATTGCGGTAATCCCTCATTCTGCAAGCGCCCGGGATGGGGCAGAATTCCAGGCATGGACGCTCTGCTTTCCATCTTACACGCACATGAAGCCTTCGATTTGACCTTGATTTCCCTGGTGTTCCTGCTCGCCGGCCTGGTCCAGGGCGTGGCCGCACTCGGTCTGCCGACGGTCGCGGTCGGCCTGCTGGGGATGATGATGGCGCCGCGCGACGCAGCCGCTTTACTGGTCGTGCCTTCGCTGGTGACGAATGCCTGGCAAGTGGCGGCAGGTCCCTCGGCGGGGCCGCTCGCGCGCCGCCTGTGGCCGATGCTGGCCGGAATCGCCGTCGGCACCCTCGTCGGCGGCATGCTGCTGCCGGCCAGCGCTTCCGCGGATGCGGTGGCGGCCCTGGGCGGCGCCCTGATGATGGTGGCGGCGGCCGGCCTGGCGTCCTTCACGCTGCACGTGCCGCCCAGCGGCGAGCGCGCGGCCTCGCCCGTGGTAGGCCTCGCCACCGGCGCGGTCACGGCCGCCACCGGCGTGTTCGTGATCCCGGCCGTGCCTTATCTGCGGGGATTGCGTCTCGAACGTGAGCTGCTGGCACAGGCGCTGGGCCTGGCCTTCACCACCTCGACCGTCGCGCTGGCGGCCTCCCTGCGGCTGGCCGGGCAGTTCGAACTGCGCGAGGCCGGCCTGTCCTTCTGTGCGCTGCTGCCGGCGCTGGGCGGCATGGCGATCGGCCGGCGGATCCGCGGACGCATCCGTCCCGAACCCTTCCGCCGCTGCTACTTCATCGGCCTGCTCGGGCTCGGCCTGTATTTGATGCTGCGTCCCTTCCTCGGATAGACTGCTTGCTTTCCTCATCAGGGAGCAAGCAGACATGCGATTCACCCCCTTCGCCGCCGCCATGCTGATGGCCTGCGGCGCCGCCGCGCTGACGGGCTGCGCCGGCGCGCCGCCCGCGACCAGCGCCGCCACCACGCAGGCCCGTGACATCGACCGCGCCCGCAACGTGATCTTCTTCCTCGGCGACGGCATGGGCATCAACACCCTGACCGCCGCCCGCATCTACGCGGTGGGGGAAAGCGGCGAGCTGACCATCGACACGCTGCCCGAATCGGCCTTCGTGAAGACCTACTCGAACGATGCCCAGGTGACCGACAGCGCGGCCTCGATGTCGGCCTATATGACCGGGGTGAAGCAGAACAATGGCGTGATCTCGATGTCGTCCGACACCCGCGCGATGGCGCCGGCGGCGGATGGCGCCAGCCGCTGTGAGAACGGCCAGCCGGTGCCGACCCTGCTGGAACTGGCCAAGGCGCGCGGCCTCGCCACCGGCATCGTCACCATGACCAGCGTCACCGACGCCACCCCGGCCGCCACCTATGCCCACGCCTGCCACCGCAAACTGCAAAACCAGATCGCGGCGATGATGGTGCCGGGCGGCGCCGGCTATAACACGGCGCTGGGCGGCGGCATCGACCTGGTCGTCGGCGGCGGCGCCCAGTACTTCAAGCCGGCGGCCGGCGGCGGCAAGCGCCTTGATGGCCGCGACCTGCTGGCCGAGCTGCAGGCGCTTGGCTACCGCACGGCCTTCGATGCCGCGAGCCTCAAGGCGCTGGCGCCATCAAGCCTGCCGGCCATCGCCCTGTTCGCGCAGGACGACCTGGCCTACGACGCCGAGCGCGATCCGGCGCGCCAGCCCAGCCTGGCCGAGATGACGCGCAAGGCGGTCTCGCTGCTGGGCCAGCGCAGTGCGCAGGGCGGCAATCAAGGCTTCTTCCTGATGGTGGAGGGCGGCCTGATCGACCACGCGCTGCACGCCACCCGCGCCAAGCGCGCGCTGCAGGAAACCGCGGCCTTCGACGCCGCGCTGAAAGCCGCGATCGACGAAGTACAAAAGACCGATCCGGGCCTGAAGCACACCCTGATCGTTGCCACCGCCGACCATGACCACACACTGCTGATCAACGGTTATTCGCCGCGCAGCGGCAAGACCACGCCGGACAATCCGGGGGTGCTGGGCCTGGTGCACAGCCTCCCGGACGGCAAGGTCAAGCTGGACAAGGACGGCGCGCCCTACACCGTCCTCGGCTTCGGTACCGGCGAGCACCGGGTACAGGGCAGCCGAGCCTCGCAGGCCGGCCTCACGGACGCCATCGTCAGCGCCGACGGCTACCACCAGGAAGCGGCGGTGCGCATGAAGTCCGAGACCCATGGCGGCGCCGACGTCTACCTGGGCGCGGTGGGTGCGGGCGCCGAGGTCTTCCGCGGCACCATCGACAACACCCGCGTGTTCACCCTGATCAAAGAGGCGGCCGGCTGGTAAGGCGCGCAAGGAGATTCACATGAAAGCAATCCGCACCTGCGCGCTGCTGCTGGCAGCCGCATTCCAGACCCAGGCCTTCGCGCAGAATTTGGCCGCACCCCAGGCGAAGAACATCATCTTCTTCCTTGGCGACGGCATGGGCCCGACCACGATCACGGCCGCCCGCATCTATAAATACAAGGAAGAGGGGCTGCTGAACTTCGAGCGCCTGGACCGCACCGCGCGCATCAAGACCTACTCGAACGACGCGATGGTGACCGACAGCGCGCCGTCGATGGGCGCCTACATGACCGGCGTGAAGATCAATAACGACGTGATCTCGCGCAAGGATGCCAAGCCGCAGTCGCCGGGCAAGGACGCCAACGGCAACCCGAGCGTGGACCGCTGCGGCGAGAACAATGGCAGCGCGCCGATGACCATCCTCGAACTCGCCAAGGCCGCCGGCCGCTCGGTGGGCGCGATCACCACCACCGAGCTGACCCACGCGACCCCGGCCTCGACCTTTTCCCATGTCTGCAACCGCAACACGGTCTATACCATCGCGCAGCAGATCGTGCCCGGCGGCGCCGGCTACAACGAGAGGCTGAAGGACGGCGTCGACGTCCTGATGGGCGGCGGCCGGCCTTTCTTCACGCCCTACGATGCGAAGGCCAACCCGAAGGGCCGCGCGGACGGGCGCGACCTGCTGGCCGAGCTGGAGTCCCGCGGCTACTTCGTGGCGGCCACCCGCGGCGACATGATGTCGGCCCTGCCGAACCGGAAGTTCGTGGGTATTTACGCCGACAGCCACCTCGACTACGCCACCGTGCGCAAGCCCACCCAGCCGACCCTGGCCGAGATGGCCAGCAAATCGATCGAGCTGCTGTCGAAGAACCCGAAGGGCTTTTTCCTGATGGTCGAAGGCGGCAAGATCGACCACGCGCTGCACGACTCGAACGCGAAGAACGCGCTGGAGGAGGTGGTCGACTTCGACAACGCGATCCAGGCCGCGCTGGACCGCATGCGGAGCATCGACCCCGGCCTGGAGCACACCCTGATCGTGGTGACGGCCGACCATGACCACACGATGGTGATGAACGGCTATCCGAAGCGCGGCAACCCGATCCTCGGCATCGTGCGCGACGTCGCGACCGGCCAGCCGGCGCTGGATGCGGACGGCAAGACCTACACGACCCTGGTCTACGGCGGCGGCCCGAATCGCCAGGAGCTGCGCAGCGACGTCGACGACGCCCGCGCCCAGGCCCTGGACTACCGCCAGGAGGCCGGCGTGCGCCTGCCAGGCGAGGGACATGGCGGCGGGGATGTGAAGCTGTATGCGGTGGGGGCGGGGTCGGCGCCGTTCAAGGGCACGATCGAGAATACGCGGGTGTTCGATCTGATGAAGGCGGCTGCGGGGCTGTAGCGACCACCGCATATATAAACAAAAAGCCCCGGCAAAAACCAGGGCTTTTCATCTTGGTATCCGGCCAGCGGGGCGGCCTGTCGTCGTTTTTATTTGAGGTGATCGGAGATCAGCTTGGTCATCTCGAACATCGATACCTGGGCCTTGCCACCGAAGACGGCTTTCAGCTTGTCGTCGGCGTTGATCATGCGGCGGTTTGCGGCGTCCTGCAGGTTCTGGGCCTTGATGTAGTCCCAGACTTTCTTGGTGACTTCGGTACGCGGCAGCGGCTTGGCGCCGACTACTGCGGCCAGGGTCGCCGACGGGGTCATCTCTTTCATGAATGCGGCGTTGGGCTTGCGTGCTGCTGCCGGCTTCGCTGCTGCTTTCGGTGCTGCTGCTTTGGCAGGAGCTGCCTTCTTTGCTGCAGGCTTCGCCGCTGCAGCCGGTTTTGCAGCGGCCTTCTTGGCGGGCGCTGCGGTGGTTTTTTTGGCTGTTGCCATCTTCGAGCCTCCTAAACGGAACACGTGGAAAATTGCGCAATAAATCGCACCGGCTTATATTGGTAGGGTTTTAGTGTTCGTGCAAGTCTTTTTCGAAATTTTTTCACTCTTATAAGCCCCAAAATGGCAGATCGTGCCAGCCGCGCCGCTCCAGAGTGAAAAATGGGCTCCGCAAGAGGCAAAAAAGCCGTGCGGAGCGGCTGCCACGCACGGCTTTCGACAGGTCCCGAAAGGGACGGACGGTCAGCGCATTCCGGGCATCATGCCCTTCATCCCGCGCATCATCTTCATCAGGCCACCGCCTTTGAGCTTCTTCATCATCGTGTTCATCTGATCGTACTGCGTCAGCATGCGGTTCACTTCCTGCACCTGAACGCCGGCGCCGGCGGCGATGCGGCGCTTGCGGTTGGCCTTGATCAGTTCCGGCTTGGCGCGTTCCTGCGGGGTCATCGAGTCGATGATGCCGCACATGCGGCGCACCTGCTTTTCGGCCTGGTCCATGTTGGCGCCGCTTGCCGCCTGCTGGAACTGGGCCGGGAGCTTGTCCAGCAGTCCTGCCATGCCGCCCATCTTCTTCATCTGGGTCAGCTGGGCCTTGAAGTCGTTCATGTCGAACTTACCGCCCGACTTGATCTTGTTGGCCATGTCGGCCGCGGCCTGCATGTCCACGCCCTTGCGCGCTTCCTCGACCAGGGCCAGGATGTCGCCCATGCCCAGCACCCGGTTGGCCATGCGGGCCGGATCGAAGGCTTCCAGGCCGTCCAGCTTTTCGGACACGCCGGCGAACTTGATCGGCTTGCCGGTCACGTGGCGCACCGACAGCGCCGCGCCGCCGCGCGAGTCGCCATCGAGCTTGGTCAGGATTACGCCGGTCAGCGGCAGCGCCTCGTTGAAGGCCTTGGCGGTGTTGATCGCATCCTGGCCGACCATGGCGTCGACCACGAACAGGGTCTCGATCGGCTTGACGGCGGCGTGCACCGCGGCGATCTCCTGCATCATCGCCTCGTCGATCGCCAGGCGGCCGGCGGTGTCGATGATCAGGACGTCGTGGTAGTGCTTCTTGGCCCAGTCCAGCGCGGCCAGGGCGATGTCGACCGGCTTGTCGTTGGCGGTGGACGGGAAGAAGTCGGCGCCGACCTGCTTGGTGACGGACTCCAGCTGCGCGATCGCGGCGGGGCGGTACACGTCGGCGGAGACGGTCAGCACCTTCTTCTTCTGCTCTTTCAGGTACTTGGCCAGTTTGCCGGTGGTGGTGGTCTTACCCACACCCTGCAGGCCGGCCATCAGGATGATCGCCGGCGGCTGCTGGGCGAACGAGAGCTGGGACGCCTCGGGGCCGAGGTCGGCGCCCATCAGGGCCGCCAGCTCCTTCTGCACCACGCCGACCAGGGCCTGGCCGGGGGAGAGCGAGCCGATGACCTCTTCGCCCAGCGCTTTTTCCTTCACTTTGGCGATGAATTCGCGGACTGCCGGCAGCGCCACGTCCGCCTCGAGCAGGGCCAGGCGCACTTCGCGCAGCATCTCGGCGGTGTTCGATTCGGTCAGGCGCGCCTCGCCGCGCATCGTCTTGACGACCTTGGCAAGGCGTTGGGTCAGGTTATCCAGCATGGTTGTGTTCTACCTATCTACCTAGATTGTGTTTGGGCGCAAACCGCCATTCTACCGCATGTATGGCCATGTTTTTGATGGTCAAGACCTTGCCCTGGCGATCCGCAAGCGAAAAAGTCAAGGCCCTGCGTTGATACTTGGGAGGCGGATTTGTGAATTTCTGAGTAAGCAACTGTACTGTTTGACAATGTATTGCTCTACGTTATAGCCTCGTTGCCATTGCAAGTTCGCAGTTCATTGAAGCAGACCATAACGGAGAGACAGCAATGACAGTAAAAGCGTTCGGCAAGACCATTCTCATCGCCTCCCTGCTGGCTGCGGGCGGCGCCCAGGCCCAGGAAGTCGTCCGGCTCGGCAACCTCAAGTTCGCCCACTATGGCGCGGTGTCATATATAAAGGAGATCGCACCGAAGTGCGGCATCAAGGTCGAGGAGCGCGTGTTCGCCAAGGGCCTGGATGTGATGCAGGCCATCATCGCCGGCGAGATCGACGTCGGCACCACGGCCTCGGAAGCGGCGATCTCCGGCCGCGCCGGCAATGCGCCTATTTATGTCGTCGCCGGCTTCGCCAAGGGCGGCGCGCGCCTGGTGGCGGGGCAGGGCAGCAATATCAAGAGCGTCAAGGACCTGAAGGGCAAGAAGGTGGGCGTGACCCGCGGCGGCATCCAGGAAGTGCTCTTGATGGCCGAGCTGCAGAAGGTGGGCCTCACCGCCGACGCCGCGCCGGGCAAGGATGTGCAGCTGGTGTTCCTGGCCTACGCCGACCTGAACCAGGCGCTGCTGGGCAAGAACATCGACGCCATGATGCAGTCCGAACCGCAATCCTCGCAGGCCATCAACAAGGGCTTCGGCACCGAGATCATCAAGCCTTACGACACCCCGATCGGCGAACCGGTGCGTACCATGGTGATGACCGAGAAGTTCTACACCACCAAGCGTCCGCTGGCCGAGAAATTCATGCGCTGCTTCGTGCAGGCCACCAGCACCTTCATCAAGGATCCGGCGCTGGCCGAAAAGTACGTGCGCGACGTCGTGTTCAAGGGCCAGATCACCAGCGACGATTTCCGCGATGCGATGGATAACGCGTCCTACACCTACGACATCACGCCGGAGCACATCCAGACCACGACCGACATCATGTACAAGACCGGCGTCGGCCGCATGGCCAAACCGCCCGCGGCCAGGGAGTGGGTCAAGACCGACCTGCTGGACGAGGCCAAGAAGGGCCTGGGTGTCAAGTAATCACCACGCGTGAGCGGGGAGAGCGGGATGGCAAAAAGAAGCTGGCAGGACATCGCCGTCGGCCTGGTGGTGCCGATCATGGCGATCGGGATCTGGCAGTGGGTGGCGGGCATGGGATGGGTCAACGCGAACATCCTGCCGTCGCCGCTGGCGGTGTGGAACAAGTGGGTGGCTTATCTGCTGCCGCTGCAGGATTTCAAGACCTGGCACGAGAACAAGCCTGATGGCGCTTGGTGGTCGTGGGCGCTGTCGGGAGAGTTGATCATCGATTCGCTCGGCAGCCTGTACCGCGTGGTGGTCGGCTTCGCGGTCGGGGCCGGCCTGGCCCTGCCGCTCGGCCTGGCGATGGGCGCCAGCCGCATCGTGTACGCCTGGATGAATCCGCTGGTACAGCTGCTGCGCCCGATCCCGCCGATCGCCTACATCCCCCTGTCGATCCTGTGGTTCGGGCTGGGCAATCCGCCGGCCATCTTCCTGATCGCGATCGGCGCCTTCTTCCCGGTGCTGATGAATACCATCGCCGGGGTGCGCCAGGTCGACGGCATCTACCTGCGCGCCGCCCGCAACCTGGGCGCCGGCGGCGCCACCATGTTCCTGCGCGTGATCCTGCCGGCTGCCGTGCCGTATATCCTGACCGGCATGCGGATCGGCGTTGGCACCGCCTTCATCGTGGTGATCGTGTCCGAGATGATCGCGGTGAACAACGGCCTGGGTTTCCGCATCCTCGAGGCGCGCGAGTACTTCTGGTCGGACAAGATCATCGCCGGCATGATCACCATCGGCCTCCTCGGCCTGGCGATCGACTGGGCCATGAACCGCCTGAACAACCACCTGCTGCGCTGGCACCGCGGCCTGGAGCACTGAATGGGGAGCACCGAGTGAGCGCGCATATCGTCATTGATCAGGTCAGCAAGGTGTTCGAAACCGACGGCCGCCGCTTGGTCGCGCTGGAGAACATCGGCCTCGAGATCCCGCGCGGCCAGTTCGTCTGCCTGCTCGGCCCGTCCGGCTGCGGCAAGTCGACCCTGCTGAACGCGATCGCCGGCTTCGCCCCGCCGACCGCAGGCCGGATCCTGGCCGACGGCGCCCCGGTGGCCGGACCCGGACCGGAACGCGGCATGGTGTTCCAGGAATACGCGCTGTTCCCGTGGATGACGGTCGAGCAGAACGTCGGCTTCGGCCTCGAGATCAAGGGCATGGCCAGGCCCGCCGTCGCGGCGCGCGTGGCCGAGCTCCTGAAACTGCTGTCGCTGGAAGACTTCGGCAGGCGCTATCCGAAGGACCTGTCGGGCGGCATGCGCCAGCGGGTCGCGATCGCGCGCGTGCTGGCGCTGGATTCGCCGATCATGCTGATGGATGAACCCTTCGGCGCCCTCGACGCGCTGACCCGCCGCAACCTGCAGGACGAGCTGCTGCGCATCTGGGCCGAGCTGAAGAAGACCGTCATCTTCGTCACCCACAGCATCGAGGAAGCGATCTACCTGGCCGACCGCATCGTCGTGATGACCTACCGGCCGGGCACGGTCAAGCGCGACATGGCGATCGACCTGCCGCGCATGCGCGACCCGGCCGCGCCCGAGTTCAATGCGCTCAAGCGCGAGCTGGGGCAGCTCGTCATGGAAGAGCAGCAGCGGCATCATGAGGCGGAGATGAGGTCGGCGGCTGTCGACTAAGTGTTTACTAGTAAACGTCGTTCCCGCGAAGGCGGGAATCCAAGTTAAGCTAGCGTTCTGCAAACAAACCTGGACCCCCGCCTTCGCGGGGGCGACGGTGATGACTTCTCGGGGCCGACGGTGATGACTTCTCGGGGCCGACGGTGATGACTTCTCGGGGCCGACGGTGATGACTTCGCGGGAGACGACGGTGGTAACGATCCGGATAGTGTAAACTCGCCCCTATGCAAACCACCTTATTCATTGCCGCGGCCATCCTGTACGCGGTGTGTGCCCTGCTGCCGGCGCGGCGGGGTTTCGTCGTGTCCGGCGTGACCGCGCTGGCGTGGGCGCTGCATGGCGCCGCGCTGTGGCCGGACATGCTGGCCCACGGTGCGCTGCGCGTCGGCTTCGCCTTCATGCTGTCGGCCGCCTTGTGGATTTCGGTGGCGGCCTGGTGGATCGAGAACCGCAATTTCGCGCTCGACGGCATGCGCCGCATGGTGATGCCGTGCGCGGCGGTCGCCGCCCTGTTGCCGCCGCTGTTCCCGGGCAGCCTCATCTCGCTGAGCGAACAGTCCCAGACGCCGGCCTTCGGCTGGCACGTCGCGGTCGCCATCATGGCCTACAGCACGCTCACCATCGCCGCCTTCCACGCCGTGCTGATGGCGCTGCAGGAAACCCGCCTGCACACCCGCAACGCGAAGAAGGGCTGGCTGGGCGCCGCCATCGACCAGCTGCCGGCCCTGCTGACCATGGAAAAGCTGCTGTTCCGGATGATCGGCATCGGCTTCGTTCTGCTCAGCCTGACCGTCCTGTCGGGCATCGTGTTCTCCGAACAGCTGTTCGGGCGCGCGCTGCGCTGGGACCACAAAAATATATTCGCGCTGCTGTCGTGGCTGCTGTTCGCCGCGCTGCTGGCCGGACGCCGCTGGCGCGGCTGGCGCGGCAAGACCGCGCTGCGCTTCACGCTGGCGGGATTCGCTACCCTGGCGCTGGCCTATGTCGGCAGCCGTTTTGTCCTTGAAGTCGTTCTGCACCGGGGGTTCGTATGACGCGACTGTTATTCTGGATTGCGCTCATCATCCTGGTGGTGATGGCGGTACGCAGCAAACTGCGGGCGGCGGTGGCCGCGCGCACCGATCAACCGCAGCCGGGGCAGGGGCCCGACATGTCCGCCGCCGGCGCGCCGGTCCGGCCGCAAGTCGAGGACTCCGAGCGCATGACTTCCTGCGCCCAATGCGGCATTTATTTCCCGGCCTCGGAATCGGTTCGTGAGGGCGGACGCGATTACTGCAGCCAGGCCCACGCGCGCCAGGCGGCCGCCTCCCGCATCGATTGAGGCGCATGGCGCCCTGGCAGCCCTTGTCCGCAGCGTCGCGGGAGACCTTCTGGCGCTCGCTGCAGACGCTCAACGCGACGCGCATCGTGATCGCGCTGGTGCTGCTGGTCTACCTGGCGGTCGATGCGCGCCATGGCCAGGGCTTCAGCCGGCTGGGCGGCGCGGTCTATGGCCAGACCTGCGTCGCCTACGTGTTGGCGGCCCTGCTGTTCGCCGGCATCACCCAGCGCTGGCGCCGCCGTTTCCTGTGGCAGCTGTGCTGCCAGATCCTGGTCGACATCACCGTCATCTCGCTGCTCTACCTGGCCGCCGGCGGCGCCCGCAGCGGACTCGGACTGCTCTATCTGTTCCCGCTGGCCGGCGCCGCGATCCTGGCGCCGCTGGTCCTGGCGCTGTTCTCGGCCTCGCTCGCGACCCTGTTCGTGCTGGCCGAAAGCACTTACCAGATCTTCATCAGCGACCAGGAGCCGCCGCTGTTCCAGGCCGGGATGACGGGCGCCGTCTTCTTTGCCGTGGTGCTGGTGGTGAGCCGGCTGGCGGCCCGCCTGATCGGGCAGGAAGAGCTGGCGGCCAGGCGCGGTGCCGACCTGCGGGTCCAGCAGGCGGTCAACCGCATCGTGGTCGACGATGCCGGCGACGGCATCCTGGTGGTGGGAAGCGACGGCTTCGTCTTTTCCGGCAACCCGGCGGCGCGCCGCATGCTCGGGCTGGACAGCGACAGCGACTTCCGCCTGGCCGACATCGCCGCGCTGGAACCGGTGGCGCAGGCCTTCCAGGCCTGGCTCGAGGCCGAACCGGCCGAAACTTACGTGACCGTCAAGCGCTGGCAGGACGCGGCCGGACCGGTGCGCGGCCGCCTCGACCAGCCGGTGCACCTGAAACTGCGTTTCGCGCGGGTCGACACCCCGGACGGCGAGGCCGAGCGCAGCGTGATCTTCATGCAGGACGTGAGCGCCATCGAGAACCAGGCGCAGCAGCTCAAGCTGGCCTCGATGGGCCGCCTGACGGCCAGCATCGCGCATGAGGTGAGGAATCCGCTGTCGGCGATCGGCCACGCGACCTCGCTGCTGGCCGAAGACCTGAGCGGACCGGCCGAGACCCGGCTGCTGCGCATCGTCGGCGACAACGTGGCGCGCGTGAACCGCATGGTCGAGGACATCCTGAAACTGTCGCGCAAGGTGCAGCCGGGCGCCGAGCCGGTGCCGCTCGGCGCCTTCCTGGCCGAGCTGAAGGCGGAGTTCACGGAAACCCATGGCCTGGCCGATCACATGATCTACATCGGCGACGCCGGCCCGCGCACCGTGCGCTTCGACGGCCTGCACCTGCGGGAAGTGCTGGTCAACCTGCTGGGCAATGCCGTACGCTATGCGAGCGGCAAGCCGGCCAGCATCCGCGTGTTCCCGGTGCTGGACGCCACCGGTCGCGTCGAGCTGCACGTGCAGGACGACGGTCCCGGCATCACGCCCGAGGTGAGGGCCCACCTGTTCGAGCCCTTCTATACCACCTCGAGCAAGGGCACCGGCCTGGGGCTCTACCTGGCGCGCGAGCTGTGCCTGAACAACGGCGCCATGCTCGACTACGAATACCGGGTCGATGGCCCCGCCGGCTTCGATGCGCCGGGACGCTTCGTGATCACCTTTACTATATAGAGTATGAGTTCTCCCCGCATCCTTGTAATCGACGACGAAGCCGACCTGCGCGAACTGCTCGAGATCACCCTGGTCAAGATGGGGCTGGACGTCGACAGCGCGTCCACCGTGCGCGAGGCGCGCGCGCTGCTGGGCCAGACCGAATACGCGCTGGTGCTGACCGACATGCGCCTGCCCGACGGCACCGGCCTGGAGCTGGTGCGCGAAGTCGCCGGCGCGGGGCGCGGCACGCCGATCGCCGTGATCACCGCCTACGGCAGCGCCGAGAACGCGGTGGTGGCGCTGAAGGCCGGCGCCTTCGATTATGTCTCCAAGCCGGTGGTGCTGGACGACCTGCGCACCATGGTGCGCTCGGCGCTGCGCCTGTCCGAAGCGCCGGCCGGGCAGCCGTCGGCCCCGGGAGAGGGGGAGGACGGGAGGAATTCGCGCCTGCTCGGCCGCTCGCAGGCGATGCAGGCGCTGCGCGCCCAGATCGGCCGGCTGGCGCGCTCGCAGGCGCCGATCGCCATCAACGGCGAATCCGGCAGCGGCAAGGAGCTGGCGGCGCGCGAGATCCACGCCCGGAGCGCGCGCGCCGGCAAGCCCTTCGTCGCCGTGAACTGCGGCGCGATTCCCGAAGCGCTGATGGAGGCCGAGTTCTTCGGCTACCGGAAAGGCGCCTTCACCGGCGCCACCGACGAGCGCGACGGCTTCTTCCAGGCCGCCAACGGCGGCACCCTGATGCTGGACGAGGTGGCCGACCTGCCGCTGGCGATGCAGGTCAAGCTGCTGCGCGCGATTCAGGAGCGGCGCGTGCGCAAGATCGGCGCCACCGCCGAGGAAGCGGTGGACGTGCGCATCATCAGCGCCACCCACAAGGATCTGGGAAGGCTGGTCGAGACCGGCCAGTTCCGCCAGGACCTGTTCTACCGCCTGAACGTGATCGAGCTGACCCTGCCGCCGCTGCGCGAACGCCTCGACGACCTGCCGCTGCTGACCGAGGCCATCCTCGCGCGCCTGGCGGGGCCGGGCAATGCGCGCCTCGGCGCCGGCGTGCTGGAAGCGCTGCAGGGTTATGCCTTTCCCGGCAATGTGCGCGAACTGGAGAATGTGCTGGAACGCGCGCTGGCCTTTGCCGACGACGGCGTGATCGAGGCCGGCGATCTGCTGCTGAAGGGCGCGCGTTTGCTCGATGCGGGAAGCGCCGCTGTGGTCCGCGAAACGGCGGCAGTGGAAGCGCCTGCGCAGCCGGCAGCGCAGGCCGCCATGCCGCCGGCCGCGGCGCCCGCCGCACCCGCCGCGCCGGTCCCGGCCGAGACGCCGTCCGGCATGCCGAGCCTGGGCGCCGGCGAGCTGCCCAGCAACCTGCCGGACTACCTCAGCCAGGTCGAGCGCGACATCATCCTGCGCGCGCTGCAGCAGACCCAGTTCAACCGCACCCAGGCTGCCAGCCTGCTCGGCATCAGCGTGCGCCAACTGCGCTATCAGATGCAGAAACTGGAGATCCACGCGCCCGAACCCTGATTCGGATCATGGTTAAACGGGCGAGCTGTTGCCTTTTCGCCATCGCAGCATAGCCTGAACGCCGACTCCGTCAACGTCTGGCCGCACCACGCCTGGGCCCCCCAATCGTTATGTTAGTGCTTACTTTCATTCCGAGGCCCATGATGATTCGCCTCGGCAAATGTCAAGCTCGGCGCTACAAAAAAAACCGCTCAGCAGAGCCTTTGATATTGCCGAATATCGACTACAATTAGGCTCATACGGCTGTCGGACACTATATCTAGTGGTCAGTGTCGGAAGACAGATCAGTAAGAGGAGGGGCGCATGCAGGCGTTTTTCAACATGGCTCTCCTCTTTATTATTTTCAAAAAGTTATTAGGTTGCCAACTTTGCTCAGTTGGCATTCATCGTTTTTAGTTGGTGGCGCGCTGCCATCCTGGGAGGCTCAATGCAAACATCTTCGGACATCTCCATCAATCCGCAACCAGGAACGGCTGCCGGCACCAGCGCGGCTGAACTGGTCGCGACCGGCGACTACCGCATCATCCGCCGCAACGGCGCCGTGGTGCCGTTTGCTCCGAACAAGATCGCCGTCGCGATGACCAAGGCTTTCCTCGCCGTGAACGGCGAGCAGGGCCGCGAGTCGGCGCGCATCCGCGACCTGGTCGAGCAGCTGACCAACAACGTGGTCGCCGCCCTGGTGCGCCGCCAGCCGAACGGCGGCACCTTCCACATCGAAGATGTGCAGGACCAGGTGGAGCTGTCCCTGATGCGCTCGGGCGAGCATGACGTCGCGCGCGAATACGTGCTGTACCGCGCCAAGCGCATGGACGAGCGCCGCGCCGCCAAGGAAGCAGCCGGCGCCACCGCGGTCGCCGCGCCGCAGTTCACCGTGGTCGACGGCGGCGTGCGCCGTCCGCTGGACATGAACGAAGTCTCGTCCCTGATCGGCGCCGCCTGCGCCGGCCTGGAAAAGCATGTCGACGCCGACGCCATCCTGGCCGAAACCGTCAAAAACCTTTACGACGGCGTGCCGGTCGAGGAGCTGCACAAGTCGGCCATCCTGGCCGCCCGCGCCCTGATGGAAAAGGATCCGGCCTACAGCCAGGTCACCGCGCGCATCCTGCTGCACACCATCCGCAAGGAAGTCTTCGGCAAGGAAGTGCCGCAAGCCGGTGCCGCCGCCGAATACGTGACCTACTTCCCGCAGTACATCGCCAAGGGCATCGACGCCGAGCTGCTGGACGAGGAACTGGCCAAGTTCGACCTGCAGAAGCTGGCCAAGGCCATCGTCGCCGACCGCGACCTGCAATTCGGCTACATCGGCCTGCAGACCCTGTACGACCGCTACTTCCTGCACATCCGCGAAACCCGCATCGAGATGCCGCAGGCCTTCTACATGCGCGTCGCGATGGGCCTGTCCCTGCGCGAAGAGAACCGCGAAGCGCGCGCGATCGAGTTCTACAACCTGCTGTCGAGCTTCGACTTCATGAGCTCGACCCCGACCCTGTTCAACTCGGGCACCCGCCGCTCGCAGCTGTCCTCGTGCTACCTGACCACCGTCAGCGACGACCTGGAAGGCATCTACGACGCGATCAAGGAAAACGCACTGCTGTCGAAATTCGCCGGCGGCCTGGGCAACGACTGGACCCCGGTCCGCGCGATGGGTTCGCGCATCAAGGGCACCAACGGCAAGTCGCAGGGCGTGGTTCCGTTCCTGAAAGTGGCGAACGACACCGCCGTGGCGGTCAACCAGGGCGGCAAGCGCAAGGGCGCGGTCTGCGGCTACCTGGAAACCTGGCACCTGGACATCGAGGAATTCCTCGACCTGCGCAAGAACACCGGCGACGACCGCCGCCGCACCCACGACATGAACACCGCGAACTGGATTCCCGACCTGTTCATGAAGCGCGTGATGGAGAAGGGCTCCTGGAGCCTGTTCTCGCCGTCCGAAGTGCCGGACCTGCACGACAAGGTCGGCAAGGCCTTCGAGGAAGCCTACCTGGGCTATGAAGCCAGGGCGGCGCGCGGCGAAATGACCGTGTACAAGAAAATTGAAGCGCTCGACCTGTGGCGCAAGATGCTGTCGATGCTGTTCGAGACCGGCCACCCGTGGATCACCTTCAAGGATCCGTGCAACATCCGTTCGCCGCAGCAGCACGTCGGCGTGGTGCACTCGTCCAACCTGTGCACCGAGATCACGCTGAACACCAACGCCGACGAGATCGCCGTCTGCAACCTGGGTTCGGTCAACATGCCGGCCCACATGAAGGGCGACGGCCTGGACGTGGTCAAGCTGCAGAAGACCATCCGCACCGCGATGCGCATGCTCGACAACGTCATCGACATCAACTACTACGCCGTCGACAAGGCGAAGAACTCGAACCTGCGCCACCGTCCGGTCGGCCTGGGCATCATGGGTTTCCAGGACTGCCTGCACATGATGCGCGTGCCGTTTGCATCAAGCAAGGCCGTGGAATTCGCCGACCGCTCGATGGAAGCCGTCTGCTACTACGCCTACCTGGCTTCGACCGAGCTGGCCGAAGAGCGCGGCCGCTACCAGTCCTACGAAGGTTCGCTGTGGGACCGCGGCATCCTGCCGCAGGATTCGATCAAGCTGCTGGCCGAAGAGCGCGGCGGCTACCTGGAGCAGGACCTGTCCGAAACCATGGACTGGACCGTGGTCCGCAACCGCATCAAGCAGTTCGGCATGCGTAACTCGAACTGCGTGGCGATCGCGCCGACCGCGACCATCTCGAACATCATTGGCGTCTCTGCCTGCATCGAGCCGACCTTCCAGAACCTGTACGTGAAGTCGAACCTGTCGGGCGAATTTACCGAGATCAACGGCTACCTGGTGCGCGACCTGAAGGCGCGCGGCCTGTGGGACGAGGTCATGATCAACGACCTGAAATACTTCGACGGCTCGCTGTCGCGTATCGACCGCGTGCCGCAAGACCTGCGCGACATCTACGCGACGGCCTTCGAAGTCGAGCCGAAGTGGCTGGTGGAAGCCGCTTCCCGCCGCCAGAAGTGGATCGACCAGGCGCAGTCGTTGAACATCTACATGGCCGGCGCCTCGGGCAAGAAGCTGGACGAGACCTACAAGCTGGCCTGGCTGCGCGGCCTGAAGACGACCTACTACCTGCGCACCATCGCGGCGACCCACATGGAGAAGTCGACTACCCGTACCGGCGCCCTGAACGCCGTGGCGGTCGATGGCGGCCTGTCGGCGGCGGCGGCAGCTCCGGCTGCAGCCCCGGCCGCACCGGTGGCGAGCACCCCGGATGTCGTGGAAGGCGCAGCATGCTACCTGCGTCCGGGCGATGCCGGCTTCGACGAGTGCGAAGCCTGCCAGTAAAGACACCCCGTCGTTCCCGCGAAGGCGGGAATCCAAGTTTGTTCGCGGTACGCTAACTTAACTTGGGCCCCCGCCTCCGCGGGGGCGACGTTTCTAAGTTAATAATAGAAGGAAAAGATCATGGCTCTGTCATGGGACGATGAACCGACCACGGGCGCACCGGCCGCCGCCGCAGGAAGCAACATCGCGGAAGGCGTCAGCGCCGCCGATGTCGCCAAGCGCGTCAACGCCGACGACAAGCGCATCATCAACGCCAAAACCGACGTCAACCAGTTGGTGCCGTTCAAGTACAAGTGGGCCTGGGATAAATACCTGGCCGGCTGCGCCAACCACTGGATGCCGCAGGAAGTGAACATGCAGCGCGACATCGAGCTGTGGAAGAATCCCAACGGGCTGACCGAAGACGAGCGCCGCATCGTCAAGCGCAACCTGGGCTTCTTCGTGACCGCCGACTCGCTGGCCGCCAACAACATCGTGCTGGGCACCTACCGCCACATCACGGCCCCGGAATGCCGCCAGTACCTGCTGCGCCAGGCCTTCGAAGAGGCGATCCATACCCACGCCTACCAGTACATCGTCGAGTCGCTGGGCCTGGACGAGAAGGAAATCTTCAACGCCTACAACGAAATCCCGTCGATCCGCGACAAGGACCAGTTCCTGATTCCGTTCATCGAGGTCATCAACGACCCGCAGTTCCAGACCGGCACCCTGGAAAACGACCAGAAGCTCCTGAAATCGATCATCGTGTTCGCCTGCCTGATGGAAGGCCTGTTCTTCTACGTCGGCTTCACCCAGATCCTGGCGCTCGGCCGTCAAAATAAAATGACCGGCGCCGCCGAGCAGTACCAGTACATCCTGCGCGACGAGTCGATGCACTGCAACTTCGGCATCGACCTGATCAACACGATCAAGATGGAAAACCCGCAGCTGTGGACCGCCGAGTTCAAGGAAGAGATCAAGCAGCTGTTCCTGAAGGCCGTCGAGCTCGAGTACCGCTACGCCGAAGACACCATGCCGCGCGGCGTGCTGGGCCTGAATGCCCCGATGTTCAAGGGCTACCTGCGCTTCATCGCCAACCGCCGCGCCGTCCAGATCGGCCTGGATGCGCTGTTCCCGAACGAGGAAAACCCCTTCCCGTGGATGAGCGAGATGATCGACCTGAAGAAGGAACGCAACTTCTTCGAGACCCGCGTGACCGAGTACCAGACCGGTGGTGCGCTGAGCTGGGACTGATCCCGGCGCAGCCGTCCCGTCCTTCAAGCCCGCCGCCCGGCGGGCTTTTTGTTTGCCGCGCCGGACAGTCCGCGGACTGTCTGTTATGCTGCCCGCACCTTTGCATGGCAGCCTCACGATGTTTACCAGCCCGCACCTCGACCATCCCGCCATCGTCCACGGCTTCGGCACCCGCCACGACGATATGGCCCAGCTCCTGCCCGCCTACTGGCCCCGCCGCCCGATCCAGCACGAACGCCACGGCACCCGCATCGCCGTCGCGACCGAACCCAACGAGGATTGCGGCGAAGCCGACGGCATGCTGACCGACCGTCCCGGCCTGCTGCTGGCGATCGCCACCGCCGACTGCGTGCCGGTGCTGCTGGCGCGCCAGGACGGGCGCGAGGTGGCGGCCCTGCATGTCGGCTGGCGCGGCGCCCACGCCGGCATCGTCGACTGTTTTTCGCTGCTCGTGCGCGAGCGCGGCGGCGATCCCGGCGACTGGATCGCGGCGATCGGACCGGCGGCCCACGCCTGCTGTTATGAAGTGTCGGAGGACCTGGTCGACGCGTTCCAGGAGCGTACCGGGCTGCCGCGGGAGACCGTCGCGCCGCGGCCGCGCCGGCTCGACCTGCCGGCGATCGTGCGCTGGCAGCTCGCGCAGGCCGGCTTCGAACACGTGTCGGCCCGGCTCGACTGCACCATGTGCGCGCGCGGCGACGGCGACCGCTTTGTTTATCACAGCTACCGCCGCGACCGCGAAACGCGCACCCCGATCGTCGACGTGCAGTGGTCGGTGATCGCGATCGCAGCGTCTTGAGCGCGATTCGCGCAAGGGATGCCATCATCCATTGCGCCACAGGCTTGCTACTAAAGCTATCATGCCTGCCATGCTACGCGTTCTCTTCATCCATCAGAACCTGCCCGGCCAGTTCCGGCGCCTGATCCGCTATCTGCAGACGCGGCCCGACGTAGAGCTCACCGCGATCGGCGAAGAGGCAGCCGTCGCGCGCGCGAAGCTCGGACCGAAGCTGCGCACGATCGGCTACCCGAAGCCCGACGGAGCCGGCGAGAAGACCCACCACTACCTGAAGTATTTCGAGGCCTGCGTCCGGCGCGGGCAGACCGTCACCCGCGTCTGCGTCGAGCTGAAGAAGCAGGGCTGGATTCCCGACGTCGTGATCTGCCATCCGGGCTGGGGCGAGGGCCTGTTCGTCAAGGACGTGTTCCCGCGTGCGCGCCTGGTCGTGTTCTGCGAATTCTGGTGGGCCGCCGACGGACTCGACGTCGGCTTCGATCCCGAGTACCCGGCCAGCTTCGACGACCGCTTGCGGATCCGCATCAAGAATTCGGTGCTGATGCAGTCGCTGCTGGCGGCCGACGACGGCGTCACCCCGACCGCCTGGCAGCTGAACGCGCACCCGCCCGAGCTGCGCCACAAGATCCACCGGATTCACGAGGGCATCGACACCGCGTACCTGAGGCCCGATCCGCATGCGCGCCTGACGCTGCCGGACGGCAGGGTCCTGAGCCGCGCGCAGCCGGTGCTGACCTACGTCGCCCGCAACCTCGAGCCCTACCGCGGCTTCCACGTCTTCATGCGCAGCCTGCCTCGCCTGTTGGCCGGCAATCCGGATCTGCGGGTGGTCGTGGTCGGCGGCGACGGCGTCAGCTACGGCCGCCGTCCGCCCGAAGGATACGCCAGCTATCGCGAGGCCCTGTGCGCGGAATTGGAGGATTCCGTGGACTGGTCACGCGTTCATTTCCTCGGCAAGCTGCCATATGCGAGCTACCGCACGGTGCTGCAGGTCTCGAGCCTGCACATTTACCTCACTTATCCGTTCGTGCTCTCGTGGTCGGTGCTGGAAGCGATGGCGGTGGGCGTGCCGGTACTCGGTTCGGATACGGCGCCGGTGCGCGAAGTGATTTGCGACGGCGAGAATGGCTACCTGACCGGATTCTTCGACAGCGACGCGCTGGCCGACCGCGCGCTCGAACTGATCGCGCGCCGCGACGAGACCGCCGCGGCCGGATTGCGCGGGCGCGAGACGGTATTGCGCAACTACGATTTCGAATCGGTGGGCTTGCCGGCCTACCTCGAGCTGCTGAAGCCATTGCGGCAATTCGCTGAAGAGGGAGACAGATGAAGGACCGCTTCGCACTGCATTTCGTCCCCGAGGCATATTCCGTCGCGGGACCGAAACCGATGGGACGTCAGGCGGCCGGCGCCGCACTGATGCGCGCCGTCGCGCAGAGCGAATTGTCCGCGGTCGGCTGTTTTGCCGCCGGCGAAGCCCATGCCGGCGAATGCGAGCGCGCGCTGCGCGAGCAAGGCTTCAAGGGCGCGGTCGAGCGGGTGAGCCAGGGCAGGCCGCAGCAGCTCGAGCGTTTCGGCACGCTCTACCATCCGGCGCCCGGCATCGAGCGCCTGGCCTGGCGCCGCCTGGGCATCGGCGAGCGCCGCTACAGCCTGTGCGGCGTCACGCACACCACGTCCAGCCACGCGGTGATGAGCGCAATCGCCAACCTCCTGGTGGCGCCGGTGCGCAGCTGGGATGCGGTGATCTGCACCTCGCGCGTGGTGCGCGACAGCGTGCGCGAAGTGCTGGAGCGCCAGGCCGACTACCTGCGTGCGCGCCTGGGAGCGCAGCGTTTCGAGCTGCCGCAGCTGCCGCTGATTCCGCTCGGCGTGCACGGCCGCGACTTCGCATTCGACGAAGCCGGCCGCGGTGCGGCGCGGCGCCGGCTCGGCATCGAAGACGAGGACGTCGCCTTCCTGTTCCCGGGCCGGCTTTCCTTTCATGCGAAGGCGCATCCGCAGCAGATGTTCAGCGCACTCGAGCGCGCCGACAAGGGCGGGCGCCAGGTGCACCTGATCCTGTGCGGATGGTTCGCCAGCGAGGCGATCGAGAAGGCTTTCCGCGAGGCCGCCGCGCTGCTGTGTCCATCGGTGCGGCTGACGGTGCTCGACGGCCGCACAGCGGACAGCCAGGCCGCCTGGGCCGCCGCCGACGTTTTCACTTCGCTGGCGGACAATATGCAGGAAAGCTTGGGCCTGACGCCGCTCGAGGCGATGGCGGCCGGCCTGGCTTGCGTGGTGAGCGACTGGAACGGCTACCGCGACACGGTGCGCGACGGCGTCGACGGCTATCGCATCCCGACCATCATGCCCGGCGCGGGCGCCGGCCTTGACCTCGCGCAGCGTTACGACGATGGCGTCGACAGTTACGACCAGTATTGCGGTCATACCAGCCAGGTGGTGGCGGTGGATGGCGCGCAGCTCGCCCAGGCCTACGAGCGCCTGATCAAGGATGCCGGACTGCGCCGCCAGCTGGGCGAAAGCGGACGCCGGCGCGCACGCGAGGAGTTCGACTGGCAGGTGGTGTTCGGGCGCTACCGCGCGCTGTGGAGCGAGCTCGATGAGCGGCGCCGCGCCGATGCCGCGCTGGTGCCGGCGCTGCCGCAATCGGTGCCGGACCGGCTCGATCCCTTCGCGGCGTTCGCGAGTTATCCGAGCGCGCAGTTGACGCCGGAATCGATCGTCGAACTGGCGCCGGATGCATCGCTTGCGCAGTTGCGCGAATACCGCGAAATGGGAATCAACCGCTTCGCCGCGTCGTCCTTGCCGACGCTCGAAGAATTCGGCCAGATCTTCGGTTCGATCGAATCGCGGCCGACGCAGGTCGATGAATTGCTCGACGCGCTCGGACCTTGCGATCGGCCGACTTTGCTGCGCGGATTGGCGTGGCTTTGCAAGATGGATTTGCTGCGTATTGGTATGAAGACTTAATGGAATGCGCGGCAGGTGCGCGCTTGTTTTTGAAGGAGCTGAAGTATGAATGGGATCAAAGTTATCGCGACGATCGATTGAAAGCTGCCGATAGCACTTCGCCCAAGCGGAAAGACATGAAAAATACTGTGTGCGGGTTGCGCACTGACAAGGTTTTCGTGTACTTTACGTGATTGAATTTGTCAAAACGTGAACACGCAATTTTTTAAGCGTGTTTAACGGGTGGCAAACCGATCAAAAAATGGGACGCTGATTCATTCAGTATGCACGTAAGCTTCGCGAAAAGAACAAGCCGCATTGCCTGATTAATGTCGGGCATGGCGGCTTTTTCTTTTCGCGCTCTCGCGGGCAGCGGTGTGGACAGCGCAGTGAACCATCGAACTTTTGTCGTTTCGGTCGTCGGCGACGACGATAGCTGAAGTGCTGCAGACTTGAGGAGTTGCAGCAGTTCAGCTGGTGCCGGATTCATTGACGCAGACGCCGAGTGTGCGCCGATGAATAATTCGCCCGACCAAGCAGACCGGGTTGGACGGGTTCAAACCTTGTAGCGTATTTTCTCATCGCAGAGAAGGAGAACTTAAAATGGCAACAGCCGCTAAGAAAACCGCAGCAAAGCCGGCCGCAAAGGCCGCCGCAGAAAAAACCGTCGCCGCTAAAAAGACGGTAGCCGCCAAACCGGCCGCTAAAGCCGCCGCCAAACCGGCCGCCAAACCGGCCGCCAAAGCCGCTGCAAAACCGGCTGCTAAAGCCGCCGCTAAACCGGCAGCTAAAGCCGCAGCAAAACCGGCAGCAAAAGCCGCAGCAAAACCGGCAGCCAAGCCGGCCGCTAAAGCCGCTGCAAAACCGGCTGCAAAGAAAGCCGCTGCAACCAAGACCGCTGCTAAAGCTCCGGCCAAGAAAGCTGCTGCAACCAAAGCAGCTGCACCGGCAAAGAAAGCCGCTGCAAGCAAAACCGCTGCCAAAGCTCCGGCAAAGAAAGCCGCAGCAACCAAGACCGCTGCCAAAGCTCCGGCCAAGGCTGCAAGCAAGACCGCCGCCAAGGCAGCTGCACCGGCCAAGAAAGCCGCCGCAACCAAGACCGCTGCCAAAGCTCCGGCCAAGAAAGCTGCCGCAACCAAGACCGCTGCCAAAGCTCCGGCCAAGAAAGCTGCCGCAACCAAGACCGCTGCCAAAGCTCCGGCCAAGAAAGCTGCYGCAACCAAGACCGCTGCCAAAGCGCCGGCCAAGAAAGCTGCTGCAACCAAGACCGCTGCCAAAGCGCCGGCCAAGAAAGCTGCTGCAAGCAAGACCGCCGCCAAAGCTCCGGCCAAAGCCGCTGCAAGCAAGACCGCCGCCAAGGGCTCGGCTTCGCCAGTGGCGAAGACGGGCGCCAAGCCTGCTGTAAGCAAGACCGCCGCCAAAGCTCCGGCCAAAGCTGCTGCAAGCAAGACCGCCGCTAAAGCTCCTGCCAAAGCTGCTGCAAGCAAGACCGCCGCTAAAGCTCCTGCCAAAGCTGCTGCAAGCAAAACCGCTGCCAAAGCCCCGACCAAGGCTGCTGCAAGCAAGACCGCTGCCAAAGCCCCGGCTAAAGCTGCTGCAAGCAAGACCGCTGCCAAAGCTCCGGCCAAAGCTGCTGCAACCAAGACCACCGCTGCCAAGGGCTCGGCTTCGCCAGTGGCGAAGACGGGCGCCAAGCCTGCCGCAAGCAAAACCGCTGCCACCAAGGCACCGGCTGCTGCCAAAACCGCCGAGTCCAAGCCGGCAGTGAAGGCCGCCGCCAAGCCGGCAGCCAAGCCGGCCGCAAAGAAAGCCGCCGCGCCGAAGGCCGAAGCCAAGCCGGAAGCCAAGCCGGAAGCGAAAGCGGAAGCCAAGCCGGAAGCCAAGGCCGAAGCGAAAACCGAAGCCAAGCAGGACAGCGCATCGGCAGGCCAGGCAGCCCAGTCGACCGCCAAGACCGTGCCGGTGCCGGCAGCATGGCCGTTCCCGACCAGCAGCCGTCCGTAATACCTTTCTTGCCTGGTTCAGGCAAAATACCGCTGTGTGAGAAATTCACACAGCGGTTTTTTTTTAAGGAGTCCTTGTGCTGCCCATTCTTCAGTTGATCGTCGATACCGCGGCCAGCGTCGTCGGTGGAGTCTTGTTGTTGCGCTTCTGGATGCAGGCGATCCGCGTGCGGCCGCCCATGTCGATCGCCCAATTCATCTTCACCTTGACCGATTGGCTGGTACGCCCGCTGCGCCGTCTGCTGCCGGGTCTCGGCGGCTATGACTGGGCTAGCCTGATCGGCGCTTTCCTGATCGTGCTGGTGGCGAGTTCAGTGATGCTGGTGGCGGGGTGGAGCGGATACACCGTCGTGCTGTACGCCGTGTTCCGCTTCCTGAACTGGATCATCTACGGCTTCATGGGCCTGTTGATCATCGAAGTGGTGTTCAGCTGGATCAATCCGCATGCGCCGCTGGCGCCTTTCATCCGGGCGCTCAACGACCCGCTGCTGCGGCCCTTGCGCCGCGTGATCCCGCCGGTGGGTGGCCTGGACCTGTCGGTACTGGTTGCGCTGATCCTGCTGCAGATCATCAAGTACCTCCTGGGCCAGGCGCTGTTCTGAAGTCCTGACCCAGTGATCAGAAGCGGTAGCCGAATGCCGCTTCGAACTTCTCCGCGATGTCCTCGGGCGTGAAGCTGTGGTTCTGGCCGCCCTGGTGGGCGATCTTGATGGAGCCGAGCAGGCTGGCCAGGCGGCCGCTGGTCGGCCAGTCCAGATCGTTCGCGATACCGTACAGCAGGCCGGCGCGATAGGCGTCGCCGCAGCCGGTCGGATCGACCACGCTGCTGGCCGGCACCGCCGGAATCTTGTGGTGCTCGCCGCCGGCGTAGATGTCCGAACCCTGCTCGCCACGGGTGACGATCAGCGCGTCCAGGCGCGAAGCGATGTCCTGCAGAGTCAGGCCGGTACGGTCCATCACCATCTCGAATTCGTAATCGTTGCAGGCGAGGTAGCTGGCCTGGTCGAGGAAGGTCAGCAGCTCTTCGCCGTTGAACATCGGCAGCTGCTGGCCCGGATCGAACATCAGCGGCACGCCGCGCTCCGCGCAGTCGCGGGCATGCTTGATCATGCCGTCGCGGCCATCCGGCGAGACGATCGCGACGCGCAGCGGCAGGTAGTCGGCCAGGCTGTTCTCGTGCGAGAACTGCATTGCGCCCGGGTGGAAGGCGTTGATCTGGTTGTTATCCAGGTCGGCGGTGACGAAGCACTGGGCGGTGTAGGCGTGGTCGATGGTGCGGATCGCATTGGTCGCCAGCCCCTGCTTTTCCATGCGCTCGAGGTAGTCGCCGCCGTCCTGGCCGATGGTGCCCATGATCAGCGGATCGCCACCCAGCATCTTCAGGTTGTAGGCGATGTTGACGGAGCAGCCGCCGAACTCGGTGCGCAGGGTCGGCACCAGGAAGGATACGTTCACGCGGTGCAGCTGGTCGGCCAGCAGGGTTTCGCCGAAGCGGCCTTGGTATTGCATGATCTTGTCGAAGGCAATCGAACCGCAGATCAGCGCAGTCTTGGTCATGTTGGGTCCTGAGTCAAACTAGGGATAAAAAACGATCATATGGTAGCCGGACGGCTTCAGATCCGTGAGCGTGAAGTTCAGCCGGACCGGCTGTTCCGAACGCGCGGCGAAGCCGGCGGCCACCGGCACGCCCTTCGGCAGATAGTCGGCAGGGCCGAAGACGCGGCGCAGCAGCGGCTTGTCGTTGGCGTCGGTCAGTTCGAGCTGGATGCTGGGCCAGGCCTGCGCGAGGCTGCCCTGGTTGCGCAGCAGCGTGTTGAGCGAATAGGTGTCGACGCCGAGGGTGGTCAGTTCGCCGGTCTCGATCGACAGGTTCTCGACCTGGCTCGGGAGGCCGACGCGGCAGCCCAGCACGGCGCAGGCGCTGCCGAGCAGCGGCCTGGCGCCCGGATAGCGCGCCGCCAGCACGTTGCGGAAGTCGAGCACCAGCTGGGCCGCCAGCAGCAGCGCCAGGACCACGGCGCCGCCGATCATCAGGAGGCGCCGGGTCCGCCCCGACTCTTCCTGCTTGCGGCTGCGCTTGACGAACTCCGGCTCGTCGGTCTCGAGGGACGCCGGCACGCGCAGCTTGGGCGCATCGATCCTGGTAGGCGTGAGCCTGGAGCGGCGCGTGCGGGCCTCGACGGCCTTGGCGCGCGCCGATTTCATCGCCGGTCCGGGCGCCGGGGCGGATGACGGCATCAAGGTGTCGACGCCGGCCGCGGAGGCGCGCATGGGCAGTGCGGCGGATGGAATATCGTCCGGCGGGGTGCTGGTGGTGGCGGTTATGGCCGGCGCTGCGGGCGCTTCGTCGGCATCGGCGTCCTCGTCGCCGGGCAGCGGACGGGCAACCAGTTCCTCGTCCACCGGCAGATCGAAGCTGGGCTCGATGCGGCCCTGGGGCGCGTAGGCGGAAGCAGCCGGCGGCGGCGGCGCAGCTTCGGCGGGCGTTTCGGCCGGTACCGGCTCGGCGATGGCAGCGGGAGCCGTCTCCGCCGCTTCAGGCGCGACATCGGCTTGCACTGCCGGTTCTTCCGGCACCGCCGGTTCGGCTCCCGGCGCCGGTTCGGGCGCAGCTTCCGCTTCCGGAATCGTTCCCGGCTCGGGCGCGGGTTCAGTCTCGGGCTCGGGCTCAGGCACAAGCACAAGCCGAGCGGCCGCCATGCTGCCGCCGTTACGCCAGACCTGCGCACGCGGCGCAGTCGCAGGCACGGGCGCAGCCGCCGGCTCCTCGGGCGCCGGTTTCGGCAGGATGCCGAGCGGGTCGAAGGTGTGGTCAAAATCGAGGGTGTAGACGGGCAGGGCCTCGGCGGCATCGTCCTGCGGCTGCGCGCTGTGCTCGTCGGCGGTAGTCAGCGGGGCGGGAGCCGTGGCAGCTCCCTCAGGTGCAGGTTCCACGGCGGGAGCGGTGGCAGGGGAAGGCGCCGGCGCCGGCGCGCCGCCGGCCTTGCTGGCCGCCAGCGCATCCAGGTCGATCAGGTGGGCGTTGCCGTCAAAGATGCTCTGGCAGGCGCCGCAGCGGACGATGCCGCCGCGGAGCTTGAGCTGGTCCGAGGCGACCCGGAACGTGGTGTGGCAATGAGGGCACTGGGTGGCGAGCGCCATGCCGCTTAGTCAGCGCCGTGGGTGCCGTGCAGAGCGACCCAGCCGTCCAGCTCGGCCCAGACGCTCAGCTTGATGAAAGGTGCGTAGGCGGCGGCCACTTCCTCGGCCTGGCGTGCCAGCACGCCCGACAGGATCAGCGCACCGCCCGGCGCGACGCGGCCGGACAGCATCGGCGCCATCAGCTTCAGGGGGCTCGACAGGATGTTGGCGACCACGATGTCGAAACAGCTGTTGCCATACTTCGAGGCGCCGAATTCTTCCGGCACGTAGAAGTCGATCTCGCAGTTGTTGCGTTCGGCGTTCAGCCTGGCAGATTCGATCGCCTGCGGGTCGATGTCGACCCCGACCACGTCCTGTGCCCCGAGCTTCCTGGCGACCATCGCCAGGATGCCCGAGCCGCAGCCGTAGTCCAGCACCGACTTGCCCGGCGCCGGATGGGCTTCCAGCCACTCCATGCACAGGCGGGTGGTGGGGTGGCTGCCGGTGCCGAAGGCCAGGCCCGGATCGACTTCCAGGATCAGGCCGTTTGGGTCCGGGGCTTCGTGCCAGCTCGGCACGACCCAGATGTTCTTGCCGATGTGGATGGGTTCGAACTGCGACTGCGTCAGGCGCACCCAGTCGGCATCCGCCACCGGACGGGTGGCGAACGACGGGACGGTGCCCAGGCCGATCGCGGCCGAAGCCTCGGCCACGATCGCGGCCTGGTCGGCGTCGACATCCGTCAGCGCGACCACGCGGCTGTGATCCCAGGCTGCCTCGGTCGGCACCATGCCCGGCTCGCCGAACAGCGGCCTTTCCTGGGCGGTGCCTTCGTCGGCGTCCTCGACCGAGACCGACAGCGCACCCGCTTCCATCAGGGCGTCGGACAGGCCCTCGGCGTGTTCGCGTGCGATCTCGATGACGACTTCAGTCCAGCTCATTGTTCGCCCTTGGTCTCGGATTTGGAACCGATCGCGCCATCCTTCGGCAGGTCCGGCTTGTGGGCCAGTTTCTGCTCCAGGTAGTGGATGTTGGTGCCGCCCTCGATGAAGCGGGCGTCGACCATCAGTTCGCGGTGCAGCGGGATGTTCGTCAGGATACCCTCGACCACCATTTCCGACAACGCGATCTGCATGCGGCGGATCGCCTGCTCGCGGGTCGCGCCGTAGGCGATCACCTTGCCGATCATCGAGTCGTAGTGCGGCGGCACGTAGTAGCCGGCGTAGGAGTGCGAATCGACGCGGATGCCGGGGCCGCCCGGCGGATGCCAGCTGGTGATGCGGCCCGGCGACGGGGTGAACTTGAACGGATCTTCGGCGTTGATGCGGCACTCGATCGCATGGCCCGACAGCATGATGTCGCGCTGCTTGAAGCGCAGGCGCTCGCCGCAGGCGATGCGGATCTGTTCCTGGACGATGTCGATCCCGGTGATCATCTCGGTGACCGGGTGTTCGACCTGCACGCGGGTGTTCATCTCGATGAAGTAGAACTCGCCGTTCTCGTACAGGAATTCGAAGGTGCCGGCGCCGCGGTAGCCGATCTTGCGGCAGGCTTCGGCGCAGCGTTCGCCGATCTTCTCGATGGTCTTGCGCGGGATGCCCGGTGCCGGCGCTTCCTCGATCACCTTCTGGTGGCGGCGCTGCATCGAGCAGTCGCGCTCGCCCAGCCAGACGGCCTGCTTGTGCTCGTCGGCCAGGACCTGGATCTCCACGTGGCGCGGATTTTCCAGGTACTTCTCCATATAGACTTCGGGATTTCCGAAGGCAGTGCCGGCTTCGGTCTTGGTCATCTGCACGGCGGACAGCAGGGCTGCCTCGGTGTGGACGACGCGCATGCCGCGACCGCCGCCGCCGCCGGCGGCCTTGATGATGACCGGATAGCCGATCTTGCGCGCGATCTGGATGATTTCCTTCGGCTCGTCCGGCAGGGCGCCTTCCGAACCCGGCACGCAGGGCACGCCGGCGCGGATCATCGCCTGCTTGGCCGACACCTTGTCACCCATCATGCGGATCGATTCCGGACGCGGGCCGATGAAGACGAAACCCGATTTCTCGACGCGTTCGGCGAAGTCGGCATTTTCCGACAGGAAGCCATAGCCCGGGTGGATCGCTTCGGCGTCGGTGACTTCGGCCGCGCTGATGATCGCCGGCATGCTCAGGTAGCTCTGCGCGGATTGCGCGGGACCGATGCAGACGGATTCATCGGCCAGTTTCACGTACTTGGCGTCCTTGTCGGCCTCCGAGTGCACGACGACCGTCTTGATGCCCATCTCGCGGCAGGCGCGCTGGATACGCAGCGCGATTTCACCACGATTGGCGATAAGAATTTTTTCAAACATGGTATGCGGTGTTTCTGTGAGTGCCGGCGGAGCCGGATGCAACAGGAAGAAATGAATCGGGCCCGGATCTCTTTCTGAGAGTCCGGGCCTTGATGTTTGGTACTTAGCCGATCACGAACAGCGGCTGGCCGAATTCGACGGGCTGGCCGTTTTCCACCAGGATCTTGGTGACGGTGCCGGAGATGTCGGAATCGATTTCGTTCAGGAGCTTCATCGCTTCGATGATGCACAGGGTGTCGCCTTCCTTGACGGTGGCGCCCACTTCGACGAAGGCCGGAGCGCCCGGCGCCGACGAACGGTAGAAGGTGCCGACCATCGGCGACTTGACGACGTGGCCGGTCGGTTCGGCGGCTGCCGGCGCTGCGGCCGGGGCTGCAGGTGCCGGGGCGCCGGCGACGGCCGGTGCGGCGTACTGCTGGACGCCTTGCGGCGGAACCATGACCACCTGATTCTGCGGGATTGCGGAGGATTTGACGATGCGAACCTTGCTTTCGCCTTCGGTCACTTCGAGTTCAGCGATGTCCGATTCGGCAACGAGGTCGATCAATGTCTTGAGTTTTCTTAGATCCATGTGAAACCCCTTGGAATTATTTGTAGTTGAATGCGGCGCGTCAGGTGGTTAGCGCGAATCCGCACAGAATGCGTGAAGTTGACGTAGATTAACGCTCTTTGAGCGCAAAGTCGATGGCAAAGCGATATCCATCAGCTCCCAGTCCACAGATCGTCCCTTGTGCGATCGCAGACAAAAACGAGTGGTGACGAAACTCCTCACGCTTATAAATATTAGAGAGGTGGACCTCCACGAACGGGATGTCCACCGCCGCCAGCGCATCGCGCAGGGCAACGCTAGTGTGGGTCAGCCCGCCCGGGTTGATGACGATCGCATCCACTCCTTCCTGCCTGGCAGCATGGATACGGTCGATCAACGCGCCTTCATGGTTGCTCTGGAAGCAAGCAATGCTTGCTCCCACCGCTGCTGCCTGGGCAGTGGCGGCCTGCTCGATGTCGGCCAAGGTCGTTGCGCCGTACACCGCAGGCTCGCGCGTCCCCAATAGATTCAGGTTGGGGCCGTTGAGCAGCAGTAGCTTTTTCGCCATGATGAACCGTCTATTTGCCCGAAAGACAGGCATTTTGCCGTCAACATTGTGTGTTGGCAAGCGATAAAAAGCGCTCTGAATATAAGTGAACGACCGTTCGCTTGTGCGCCGCCAAAATGCCGGATGACTACAGCTTAGCGAGATCTGCCCGAAGTTGATCGAACTTCAGGCGCCCCAGATACGTCTTGCGCACCTGGCCGTCCGGGCCGATCAGCACCGTGAACGGCAGGCCGCCATTCACGTTGCCGAGTTCGCGGGACAGATCGGTGCCGCTCATGCCGCCTACATACAAGGGGTAGGACACCTTCGTCTTCTTGACGAATTCCGCGAGGTTCGCCGGCGAATCGATGCCGATGCCGATGACATTGAAGCGTTTGCCGCCATCCTTGGCCGCCAGCTCGGACAGTTCCGGCATCTCCTGCACGCAGGGCGCGCACCACGATGCCCAGAAATTCACCAGCAGCGGCTTGCCTTTCCACTGGCCCAGGGACTGGGATTTGCCGGACAGGTCGTTCAGCGACTGTGCATACAGATTGCTGACCGCGCTGTGCGGGCGGCCGTCGCTGGTCGGCGAATAGGCGGTGGTCAGGGGACCCTTGGTTTCCTGCTTGACGGCGGCGATGGCGCCGAACACGGCAAAGGCGGCCGCCAGGATGGCGTAGCCGGCCAGATTCTTCTTATTCATCTTGCTCTAAGGTCTCGTCGGTAATCATCAGGGCGCGCAGGCCGGCCGTGTCCACGCGTTGCAGGCGGCCGTCGGCGCGCGGTTTCAGGGCGCCGCGCAAGTCGTTCATTTCATACAGCTCGGCGTGGACGGTCTCCTTCTTCCATTGAAAGCTGACGGTTTCGACCGGCTCGTGGCGGCCGCCCTTGAAGTGCGGCGTTTCCGAGATGCCGATGTCGACGTTGCGGTTCAACAGGAAGATCTCGACTTCCTTGGCGCTGTCGGCGAACAGCTGCAGGTGGATGTCGTCGTGCTCGCCCGCGGTGCCGTTCAGCACGGCGCCGGTGAGGTAGGGCCGGAACTCGGCCAGCTGCTCCATCACCTCGAGGGCGGTGCCGCGCAGATGCTGCAGGCGGGCGGCCTGGGCCGGCCCCTGGAACAGGGCCTGGTAACGGCGCACTTCGTCTTCGACCTGGATATTGTCCGGTAAATGGTTGGGGGAGGGCCGGTCCACGCCCAGCACCTGGCGGGCGGCCTTGGCCTTGGCGGTGGCATAGTCGGCCCCATCCTGCGCAATCATGCGCGCGGCGGTGGCCGCAATACGTGCGCGTAACTGTTGGAGGTCGTCATTTGGCGTTGGCATCATGTCCGTGATCATACTCTTGAACGGAAAATGGCATCGTGTCGGGTAAAATCGCGTATTCGCAATTTTCCCGGCAGTAGCGCCAACAAACATGCACATCCACATCCTCGGCATTTGCGGCACCTTCATGGGCGGGCTGGCAGTCCTGGCAAAAGAGGCCGGCCACCGCGTCACCGGGTGCGACGCCAACGTCTATCCTCCGATGAGCACCCAGCTCGAGGCCCAGGGCATCGAGCTGATCCAGGGCTACAGCCCGGACCAGGTGGCGCTCGAGCCCGACCTGTACGTGATCGGGAATGTGATGACGCGTGGCAATCCGCTGATCGAGGAAATCCTGAACCGCGGCCTTCCTTATATGTCGGGCCCGCAGTGGATCGGTGAACATATCCTGCGTAATAAATGGGTGCTGGCCGTCGCCGGTACCCACGGCAAGACCACGACCACCTCGATGCTGGCCTGGATCCTCGAAGATGCCGGCTATTCGCCGGGCTTCCTGATCGGTGGCGTGCCGATGAACTTCGGCATCTCGGCGCGCCTGTCGGGCGAAGCGGAATCCGACTTCTTCGTCATCGAAGCCGACGAGTACGACACCGCCTTCTTCGACAAGCGCTCCAAGTTCGTGCATTACCACGCCAAGACGGCGGTGCTGAACAATCTCGAATACGACCACGCCGATATCTTCCCGGACATCGGCGCCATCGAGACCCAGTTCCACCACCTGGTGCGCACCGTGCCGGGCGTCGGCCGCCTGATCGTGAACGGCGACGAAGCCTCGCTGGCGCGCGTGCTCAAGCGCGGCTGCTGGAGCGAAAAGGAAGCCTTCGGTGCATCCGAAGGCACGAACTGGAGCCTGGTCGAGCATCCGGGCGGGTCCAGCTTCGACGTTCTCTTCAATGGCGAACTGCAGGGCACCGTGCACTGGGACCTGACCGGCCACCACAACCGCAACAATGCGCTGGCCGCGATCGCCGCCGCCCGCCACGTCGGCGTGCCCCCGGCCCAGGCGATCGAATCGCTGGCGCGCTTCCAGAGCGTCAAGCGGCGCATGGAGGTGCGCGGCGTGGTGAAGGACGTGACCGTGTACGACGACTTCGCCCACCACCCGACCGCGATCGCGACCACGGTTGCCGGCCTGCGCCAGAAGATCGGAACAAGTAAAGCCGGCACCCCGGGCCGCATCCTGGCCGTGCTCGAGCCGCGCTCGAACACCATGAAGCTGGGCGCGATGAAGGATGCGCTGCCGGGCAGCCTGAAGGATGCCGACCTGGTGTTCGGCTTCGGCAGCCAGCAGGCGCTGGGCTGGTCGCTGGCCGATGCCCTGAAACCGCTGGGCGGCATCGCCCACAGTTTCGACCAGCTCGACTATATGGTGAAGGCCATCGTGCAGGCCGCCCAGCCGGGCGACCACATCCTCGTGATGAGCAACGGCGGCTTCGGCGGCGTGCACCAGAAGCTGCTGGAGGCGCTGGCGGAATGAGCGGTTTTCCGCATCTGTTATACCTGCACGGCTTCCGCTCCTCGCCGAAATCCTTCAAGGCGCGGGTGGTGCAGCAGCGCATGGAGCAGCTCGGCTGCGCATCGAAGCTGATCTGCCCGCAGCTGCCGGCCTCGCCCAGGGCGGCGATGGAGCTGGTGCTGACCCTGGTCGAGCGCCATCGGGACAATCTGGCCATCGTCGGCTCCTCGCTGGGCGGCTTTTACGCGACCTGGCTGGCCGAGCGCTTCGGCTGCCGCGCGGTGCTGATCAATCCGGCGGTCGATCCGCTGAAGGACCTGGACAAGCACGTCGGCGTGACCACCGCCTGGCATTCCGACGAGCCCTTCGAGTTCAAGCGCGAGTACATCGACGAGCTGGCCGAGCTGAAAGTGGCGCGGATCACGCGTCCCGAACGCTACTTCCTGCTGGCCGCCACCGGCGACGAGGTGCTGGACTACCGCGACATGGTCGCCCATTATGCCGGCGCCCGTCAGCACGTGATCGAGGGCAGCGACCATGCGGTGTCGGAATTCGAACAGTATGTCGACGAGGTGCTGGACTTCTGTAGATCGGGCACGGCGTCGTGAGGCCGGCGTCGCTGCGCCGGGCCCGCTGGCTGGGGAATCCGGATAGCGTGGGCGCCGGCGCCGCCATGCGCGACTGGCTGACCACGCCGGGCTCGCTGACCGCGCGCCTGATCGCGCACAGCCGCCAGTTCCGCGTGCAGAAGCTGCGCCAGGAGACTAATCTGTGCCTGGCGGACGAAGCCGTGGCGATCGGCCTCGCGCGGCCGCGCCGCGTGTGGGAACGCGAGGTGCTGCTGCGCTGCGACGGCGAGCCGGTGGTCTACGGCCATACCGTGGTGCCGACGAGCGCGACGGCGCAGGACTGGCCGCTGTTCTCGGCGCTGGGCGAGCGCTCGCTCGGCACCACGCTGTTCCGCGATCCGCTGGTCAGGCGCGGCCAGCTCGAATTTGCCCGGATCCGTCCGGGCCATCCCCTGCTGGCGCGCGTGCAAGCGGCGCTCGCCAGGGAGGGCCGGAGCCTGGGGTCCGATACCGTCTATCATGCACGGCGTTGCCTCTATCGCCGCCGTCAAGGCCTGCTGCTGGTCACCGAGGTATTTTTGCCCGCGGTGCTGAACCTGGCGGCGGCCGCAACCAATTTGAACACGAAATAACATGAACCTCTTTTTCGAAGAATCCGGCGACTTCAAGGTCGGCACCGTGCTGTCGCAGGCGGGCGAGGCCTACCAGGTCGAGATGCCGAGCGGTAAGCGCACCAAGGTCAAGGCCCGCGACGTGCTGCTGCAGTTCGACAAACCCGATCCTGCCACGCTGCTGGAGCAGGCCAAGACGGTCGCCGGCGACGTCGACCTCGAATTCCTGTGGGAAGTCGCAGGCCAGGAAGAGTTCGGCTTTACCGAGCTGGGCGCCGAATATTTCGGCCACGCGCCGCTGCCTTTCGAGGCCGCCGGCCTGGTGCTGGCGCTGCACAACGCGCCCATCTATTTCTACAAGAAGGGCCGCGGCCGCTACAAGGCCGCGCTGGAACAGTCGCTGCGCGCGGCCCTGGCCGGCATCGAAAAGAAGAGGCAGCAGGCCCTCGTGCAAGCCTCGTATGTCGAGGAACTGAAGGCGGGCCGCCTGCCCGCCGCCATGCAGCCGCTGGTGCAGCAGCTGCTGTTCAAGCCGGACAAGAACGGCATCGAATACAAGGCATTGGAGACCGCCGCCAGCGAACTGCAGACCACCGCCCAGCGCCTGATGCTGAGCACGGGCGGCATCGCGTCGGCCAAGGACCTGCACATGTCGCGCTTCCTGTTCGAACACTTCCCGCGCGGCGCCGGCTTCCCGCAGGTGCCGGTGCCAAGCGCGCCGCTTGAGCTGCCGCTGGCCAAGGTGGCGGCGTTCTCGATCGACGACGTGACCACCACCGAGATCGACGACGCCCTGTCGGTCGAGCACCTGGACGACGGTACGGTGCGGGTCGGCATCCACATCGCCGCGCCGGGCCTGGCGATCCGCCCCGACGACGTGCTCGACAAGATCGCGCGCGCGCGCATGTCGACCGTGTATATGCCTGGCGATAAGATCACCATGCTGCCGGACGAAGTGGTCGAAGCCTACACCCTGGCCGAAGGCAGGGATTGCCCGGCGCTGTCGCTGTACGCGACCCTGGATCCGGATACCTGGTCGGTGCTGTCGACCGAGACCCGCGCCGAGCGCGTGCCGATCAAGACCAACCTGCGCCTCAACGAACTCGATGCCCTGGTGACCGAGGACGTGCTGGAAAGCGGCGCCGGCGACTATCCGCACAAGGACGAACTGGGCCTGCTGTGGAAGTGGGCGCTGCAGCTCGAAGCCGGCCGCATGAAAAAGCGCGAAGCCTTTGGCCTGAAGCCTGAGCAGGGCAACCGCGTCGACTTCAACTTCTACGTCGAGGACGACGTGGTGACCATCGTCCGCCGCAAGCGCGGCGCGCCGCTGGACAAGATCGTGGCCGAGCTGATGATCTTCGCCAACAGCACCTGGGGCAAGCTGCTGCACGACTCCGGCGTGCCGGGCATCTACCGCTCGCAGGGACCGGGCGCCGGCGGCTGGAACGCCAAGATCCAGGTGCGCATGGTGACCCACGCGGCCCCGCACCAGGGCCTGGGCGTCGACCAGTACGCCTGGAGCACATCGCCGCTGCGCCGCTATACGGACCTGGTCAACCAGTGGCAGATCCTGGCCTGCGCCTCCCACGGCGTGACGGCGCCGCTGGTGGCCCCGTTCAAGCCGCGCGACGCCACCCTGTTCTCGATCGTCTCGGCCTTCGACGCCGCCTATGCGGCCTATAACGAGTTCCAGCAGAACATGGAACGCTACTGGTGCCTGCGCTGGCTGGGCCAGGAAAACGCGCGCCAGGTCGAGGCAGTGGTGCTGAAGGACGAGGTGCTGCGCCTGGTCGAGATCCCGCTGGTGATCCGCCTGCCGGGCATGCCGCAGGTGGCCCGCGGCGCCCAGGTCCGCCTGGATATCGTGCGCTGGGACGAGGTCGACCTGTCGCTGGAAGCCCGCCTGCTCGAGGTGGCCGAGCCGGCGCCGGATGCGGCCGCGGCGCTCGAGTTCGAGGAGGAGGAAGAGGCGGCGTCGACGGCCGAGGATACCGGCGAGGCGGCGGCTGTTGAAGCTGTCGAGGCCGAAGGTTCCGTTACCGTGACGGATCCGGTGACGCAGACGGACGTGCCTGCGGCTTGAGAACTTGGCGGAAGCGTGCCGGGAGCACTCTTCCGCCTTCGCGGGAATCCAAGGCTCACATGAACAGTGAGTACATTGACACTCCCTGTTGACTCTTGAATAACCGAACTTAAAACAGCAACAACCCACTGTTGCTAGCAAGACTGTTTGTTGCCGCAGGGACTAACAAACTCCTTCCCGCGCACGGTAGAATGGGTAGTTCCGTACTCCCAACCGTCCCGTCCCGCAGCACGTGAAGAGCCTTCAACACAACCGCCCCCTGACGATCGCCATTGCCTTCTCGGTGCTGGCGCACGCCTCCCTGCTGGCGATCCGCTTCGCCGCGCCGGACGCGTTCCGGCTGCAGCCGACCGATCCGGGGCTGGAAGTCATCCTCGTCAATGCCAGGCACGAGCGCGCGCCGGTCAAGGCCGAGGCGCTGGCCCAGGCCAACCTCGACGGTGGCGGCAATGCCGATGCCGGCCGCGCCCAGTCGCCGCTGCCGGACCTGCGCAAGATCGAGGATGGCGACAGCATCAAGACCCTGCAGCGCCGCATCGCCGACCTGGAACAGCGCCAGAAACTCCTGACCCAGACCCACCCGTCCGCGTTCGCCGCCCCCCCGATCGCCCAGCAGGACAAGCCCGATCCGTCGCGCAACGGTGCCGACATGCTCGAGACCAGCCGCGCCATCGCGCGCCAGACGGCCGAGATCACCCAGCGCATCGTCGACCAGAACAAGCGTCCGAAGAAGACCTTCATCAGCCCGAGCACCCGCGGGGTCGGTTACGCCATTTATTACAAGGCCCTGCAGAAGCGGGTGGAGGAGGTCGGTACCCTCAGCTTCCCGCAGCAGAACGGCCGCAAGCTGTACGGCGAGCTGGTGATGTACATCCCGGTGTTCCAGGACGGCAGCATCTATGAAAAGGAAGGCGGACCGCGCATCGAGCGTTCGTCCGGCAACCGCGCGCTGGACCAGGCCGCGCTGGGCATCGTGCGGCGTGCGGCCCCGTTCGGCAAATTCCCGGCCAATATGCGCTCCAGCGACAAGGACGACCTGTGGATCGTCATCACGACCTTCACCTTCACCCGGGAAGGCAAGCTGCAGGCCGAACTGCGTGAAGAAAAAGGAGCATGAGCTTATATGAGCGATAAATACTGCGTGATCGGCAATCCGATCGCCCACAGCAAGTCGCCGGACATCCACGCCGCCTTCGCGCTTGAAACCGGCCAGGACATCGTCTACGAGCGCTGCCTGGCGCCGCTGGACGGCTTCAAAGACACCGTGCAGGAGCTGATCGCGCGCGGCTACCGCGGCGCCAACGTCACCGTGCCCTTCAAGCTGGAAGCGGCGGCCCTCGCCACCCGGCTGGAAGAGCGCGCGCGCCTGGCCGGCGCCGTCAACACCCTGCGCTTCGAGAACGGCGAGATCGTCGGCGACAATACCGACGGCCCCGGCCTGGTCGCCGACATCGTCCGCAATGCCGGCGTGCCCCTTGGGGCCAAGCGCGTGCTGCTGCTGGGCGCGGGCGGCGCGGCGCGCGGCGTGGTGCTGCCGATCCTGCAGCATGGCCCCGCGATGATCGTGATCGCCAACCGCACCCGCGCCACCGCCGACGCCCTGGTCGCGCAGTTTGCGGCGCACACTGCGCATCCGGGCCAGGTATCCGCTTGCGGCTTCGAGGACATCGACGCCGCCTTCGACGTCGTCATCAACGCCACCTCCGCCAGCCTGTCGAGCGCGATGCCGCCGGTGCCGGCGCTGGCGTTTTGCCAGGACACGCTGGCATTGGATATGATGTACGGGAAAATGCCGAGCCCGTTCATGGAATTCGCCGCCAGCCATGGCGCCGCGACCCGCGACGGCCTGGGCATGCTGGTCGAGCAGGCCGCCGAAGCCTTCGCCATCTGGCGTGGCGTGCGGCCGCAGACCTCCACCATCCTGGAACAGATGCGGCGACAGCTATGATGAAAGCGCTCAGGGCGGGTCTTGCCGCCGGTGGCAAGACTGCCAGCACGGCCAGCGGCAAGAGCCGCCGGCGCTGGCTGAAATGGATCGTCCTGGGACCGCTGCTGCTGGTGCTGCTGATCCAGCTGTACTTCTTTGTGATGATTCTCTGGTGGACCCAGTTCAATCCATCGTCGACCAGCATGATGCGCCAGCAGCTATCAAGCCTGCGCGAAAAGAACCCGAACGCCAGGCTGGAACAGGTCTGGGTGCCGTACGAGCGCATCTCGGACAACCTGAAGCGCGCGGTGATCGCCTCGGAAGACGCCAATTTCACCGAACACGACGGCGTCGACTGGGAAGCGCTGGAAAAAGCCTGGCAGCGCAACAACAAGCGCCACAAGGTGATCGGCGGCGGTTCCACAATCACCCAGCAGCTGGCGAAGAACCTCTTCCTGTCCGGCTCGCGCAACTACCTGCGCAAGGGCCAGGAGCTGGTCATCGCCTATATGCTGGAGGCGGTGATGAGCAAGCAGCGCATCCTCGAAATCTACCTGAACGTGGTCGAATTCGGCCGCGGCGTGTTCGGCGCCGAAGCCGCCGCCCGCCACTATTACAAGACCTCCGCCGCCCGCCTCGACCCAACCCAGGCCGCGCGCCTGGCGGTAATGCTGCCGAACCCCCGCTACTACGACGCCCACCGCCAGACCAACTACCTGTCGCGCCGAACCGGCGTCATCCAGCGCCGAATGAACGCCGCCGACCTCCCCTGAAATCCCGCCCAAAAATTTGGGGTCAGAGCACATTATTCGCTTAATTCGGGGTCAGAGCACATTTCGCCGCTTGGCTACACGGACGCGCATTGGCTGCCTATCCGGGGCTATTGGGGCAAAAACGTTGTGCTCTTGCTGCAATTGTTCCGAGGCGTCATTTCCTCAAAATGTGCTCTGACCCCGAATTTTTGGCGGAATGTGCTCTGACCCCGAATTGATGGTGTCGTAAAGCAAATTTGTTGCCTACGGGGTGGCCGGGCTCAGGGCTTACGGGTACACTTGCGCTGTTTCCGAATCCGGCCGAGAAAGCAGCGCATGATCAATGTATTTGTCCTACAAAATGGCCGACTGAATCAGGTAGCGATTGCGTCGCGCGCCGATCTGGAGAAAGTAACGCCCGTCTGGGTCGATCTGACCGATCCCACCGACGAAGAGCGTGCCGTGGTCAAGGCCATGTATGGCGTGATCCTGCCGGGCGAGGACGAAGTTTCCGACATCGAAGCCTCGGCCCGCTATTACGAGGCGGAAAACGGCGACCTGCATCTGCGCACCGACTTCCTGCGCGAGGAAGAGGATGGTCCCTCGCGCATCGTCACCGTGGCCTTCATCCTGGCCAAGAAGATCCTGTTTTCGGTGCACAACGATGACCTGCCGGTGTTCCGCCTGGTGCGCCTGCGCGCGCGTTCGCGTCCCGGTTCGATCGAGGATTACATGGACGTGCTGCTCGACCTGTACGCGACCGACGCCGAGTACTCGGCCGACGCGCTCGAGGGCATCTACGAGAGCCTGGAAGAGGTCAGCCAGCGCGTGCTGCAGAAGGAATTCACCGACCAGGACGCGGCCTCCGCGCTGAATGCGATCGCCCACGAGGAAGACTTGAACGGCCGCATCCGCCGCAACATGATGGACACCCGGCGCGCGGTCAGCTTTCTGATGCGCGGCCGGCTCCTCAATTCGGAACAGTTCGAGGAAGCGCGCCAGATCCTGCGCGACATCGAATCGCTGGACGGCCACACTTCCTTCCTCTTCGACAAGATCAACTTCCTGATGGACGCCACCGTCGGCTTCATCAACATCAACCAGAACAAGATCATCAAGATCTTCTCGGTGGCCTCGGTGGCCTTCCTGCCGCCGACCCTGATCGCCAGCATCTACGGCATGAACTTCAAGTTCCTGCCCGAGCTGGACTGGAAGTTCGGCTATGGCTGGTCGCTCAGCCTGATGCTGATCAGCGCGATCGCGCCTTTCCTGTATTTCCGCCACCGCGGCTGGCTGAAATAAGACTCATCGCACACGGGCGTAGACGCCGTCGAAGCGAACGTTGAGGCCACCGCAGCGTTGGTTGTCGTGCACGATGAGGAAGTCGCCGATGCGTGCCAGGTCGGCGTCCCTGGATGAGCAGCTCCCCTCCCAGCTGGCCTGAATTGGTCGAGGCGCCGCTGCCCCAGAATGCCATCCCGTCCACGTACCAGGCCGTGCCCTTGCGGTCGATGTCGATCTGGCCGCGTTCCCTGTAGATCTTTCAGCGGCCCGTCCAGTCGGCCGGCGCCGGTTCGGCAGCCGCCTGGATCGCCAGGTCGCGCTTGCGCACCCAACCGACGGTCTCGTGCGACTTGCCCTGGTACCAGGCGCAGGTCCATTCCCCATGCGTCTTGCCGAGCAGGAGGCGATCACCAGGAACCACGTAGGCCTTGGTTTGGCAGGACGCGCCTTTCTGCGGACAGCCGTTCCAGTTGTCGAAGAAGTAGAGCCGGGGCGCGGCGCCGCCAATACTGCCAACATCCCGATGAACCCTTTGTTTTTCATTTGTCCCGATCTGCCGTCTGCAGCGGGACAGTATGGCCGCGCCGCCGGCCTCAATGCTTCAGGTTGATGAACATATTGACCGCGAAGGCCACGATCCCCAGCGCGGCGACGATCTCCGCCAGCGCCAGCACGGGCGCCACGCCGACCTGGCCGAACAGCAGCAGGGCCAGCGCCGACATCATCACCGGCAGCGCCAGGTTCAGCAACCAGAAGTGCAGGCGCGCCAGGCGGCTCTCGCCGGCCTTCGGAAACACGCTGTAGATCAGGCCTGCCAGCGCCATCGTGGTCCAGCCCAGCAGGTTGATGTGGGCGTGCACCGGGCGGAGAGTGAAGTTCTGGCTGGCGCCCATGGCGATGCCCATCGAAATGCCGATGATGAGGTAGACCACCGCCAGCTTCAGCCAGATGACGCCGGCGTCCGAAAAGCGCGGTGCGGAAGAGGTGACAGAGGTTTGCATGATAATTTTTCCCGTACGATATAGTTTTGGAATCTGGATCGCGAACCGATCCCCCAGTACAAGCATCGTAGGCAGGGATGGCGCCAAAGTGCAGCCCCATACGTGGGGGATGGCGCGCGGTCCTTCACCGAAAGGATGAAAATGCAACTCAGCAGGAAATCGAGTTTCGCACTGGCATGCCTGACCCTGACCCTGGCCGCGGCCGCCCGGTCCGCGACGGCGCCCGCGTCATCGTGGCGTCAGCCCGGACTGCGCCTACATCGAGATCGAACAGACGCTTACGCATCACGCCGGCCCCAACGCCATCCGCTTCGAGACCCTGGACGGCCGCATCGACGACGTCCATGCCGGCCGCTGGGCCGAGGTCCAGCTGATGGAGGAATGCAGCTAACTCACATCGTAGCGAACATCGCCACCACCGCCACCAGCATGATGGCCACGCCGAACCAGCCGATCACGGTGTGGCGGGTGCTCAGCGTATAGCTGCCCATGATCTTGCGGTTATGCGCCAGCATCATCATGACGGTCATGATCGGCACCGCGATCACGCCGTTGATCTGAGCCGACAGCACCAGGGCCGCGATCGGATCGATCGGGGCGAAGTCGAGCAGCACGCCGCCCAGCGTCGCCAGCGCGATGATGCCGTAGAACTCGCGCGCCTCGACCACCTTCAGGTCCAGGCCATTCCGCCAGCGGAAGCTCTCGGTGACGGCATAGGCGGCCGAGCCGGCCAGTACCGGCACCGCCAGCATGCCGGTGCCGATGATCCCCAGCGCGAACAGCAGGAAGGCGAATTCTCCCGCCACCGGGCGCAGGGCTTCGGCGGCCTGGGAGGACGATTGAATATCGGTGATGCCGTGCGCGCCCAGGGTCACCGCCGTGGTCAGGATGATGAAGAAGGCGACCAAGTTCGAGAAGCCCATGCCGATCAGGGTATCGGCCCGGATGCGCCTGAGCTGGGCCTTGGCATCCTTCGGCCGGGTGCGCAGGGCACGGGTGTTGCGATCGTTGCGGATCTCCTCGACTTCCTGCGAGGCCTGCCAGAAGAACAGGTAGGGGCTGATCGTGGTGCCGAACACGGCGACGACCAGGGCCACCGAGTCCTTGGTGAAGCTGAAGTGCGGCCACACGGTCCGCGCCAGCACCTCGGTCCAGGGCATGTGCACGGCGAAGGCGGTGGCAACGTAAGCCAGCAGGCCGAGCGTCAGCCATTTCAGGTAGCGCACATAGGTGCTGTAGGGCAGGAAAACCTGTAAAAGCAGGCACAGGATGCCGAAGCCCAGCGAATACATGTGCTGCGAGCCGACGCCCGTCACCAGACGCAGGGCTTCGCCCATGGCGGCGATGTCGGCGGCGATGTTGATCACGTTCGCCACCAGCAGGAGCAGCACCACCACGTACAGCAGCCAGGGCGGATAGGCGCGGCGGATGTTGGCGGCCAGCCCGCGTCCGGTGACGCGGCCGATGCGCGCCGACACCAGCTGGATGCCGACCATGAAGGGATAGGTCAGCACCAGGGTCCACAGGGTATTGAAGCCGAATTGCGCGCCGGCCTGGGAATAGGTGGCGATGCCGGATGGATCGTCGTCCGCTGCGCCGGTGATGAGGCCGGGGCCGAGGGATTTGAGGGTGGCGTTGTCGGTGAGACGGCGGAAGAGCTTGGGCTTGGACTTCATGGCGGCCGACGAGGATGGGTCGGCGCGGAGTGTAGCACGGCGGGAAACCCGCAAGGGGCGTCCGCCGTGAAAATAAGTCAGGCTTAAGTGATCAACTAAGCGATCGACTAAGCGATGCGCGCGAACACGCGGCGCGCCGCTTCGATGGTCTCGTCGATCACGGCGTCGTCGTGGGCCGCGGAGACGAAGCCGGCTTCGAACATCGCGGGCGCGAAGTAGACGCCTTCGTCCAGCATGCCGTGGAAGAAGCGGTTGAAGCGCTCCTTGTCGCCGGCCATCATCTGGCCGTAGCTCGACGGGACGTGGTGCGAGAAGTACATGCCGAACATGCCGCCGACAGCATCGGCGCAGAAGGCCACGCCGGCTTCCTTCGCCGCCTTGCTCAGGCCGTCGACCAGGCGGGTGGTCTGCGCGGACAGCTTCTCGTAGAAGCCCGGTTCCTGCACCAGCTTCAGGGTGGTCATGCCGGCCGCCACCGCGACCGGGTTGCCGGACAGGGTGCCGGCCTGGTAGACCGGGCCGATCGGCGCCATATTGTGCATCAGCTCGGCGCGCCCGCCGAAGGCCGCCACCGGCAGGCCGCCGCCGATCACCTTGCCCAGCGCGGTCAGGTCCGGGGTGATGCCGTACAGGGCCTGGGCGCCGCCGAGGCCGACGCGGAAGCCCGACATCACTTCGTCGAAGATCAGGATCGCGCCGTACTCGGTGCACAGCTCGCGCATGCGGCGCAGGAATTCCGGCGTCGCGCGGATCAGGTTCATGTTGCCGGCCACGGCTTCCACGATCACGCAGGCGATGGTGTCGCCCATCGATTCGAAGGCGTCTTCCAGCTGCGGGATGTTGTTGTAGTCGAGGACCAGGGTGTGCTTGACGAAGTCTTCCGGCACGCCGGCCGAGGTTGGGTTGCCGAAGGTGAGCAGGCCGGAACCGGCCTTCACCAGCAGGGAATCGGCGTGGCCGTGGTAGCAGCCTTCGAACTTGACGATCTTGTCGCGGCCGGTGGCGCCGCGCGCCAGGCGCAGCGCGCTCATGGTCGCTTCGGTGCCGGAGGAGACCAGGCGCACCTGCTCGATCGAAGGCACCAGGCGGCAGATCTCTTCGGCGATCTCGATCTCGCCTTCGGTCGGGGCGCCGAAGGACAGGCCGCGGGCGCAAGCGTCCTGCACCGCCTTGACCACTTGCGGATGGGCGTGGCCGACGATCGCCGGGCCCCAGGAGCCGATGTAGTCGATGTAGCGCTTGCCGTCCGCGTCCCAGAAATACGGGCCTTCGGCGCGGGTGATGAAGCGCGGGGTGCCGCCGACCGAGCGGAAGGCACGGACCGGGGAGTTCACGCCGCCCGGCGTGGTCTGCTGGGCGCGGGCGAACAGGGTGTCGTTCCTGGAGGTGTGTTCGGTATGTTCAGTCATGGTTGTTCTTCTTGTACAGCTTGTTGGGAATGAGCCTGCCCATGCCGAAGCGGCAGGCATGCTGCAGGGTGCCGAAAGTGTAGTCCTGGGCGTAGGTCAGGGCCTCGATCGCGTCCATGCCCTGCGCCATGCGCGCCGCCAGCGCGGCCGACAGCGTATTGCCGGCGCCGACGAAGGGACCGGGCAGGTGCTGGTTCCAGGACAGGCTGACGGCCAGGCCGTCGGGGTCGTACAGGTTGTCGGCGCGGACGCCGTCGCCGCCGCCGATGCCGGTGACCAGCACGTGGCCGCAGCCGAAGCCGGTCAGCTCGGCCGCGTCCTCGGCCACGGTGGCGATCGAACCCGGGTCGCGCCAGCAGTCGGCGAAGCGCGCCAGCTCGGGCTGGGACATCACCAGCACGTGCGCCTGCGGCACCAGCAGCTGGTGGATCAGGGTCATGATGTCGTCGTCGCGCACGCCGCAGTCCGGCAGGCCGGAAGTGAAGGGATCGAGGATCAGCGGCACCTGGGCATAGTCGGAGACGATTTCCGCGATCGCCGCGATCTGCTCCAGGCTGGCCATGGTGCCGACCTTGATCGCCGCGATCGGCATGTCCTCGAGCAGCATGCGGGCCTGTTCGACCACGCTGCTGGATTCGACCGGATGGATGTCGTCGACGCGCGCGGAGTCGGCCACCAGTAGCCCGGTCACCACCGACAGGCCATGGCAGCCGTGCATGGCGAAGACGGCCACGTCGGACTGGATGCCCATCGCGCCGACCGGATCGGCCGGCCCGAAGGTGAGGATGAGTGTAGACGGTTGGTTTTGCACAAGCGTTAGATTAAGATACCTAGCTTCCCATTTTACTAGATGGGAACCTCCATAACCTACTGCGCGTCGCTGGACCGTCCTGCGATGCTCGCCGTACCCAAGTACGGCTGCGCTTCTCGGATGCTCCAGCTTCCGCTCGCTACGGTTCTGGAGGTCCCTGATGCTTTACCTAATTTTATAAAGAAGGATTCGACGTGAGTAATGAAACGCAGGCTTACCAAACCTGGATGTGCCTGATTTGTGGGTGGGTCTACGACGAAGCCACAGGCAGCCCGGAAGACGGCATCCCGCCCGGCACGCGCTGGGCCGACGTGCCGATGAACTGGACTTGCCCGGAATGCGGCGCGCGCAAGGACGATTTCGAAATGACCGCCATCTGAGTTGTCGTTTTAGCCAGCAAAATCGGGGCATTTCCGCCTTCGGCGATGCCTTCTTGCCAAGCTTCTTGTCAAACAATCATCACCTTGGTTTTCAGCTAGTTGACGTATAGCAACACTTCGCGCACAAGGCCAGCGCCCTATGCTATCGTGCGGGTTCATGCTGAAGTGAAACTAATATGACGACGCAAGCGACAGGCCTGAAGATCATGGTGATCGACGACAGCAACACGATCCGCCGCTCCGCCGAGATCTTCCTGACCCAGGCAGGGTATCAGGTGGTGCTGGCGGAAGACGGCTTCGATGCGCTGGCCAAGATCAACGACCATCAGCCGGCGCTGGTGTTCTGCGACATCCTGATGCCGCGCCTGGACGGCTACCAGACCTGCGCCCTGATCAAGAAGAGCGCGAAATTCCATGCGACCCCGGTGGTGATGCTGTCCTCCAAGGATGGCCTGTTCGACCGCGCGCGCGGCGCGATGGTCGGCTCGATCGCCTACCTCACCAAACCGTTTTCCAAAGACAGCCTGCTGGCGGCCGTGCGTGATCACACGGCCACGGCGGCATGAATACTCCGGAGCCCATCGTGGCCATACAAAAGATTCTGATCGTCGACGATTCCCCGACCGAACGCTACTACCTGACCGACATCCTGGTGCGCAACGGCTTCACCGTCACCACCGCCGAGAACGGCGAGGAGGCGCTGGCCAAGATCCGCGCCGACCGTCCTGAGCTGATCCTGATGGACGTCGTCATGCCGGGCGCGAACGGCTTCCAGATCACGCGTTCGATCACGCGCGATCCCGAGCTGGCCTCGGTGCCGATCATCATCTGCAGCAGCAAGAACCAGGAAACCGACCGCATCTGGGGCATGCGCCAGGGCGCGAAGGATTACTTCGTCAAGCCGGTCGACGCGCAAGCGCTGCTGGCCAGGATCGCCGCCCTCGGCGCCTGACCATGGCCGGCCTCGATCCCGCCGCCCGGCGCGCCCGCCTGCGCCAGTACCAGGAAGAGCTGCTAGAGCGCGTGCAGGTCGCGCGCACCGGCAGCGGCCAGCGCACGCACGAACTGGGCGTCGAGATCGGCGGCGAGCGCTACCTGCTCGACCTGCTCGAAGCCGGCGAGATCGTGCCGGTGCCGGCGCTTACCACGGTGCCGCTGACCCAGCCCTGGTACCTGGGGCTGGCCAACATCCGCGGCAGCCTGGTCGGCGTGGTCGACCTGGCGCGCTTTCTTGGACCACAGCGCGGCGCCCAGGAAGGCGCCGCCATCGGCCCGGCGACGCGCCTGGTCACCTTCGCCCCTGGCCTCGGCCTGCCCTGCGGCTTCCTGGCGGCGCGCGTGCACGGTCTGCGCCAGGCGGCCGACATGACCCCGCAGGACGGCCGCCTCGTCGACGCCGACGGCAATGCCTGGACGCCCCTGGCGCTGGCCGCGCTGGCGCAGGACGAACGCTTCCTGCAGGTTGGCCTTTAAACAAATAACGACAACAGGTTCAGGACTGGAGCTGGAATGGGATTCGCATCTAAACTCTCGGTGAATTTTCTCCCCAAGGACAAGGACGACGGCGCCACCGTGCTGGCTTCGCCCGACACCCAGTTCGGCGCCGGCGTGATGCCGGCCGCGGGCATCGCCGATCCTGCGCCGTCCTCCGGTTCGGCCGACGAGGCCGCGGAACGGCTCGGCAACCTGGCCGGCCGCAAGCAGCGCGCCGCCGCCGCCGCCGCCGCCGGGGGCGACGACGAGGACCTGCGCCTGCCGCTGATCGGCCACCTGTCGCTGCCGCGCCAGCTGCGCATCCTGCTGGTGGCCTTCGCGATCGGCATCCTGGTCACCATCTTCTCGCTGTGGCGCAACGCCGGCAGCGGCGCAGTGGCGTCCAGCCAGACCCAGATCGCCAGCGAAGCGCTGATGCACTCGCAGCGCGTCGGCAAGGCGGCGCCGAACGCGATGCAGGGCCACCCGGACGCCTTCGCCCAGCTGCAGGACAGCCAGCTGGCCCTGGGTCGCCAGCTGGTCCTGCTGGCCAAGGGCGGCGACTACAACGGCCACGAGATTCCGGCCGCGTCCGGCGATACCCTGGACCAGCTGGACAAGGTGCGCGCCAAGTGGAAGGGTTCGGATGCCGCCGCCGCCAGCATCCTCAAGATGAAGCCCGAGCTGGTCGGCTTCGACAAGAGCCTCAAGCAGCTCAACATCCTGTCGCCGGAAATGCTGGCGCTGACCGAAGAGATCCTGACCCAGCGCACCGCGAAGGGCGGCAGCCCGCGCGAACTGGCCGCGCTCGGCCGCCTGATGATGCTGACCCAGCGCCTGTCGCGCAGCGCCAGCGAATTCCTGACCTCGGGCGGCATCAGCCCGGAAACCGCGTTCCAGATGGGCCGCGACACCGCCACCTTCCGCGCCACCGTCGACGGCCTGCTGCACGGGAACGCGCAGCTCGGACTGGCGCCGCTGCGCGAGGACGACCTGCGCGCGAAACTGGAGGAAGTCCAGTCCAAATTCGAGATCTGCCAGAAGGTGGTGGCTTCGTTCCTGAACAACCTGTCCGACCTGACCGCCGCCAAGGCCGCCGAACAGACCATCTTCCGCGACAACGAAGACCTGCGCGCCCAGCTGACCGCGCTGCAGGGCGATTTCCGTATCGGCGAAGGGGTCAAGGGCCCCTGGTTCTGGCTGCTGGTGGCGGCCTCCATCTTCACGCTGGCGATGGCCGGCAGCATCTCGCGCGTGATGCTGCAGGACTCGCGCAACCGCACCCGCGGTGCCGACGCCCGCCGCCAGGAAGCGGAAGCGATGCGCCTGCTGGCCCAGGCCAAGGAAGAGGAGGCGAAGGCCACCAACGACCAGAACCAGGCCGCGATCCTGCGCCTGATGAACGAACTGCAGGAAGTGGCGGACGGCGACCTGACCGTCTACGCCACCGTGTCCGAAGACATCACCGGCGCGATTGCCGACTCGGTCAACTACACGGTCGAGGAATTGCRCGGCCTGGTGGTGCGCGTCATCGACACCGCCGGAAAAGTGACGCAGGCGTCGAACCAGGCGCAGAAGATCTCGAGCGACCTGCTGGTCGCGGCCGGCCAGCAGGCCCGCGAGATCCAGGACACTTCGTCGACCATGCTGAGGATGGCGGGCGAGATCACCGGCGTGTCGCAGTCGGCCAACGAATCTGCCGAGGTGGCGCGCCAGTCGGTGGCCGCGGCGGAGCAGGGCGCGACCGCGGTGCAGAACGCGATCAAGGGCATGGGCGAGATCCGCGAGCAGATCCAGGAAACCTCGAAGCGCATCAAGCGCCTGGGCGAATCCTCGCAGGAGATCGGCGAGATCACCGAGCTGATCTCGGACATCACGGAACAGACCAACGTGCTGGCGCTGAACGCGGCGATCCAGGCGGCGTCGGCCGGCGAGGCGGGACGCGGCTTCTCGGTCGTGGCCGAAGAGGTGCAGCGGCTGGCGGAACGCTCCGGCGAGGCGGCCAAGCAGATCGGCGCGCTGGTGCGCACCATCCAGACCGACACCCACGACGCCGTGGCGGCGATGGAGAAGTCGACCCAGGGCGTGGTCGAGGGCGCGCGCCTGTCGGACGCCGCCGGCGCCGCGCTGGCCGACATCTCGCGCGTGTCGAACCGCCTGGCTGAGCTGATCCAGGGGATTTCGACCGCGACCGGCATGCAGGCGACGTCCGCGAACGGGGTGGCGCACAATATGCAGCACATCCTGGCGATCACCGGTCAGGCGCAGGACGGCACGCAGCAGACCGCGCAGTCGATCCGCGAACTGGCCATGCTCGCGCAGGAGCTGAAAAACTCGGTGTCGCGCTTCCGCGTCTCCGCCGCTTAAGAACAATCCATGACCCACTCTTCGTCCCTGCCTTCGATCCAGTCCACGTCCATGGCCCCGTTCGATACCGATCCCCTGTCCTGGGTGATCGGCGAGATCCGCGACGCCCTCGAGCGTTCGGCCAAGGCGCTGCAGGATGCGGCGGGACGCAGCGCGGAAGCCCAGCCGACCCTGCTGCTGCACGCCAAGACCCACCTGCACCAGGCCCACGGCGCGCTGCAGATGGTGGACGTCGAGGGCGTCGACCGCATCACCGGCGCCACCGAGAAGGCGCTCGACCGCTTCAAGGACGGGTCGCTGGCGGTGAACGACGAACACGCGGCGGTGGTGGCGCAGGCCTACCAGGCGCTGGTGGAGTACCTGGAAGAGCTGCTGGCCGGCGCCGGCATGATCCGTCAGCAGCCGGTGCGCCTGTTCCCCTATTACCGCGCGCTGCAGGAACTGCTGGGCGCCGAGCGCGTGCATCCGGGCGAGATGCTGGCGCTGGATCCGGGCGCGGCCCTGCCGTTGCCAGGCGGTGGTGACGAGGCGCCCGACCTGGCGGCCTGCCGCGCGCGTTTCGAGAAGGCGCTGCTGCCTTTCCTGAAGAGCGGCAGCCTGGATGCCGCAGGCGAAATGCGCGAGGCCCTGGCGCCGATCGCAGGCGCCCAGCGCGAAGCGCGTCCCCATGCCTTCTGGCTGGCGATGCAGAGCGTCGCCGACCTGGCCGCCCGCGGGCAGCTGACTGCCGACATCTATCTGAAGCAGCTGCTCGGCCAGATCAACCTGCAGCTGCGGCGCCTGGTGCAAGGCCACACCAGCCTGCCGGAAGCGATGCTGCGCGACGCCCTGTTCTTCATCGCCCAGGCGGCCGAGCCCACCGAGGATGCTCGCCGGCTGCGCGATGCCTACGGCCTGGAAGGCCAGGTGCCGCATGATTACCTGGAACGCCGCTACGGCCGCATCGACCGCGAAGCGCTGAAGGATGCGAAAGAGGCGCTGGCCCAGACCAAGGAAGGCTGGGACCGCATCGCCGGCGAGGGCGCGCCCGGGCAGGAAGCCGGCTTCGACGCCGCCCTGTCCAGACTGGCCGGCGCCAGCGAGAAGTTGGGCGCTCCGCCGCTGGCGCAGCTGCTGCGCGAACTGGGCCAGGCCGCGCGCCAGGCCATGAGCGGCGGGCGCAGCGACCAGTTCAGCATGGAGATGGCGACGGCGATGCTGTTCGTCGAGCACGGACTCGACCAGGTGCGCCAGCTGCCCGAGGATTTCGACCAGCATGCCGAAGCCGTCGGCCAGCGCCTGCTGGCGCTGGCACAGGGCGAAACCCCGCCCGAAGCGCCGGTCTGGCAGGGCGAACTGGCGCGCGAGCTGCAGCAGGGCCAGACCGTGGCCGTGCTGGCGGGCGAGATCCGCACCGGCCTGCGCCAGGTCGAGAAGCTGATCGACGAATACTACGAAGACCCGGCCCGCTTGGACGCATTGGACCAGGCCGACCCGCTGCTGCACCAGCTGGCCGGCGCCTTGTCCATCCTCGACCAGGACCAGGCCACCCAGACCATTGGCCACGTACGCGAACGCGTGCGCGAGCTGGCCGCCGGCGGCATCGATGACGCGGCCCGCAAGCAGGTCCTGGAAAACCTGGCCCAGAACGTGGGCGCGCTCGGCTTCTTCATCGACGCGCTGGCCCAGAATCCCGAGGGCGCGCGCCAGCGCTTCCGCTTCGACGCCGGCGAGCAGCTGTTCCGCGAACAGCCCTTCGATGCGATGGCGAAGCAGGGCGCGCCGGTTCCCGCCGCCGCTGCGGCCGGCATGCCGGCTCCCGCCGCGCCCGCGCTGGCGGCCCCCGGCACCGTGCAGGCCGATGCGGCCATCGAGGCCGAGCTGCTGGACATCTTCATCGGCGAAGCCCAGGAAGTGCTGGCCGTGGTGGCCGGGACGCTGCCGGCCGCGCACGCCAGTCCGGACAGTCAGGAAACCCTGACCCGCCTGCGCCGCTCCTTCCACACGCTGAAGGGCAGCGGCCGCATGGTGGGCCTGGAGCAGTTCGCGCATGCCGCCGCCGCCATCGAAAAAGTCATGAACCTGTGGCTGGCCGAATCGCGCGCCGCCACGCCGGATCTCTTGGGGCTGCTGGACCACGCGCATGCCGAGCTGTCCGCCTGGGTGGCCGAGCTGGCCGCGGGTGCACAGCCGGCGCGCAGCGGCGAAGCGCTGGCCGAGGCCGCGGCGCGGGTGCAGGAGGGCGGGACCTTCGCGCTGGAACAGCCGGAGCAGCCTGCCGCCGAGCCGGCCGTGGAGGCGACTCCGGGCGCGTCCCATGCCGAAGAAGCCGCGCTGCCGCAGAACGTGCTCGCCTTCCCGCTGGCCGAAGAGAACATCAAGCGCATCGCCGGACTCGAGATCCCGCTGCCGCTGTATAACATCTACCTGGGCGAGACCGAGGAATTGATCGCTACGCTGGCGCGCGACTTCGCCGAATGGCGCGAAGAGCCGCTGCGCGCGGTGTCGGCGCAGGCCCTGAAGGCCGCGCACACGCTGGGCGGCACCTCGGCCACGGTCGGCTTCCATGCGCTGCGAGAGATCGCCTTCGCGCTGGAAGAGGCGCTGCAGGTGGCGACGCCGCCGCTGGGCGAAGAGCAGTTCCAGCTGATCGAGGAAACCGTGGAGCGCGTGCGCATCATGCGCCAGGTGTTCTCGCTCGGCGAGCTGGCGCCGCCGCAGCCGGAACTGCTGGCGCGCCTGGAGCTCATGCGCGACGAGCTCGGACGCAGGAAGGCCGACAGCGTGTTCGACGGCGCCGACGAGGAGCTGGCGCAGCGCCTGGACGCGCTGTTCGCCGCCACCTACGACAGCATCCTGGCCGATCCGCCGCTGCCGGCCGGTCCGCTGCCGGTGCCGCAGTCCGACATGCCGGCGCCCGTGCCGCAGGCGGCCGAGCAGCCGCCGGTCGACCCTGTCGTGGCCGCCGTCGACGACCTGTTCGACAGCTATTTCGACGACCCGTTTGCCGCGCCCAGCCTGGAGCAGGCCGTGGCGCCTGCGCCCGAGCCCGAGCCGCAGCCCGAAACCGAACCGGCATTCGACAGCGCCGTCCTCGACGACGAATTCCCGGCCGCCGAACCGGAAGCCATCGCGCTCGATGCCGACGCCGAGGAGGCCGCGCCGGAACCGGTGCTGGCTACCGAGCCCGTCTTCACCGACGAGCTCGACCCCGACCTGCTGCCGGTCTTCATGGAAGAGGCGGCCGACCTGCTACCGCAGATCGGCAAGGACCTGCGCCAGTGGCAGCAGGACCCGGCCGCCAACGCGGTGGCGCACGGCCTGCTGCGCGCCCTGCACACGGTGAAGGGCAGCGCCCGCATGGCCGGCGCGATGCGCCTGGGCCAGCACACGCATGCGCTGGAAACCCAGGTCGAGAACATGCTGCACGCCGGCACCACCAGCCCGGCGGCCTTCGACGAACTGCTGGCCAACTACGACCAGGCCGTGCTGTTGTTCGAACAGCTGCAGCAGCCGGCGGCGGAGCCTGTGGAGTCCGCCGAAGCAACGGCAGCCCCGCAGGCGCCGGCCGCCGCGCCGTCCCAGAACCGCCGCCAGGACGACGTGCGCGCGCCGCTGGTGCGGGTGCGCGCCGACATCCTTGACCGCCTGGTCAACCAGGCCGGCGAAGTGTCGATCACGCGTTCCAAGCTGGAGACCCAGGTCGGCTCGCTGAAGTCGGCGCTGGCCGATTTTTCGGACAACCTGGGACGCCTGCGCCGCCAGTTGCGCGAGGTCGAGATGCAGGCCGAATCGCAGATCGCGTCGCGCCTGTCGATCGCCGGCGAGCGCGAATTCGATCCGCTCGAATTCGACCGCTTCACGCGCCTGCAGGAACTGACCCGCATGATGGCCGAGAGCGTCAACGACGTGGCCTCCTTCCATGAAGGCCTGAGCCGCACGGTGGACGCCGCCGTCGACGACCTGGGCGCGCAGTCGCGCCTGACGCGCGAGCTGCAGCGCGACCTGATGCGGGTGCGGATGGTGCCCTTCGCCAGCCTGTCCGAGCGCCTGTTCCGGGTCGCGCGCCAGACCGCCAAGGAGACCGACAAGCGCGTCAACCTGGATATCCGCGGCGGCGCGGTCGAGATCGACCGCAGCGTGCTGGAAAGGATGGCGGCGCCCTTCGAACACCTGCTGCGCAACGCCATCGTGCACGGCATCGAGCCGCGCGCGCGCCGCGTCGACGGTGGCAAGGAAGAAACCGGCGAGCTGCTGGTGCAGGTCAGCCAGCAGGGCAACGAGGTGCAAATCCGCTTCGCCGACGACGGCGCCGGCCTGGACCTGGCGCGCATCCGCGCCAAGGCCGAATCCAGCGGCCTGCTCGGCGCCGGCGAGGCGCTGTCCGACCTCGAGGTGGCGGACCTGATCTTCGAACCGGGCTTCTCGACCGCGGACACGCTGACGGAGCTGGCCGGCCGCGGGGTCGGCATGGATGTGGTGCGCTCCGAAGCGCGCGCCCTGGGCGGCCGGGTCGAGGTCGACAGCGAGGCCGGAAAGGGCGCCGCCTTCACCATCCACCTGCCGCTGACCCTGGCCGTCAACCAGGTCGTGCTGGTGGCCAGCGGTCCCAGGACCTATGCGCTGCCGGCCAACCTGGTCGGGATGGTAGCGCAGGTGCGCGAGGCCGAGCTGCATGCCGCGCGCGCGGCCGGCGCCATCCAGGTGCAGGGCGAGGCGGTGCCGCTGCGCTACCTGCCGGAGCTGCTGAACGAGCCGGGCGGCGCCGCCGCACAGCGTTCCGTGCCGGTGCTGGTGCTGGGCGCCGGCGCCCACCGCCTGGCGCTGCAGGTCGACGAAGTGCTGGGCAACCGCGAGGTGGTGATCAAGAACGTCGGTCCGCAGCTGGCGCGCATGCCGGGCATCGCCGGCGCCACCGTGCTGGGCTCGGGCGAGATCGTGCTGATCCTGAACCCGCTGCTGCTGCCCGACCACGGCCAGGACCATGCCCACGCGCAGCCGGAGACGGCCGCGCTGCCGGCGCACCGCGCCACCATCATGGTGGTCGACGATTCGCTGACCGTGCGCCGCGTGACCCAGCGCCTGCTGGAGCGCGAAGGCTACCGCGTGCTGCTGGCCAAGGATGGCGTCGAGGCGCTCGAACAGATGCAGGCACCTGACACCCGCCCGGACCTGATGCTGGTCGATATCGAGATGCCGCGCATGGACGGCTTCGACCTGACCCGCAACGTGCGCGGCAACGACGCCACGCAAGGCATCCCGATCATCATGATCACCTCGCGCACGGCCGACAAGCACCGCAACTATGCGCTCGGCCTGGGCGTGAATGCCTACTTCGGCAAGCCCTTCCAGGAAGACGCGCTGCTGGCCGCGATCGAGGGCCTGCTGGCGTAGGGTTGGCGCGACGCCTGCTCATCGTGGGCACGGCGTGCCCACCCTAGGTCTTCAGCACGCCGAAGCGCGCCAGCGTGCGTTCGCGCGCCTGTTCGTGGTCGACGATGGGATGCGGATAATCCCGTCCCAGCACCAGGCCGGCGCGCTCCAGCAGCGCCGGCCTGGCCAGCCAGGGCGCGTGGATCGCCGTCCTGTCGAGTCCGGCCAGCTGGGGCAGCCAGCGGCGGATGAAGGCGCCGTCCGGATCGAAGCGCTTCGACTGCGTGACCGGATTGAAGATGCGGAACCAGGGCTGGGCATCGCAGCCGGTCGATGCCGCCCACTGCCAGCCGCCGTTGTTGGACGCCAGCTCGTAGTCGTTCAGGTGCTGCGCGAAATAGCGCTCGCCGTGTACCCATGAAATGCCGAGGTCCTTGGTCAGGAAGCTGGCCGTCACCATGCGCAGGCGGTTGTGCATGAAGCCGCTGCGGTTCAGCTGCGCCATCGCCGCATCCACCAGCGGATAGCCGGTGCGGCCCTCGCACCAGGCGGCGAAGGCGGCGTCGGCTTCAAGACCTTCTTCCCAGCGCAAGCTGTCGAAAGCCGCCTTGAAGGAGTGCGTCACCACGCGCGGATGGCGCTGCAGGATCGCCATGTAGAATTCGCGCCAGATCAGCTCCGACAGCCAGGTACCGGCACCAATGCCGCTCCGTTCCCGCAGCAGGCGCACCAGGGCGCGGACCGACAGCGTGCCGAAGCGCAGGTGCACCGACAGGCGCGAGGTGCTGTCGAGGGCGGGAAAGTCGCGGTCGGTGTGGTAGCCGTCGATGCGTTGCAGGAAGGCGTCCAGCAGCGCTTGCGCGCCGGAGATGCCGGTCGGGACGACGGGATCGGCATGCGGCGTGAAGCCGAGCTCGCCCAGAGTGGGCAGGGCATGTCCTGCGGGTGCGGGCGCCAGTGTGCCGGCCCAGGGCGCGGTCTCCCAGGCATCGGCCGCTTCCGGATGGGCGGCCAGCCGTTTTAGCCAGGCATTCTTGTACGGCGTGAAGACCGAGAAGGGGCCGCCGGCCTGGGTCAGCACCTCGTCCTGCTCGAAGATCACCTGGTCCTTGAAGGTCTGCAGGCTGCGGCCGGCTTCGCGCAGGCGTTGCTGGACCTCGCCGTCGCGCGCCAGCGCCTGCGGTTCGTGGTCGCGGTTGGCGAATACCGACTCCACGTCCAGCTCGGCAGCCAGGCGGACGATCTCGTCTGCGGCGCGCCCCTGTCGCACGATCAGGTAAGCTCCCCATGCACGCAGGCGGGCGTCGAGTTCGCTCAGGCTGGCATGGATGAACTGCACGCGGCGGTCGTCGCGCGGCAGGCCGGCCAGGATGTCGGTGTCGAACACGAAGGCACAGAACACACGATCCGACGATCTCAGCGCATGGTGCAGCGCAGCATGGTCCTCGACCCGCAGGTCACGCCGGAACCAGACCAGAGAGTTTCTTAGAGTCATCTTTTGTGTGCGGAGTCAAGGTAAAGGGCAATTTTACTGTCTACCATTCTTTCGACCTGGAGGGGCGTCCGAACGTGCCTTCATGGCCGCGTAAGCAAATGGGTGTAAACTAGCGAAAAACCCAAGCTTAGCGTGTGGACCACCAGCGGTCGGAGAGAGTGAGCCAACAGAGAGTATGAGTATGAAGAAAAGTAAGGTCGGCAAGCCTCTAATCATGCCCGGAATGCCGCAGGAGGCTCCCGAGCGCCTGATGCAACCGGTTTCGGTCCAGTCCGAGCTGAACCTGGCTAATCATTTCCTGATCGCCATGCCGTCGATGAATGACCCGATCTTCGGCGGCACGGTCGTCTATATCTGCGAACACAACGACAAGGGTGTCCTCGGCGTCGTCATCAACAAGCCGACCGACATGACCATGGACGTGCTGTTCGACCGCATCGACCTCAAGGTCACCGACACCCTGCGCCCCAACGTGGTCGACGAACCCATCATGTTCGGCGGCCCGGTGCAGGACGACCGCGGCTTCGTGCTGCATTCGCCGGGCGGCCGTTATTCGTCCTCGCTCAGCGTCACCGACGATGTCGCCTTCACCACCTCGATCGACGTACTGGAAGCCGTCGCCAACGGCACCGGGCCGCAGCGCATGCTGGTCTCGATCGGCTATGCCGGCTGGAGCCCGGGCCAGCTGGAAGAGGAAATCGCCCGCAACGGCTGGCTCACCGTGGGCGCCGACGCCCGCGTGCTGTTCGACCTGCCGATCGAGGAGCGCTATGTCGCCGCGATCAAGCTGCTGGGCATCGACCCGCTGATGCTCGCATCGGAAGCCGGCCATGCATAAAGGGATCCGGAAGGGGATCGTGTCCCTGTAATGGTAGAGATCGTTTTCGGATTCGACTTCGGCGTGAAGCGCATCGGCATCGCGATGGGCAACACGCTGACTGGACAGGCACAGCCCTTGTCCGTCATCAAGGCCATCGACAACGCAACCCGTTTCAAGGTCATCGGCGAACTCATCGAGCAATGGAAGCCGGCGCTTCTCGTCGTCGGCGAGCCGCGCCATCCCGACGGCGCCGAGCACGAGATGACCCAGCGTTCGCGCCGCTTCGCCAACCAGCTGCACGGCCGTTTCAAGCTGCCCGTCGAGCTGGTCGACGAACGCTACTCGTCGGCCGTGATCCCCGCCAAGCGCGGCGAGATCATCGACGCCAAGGCCGCCGCCATCATTTTGCAACAATACTTTGACGACCATGCCAACAACTATTGAAACTCCGGACTTCGATGCGGAGGCCCTGTACCGGACCCTGCTCGAGCAGCTGCGCGCCGGGCTTGCCGGCCTGCCCGATGCCGCCATCGTCGGCATCCATTCGGGCGGCGCCTGGCTGGCCGAACGGCTCGCCGCCGACCTCGGCCTGCAAAACCGCCTGGGCTTCATCGACGTCTCGTTCTACCGCGACGACTATGCGAAGAAGGGCCTGCACCCGGACGTGAAGCCGACCCGCATCGACTTCAATGTCGACGGCGCGGCCATCGTGCTGGTCGACGACGTCCTGTACACCGGCCGCACGGTGCGCGCCGCGATCAACGTGCTGTTCGACTACGGCCGCCCGCAGCGCATCATGCTGGCGGCGCTGGCCGACCGTGGTGGCCGCGAGTTGCCGGTCGCCGCCGATTTCGTCGGCTCCCACGCCACGCTCCAAGCCGGCCAGTCGCTGTCCCTGTCGCGCGACGCCGCCGGCCAACTCTCGCTCACGATCGAAGACGACAATGCATAACCCGCAACTCAACAAGAACGGCGAGCTGCAGCACCTTCTCACCATCGAAGGCCTGCCCAAGTCCATCATCAACCACATCCTCGATACCGCATCGAGCTTCGTGAGCATCTCCGACCGCGAGGTCAAGAAGGTGCCTCTCATGCGCGGCAAGAGCGTGTTCAACCTGTTCTTCGAGAACTCGACCCGCACCCGCACCACCTTCGAGATCGCCTCGAAGCGCCTGTCGGCCGACGTCATCAACCTGAACATCGCGGCTTCCTCGACCAGCAAGGGCGAGTCCCTGCTCGACACCATCGACAACCTGGCGGCCATGCATGCCGACATGTTCGTGGTGCGCCACTCGCAGTCCGGCGCGCCCTACCTGATCGCCAAGCACCTGAACGACACCAGGCAGAACCACGTGCACGTGGTGAACGCCGGCGACGGGCGCCATGCGCACCCGACCCAGGGCCTGCTCGACATGTACACCATCCGCCACTATAAAAAGGACTTCACCAACCTGCGGGTGGCGATCGTCGGCGACATCCTGCACAGCCGGGTGGCGCGTTCGGACATCCACGCGCTGACCACGCTGGGCGTGCCGGAAGTGCGCGCCATCGGTCCGCACACCCTGCTGCCGGGCGGCCTGGAACAGATGGGCGTGCGCGTCTTCACGAACATCGAAGAAGGCCTGAAGGACGTCGACGTGATCATCATGCTGCGCCTGCAGAATGAACGCATGTCGGGCGCGCTGCTGCCTTCGGCCGGCGAATACTTCAAGAGCTACGGCCTGACCCCGGAACGCCTGGCGCTGGCCAAGCCGGACGCGATCGTGATGCACCCGGGCCCCATCAACCGCGGCGTCGAGATCGATTCCAGGGTGGCGGACGGCGCGCAGGCGGTGATCCTGCCGCAGGTGACGTTCGGCATCGCCACGCGCATGGCGGTGATGAGCATTCTGGCAGGTACTCACGGATGAACTCGGGCATGAAACTACATATCAAGAACGGCCGGGTGATCGACCCGGCAAACGGCATCGACGCCGTACAGGACCTTTTCATCGCTGACGGCAAGATCGCCGCCGTGGGCAGCGCGCCGGAAGGCTTTGCCGCCGAGCGCACCATCGACGCCGGCGGCCTGGTGGTGGCGCCCGGCCTGGTGGACCTGTCCGCGCGCCTGCGCGAGCCGGGCTACGAATACAAGGCGACGCTGGAATCGGAAATGCAGGCGGCGGTGCAGGGCGGCGTGACCACCCTGGTCTGCCCGCCGGACACCGACCCGGTGCTCGACGAGCCAGGCCTGGTCGAGATGCTCAAGCACCGCGCGCGCATCCTGAACCAGGCCAATGTGCATCCGCTCGGCGCGCTGACCGTCGGCCTGAAGGGCAAGGCCCTGACCGAGATGGCCGAGCTGACCGAGGCCGGCTGCATCGGCTTTGCCCAGGCCGAGGAGCCGATCGAGGACACCACGGTGCTGCTGCGCGCCCTGCAGTACGCCAAGACCTTCGACTACACGGTCTGGCTGCGTCCGCAGGACCCGCACATCGGCCGCGGCGGCATCGCCCACGCCGGCCCGCTGGCCTCGCGCATGGGCCTGTCCGGCGTGCCGGTGATGTCCGAGACCATCGCCCTGCACACCATCTTCGAACTGATGCGCGCGACCGGCGCACGCGTGCACCTGTGCCGCATCTCGTCCGCCGCGGCGCTGGACCTGATCCGCGCGGCCAAGCGGGAAGGCCTGCCGGTCACCTGCGACGTCGGCGTGCACCACCTGCACATGACCGATGCCGACATCGGCTTCTTCGACCCGAACGCGCGCCTGACCCCGCCGCTGCGCAGCCAGCGCGACCGCGAGGCGATCCGCGCCGCACTGCTGGACGGCACCATCGATGCCGTCTGCTCCGACCACACCCCGGTCGACGACGACGAGAAGCTGCTGCCCTTCGCCGAAGCCTCGCCCGGCGCCACCGGCCTGGAACTGCTGCTGTCGCTGATGCTGAAGTGGGCCGAAGACCAGCACGGCCAGGCCGATGCGCTGCCCCGGGCGATCCGCAAGATCACCGCCGATCCGGCGCGCACGGCCGGCCTGTCGGCGGGCACGCTGTCGGTCGGCGCCAGCGCCGACGTGGTGCTGTTCGATCCGCAGGCGCGCTGGCTGGTTGCGCCGTCGGCGCTGGCCAGCCAGGGCAAGCACACGCCTTTCCTCGGCTACGAGCTCTCCGGCCAGGTAAAGGCGACCGTCGTCGCCGGCCACCTTGCCTGGGAGCGTTGAGCAGCGCCCCCACGGTGTGAAGATCCGGCTCGCGTGGCGCCTCGCGCGCATCGTACTCCATCTGTTGCAAGGCCTGGTTACCTGCGCGCTGGTGTTCCCCTGGGCCGGCGCGCCGCTGCGCGAGCGCCTGGTACGGCACTGGTCGGCGCGCCTGCTGGGCATCTGCCGGGTGGAGCTCGAGCGGGGCGGAGAGGGCATGCCGCTGCAGCACGCGCTGATCGTGTCGAACCACATCTCCTGGCTCGACATCTTCGTCATCAATTCCCTGCACCCCTGCCGCTTCGTGGCCAAGGCCGAGATCCGCGCCTGGCCGGTGGTCGGCTGGCTGGTCGCGCAGGCCGGCACCGTGTTCATCGCGCGCGGCAACCGGCGCGACCTGCGCCACATCTTCAAGGGACTGGTGGACGCGCTGGCCCAGCACCAGAGGGTGGCCTTCTTCCCGGAAGGGACCACGGCCAGCCAGGGCAGCCTGCTGCCTTTCCACGCCAACCTGTTCGAAGCGGCGATCGACGCCCGGGTCCCGGTGCAGCCGGTGGCGCTGTCCTACCTCGACGCCCGCGGTGACTGGCATCCCGCCGTGGACTACACCGGTGAGACCACGTTCGTGGACAGTATCTTCCGCATCCTGGGCGGCGAGCCGGTGCGGGCGCGGGTGGCTTGCCTGGCGCCGATCGAGACGCAGGGGGCGCACCGGCGCGAGCTTGCGCGGGCGGCGCATGATGCGATTGCGGGTTCGCTTGGGGTGGCGGTAGTCGAGAAATAGAACGTCATTCCCCTTTCGCGGGGGTGACGTGCAGGAGCCAGCGAAGGCTTCATTTTTTACCGCTATGCTCCCGATACGCGGGACAATCCACCTGCAGCAAAGTCCGGTCATCCAGGCACACCGCAGTCAGCTTCCCACCCCACACGCAACCGCTGTCCAGGCCCACCAGATTCGGACGCAGCACCAGGCCCAGCGCCGACCAGTGGCCGAACACCACGGTGACGTCGGCGGTGCGGCGGCCCGGCACGTCGAACCAGGGCAGCAGGTCCGAACCGTCCGGTCCCTTGTCGCTTTCCTTGTGCTGGAAGTCCATGCGGCCGCTTGGGTCGCACAGGCGCATGCGGGTGAGGGCGTTGACGATGCAGCGCAGGCGGTCGATGCCGGTCAGCGCCTCGTCCCAGCGGTCCGGTTCGTTGCCATACATTTGCGCCAGGAAGTCGGTCCAGCCGTCGCCGCGCAGCACCGCCTCGACCTCGGCCGCCAGCCGCATGGTCTGCTCCGCAGTCCATTGCGGCGGCACGCCGGCGTGGACCAGCAAATGCGCATCGACGAACATCGCCAGTGGGCGCCGGCGCAGCCAGGCGATCAGTTCGTCGCGGTCGGGCGCGGCCAGGATCTCGTCCAGGGTATCCGAGCGGCTGGTCTTCTGGACTCCGGCCGCCACCGCCAGCAGGTGCAGGTCGTGGTTGCCGAGCAGGGCTTCGACCCGGCCGCCGCTGGCTTCGGACAGCGTCTTCATGCGCCGCAGCGCAGTCAGCGATTCCGGACCGCGGTTGATCAGGTCGCCGACGAAAAGAACGCGCGCTTCCTCCATCGAGTGCGCATCGGCGGCAATACGTTCCAGCAGCAGGCCGGCTTCATGGGCGCAACCCTGCAGGTCGCCAATCACATAAGTTTTCATCATGAAGCCATACTAATGTATTTGGACGAATTGATGCAGGGCCGTCATGAGTTCATTTCTAAATGTAACTAGTCGACCGCTGCCTGGCGGTGCCGGGGAAAATACCGATCTCCGTCAATCGGAACAGGACATGCGCGCGTAAACTGCTCGGTTCCGGGACGCTTCGCTTAATCCAGTACAATGGCGTTTTGCCGCAGCCTGCATCGAATAGGTGTAAGGAAGCGGAAGCCAGCACAATATTCGGGCCCGGTGCGCGGCTTGCATGCGGATTGCCTGGTCGGCTATTGCATTTGAAGAATAATAAATGTTTTCATTCCTTGTGAGCTTTGTCTCCTCTGCACTGCTGACCCTGCTGGTCATCAAGCATTCGAAATTGCATGGACCTGCGCTCGACAACAATTTCAGCGGTGTCCAGAAGGTCCATTTGCACGACGTGGCGAGGATCGGCGGCCTGCCGATTTTCCTGGCGGTTGCCATCAGTGCGGGCATTTCGGTATGGCGCCAGCCCTCCCTCGGTTATTGGCTGCTGGCGCTGCTGGTGTGCTCCTCGATCGCCTTCGCCGGCGGAATCGTCGAAGACTATACCGGCAAGGTGAGGCCGTCGCGGCGACTGGTATTAACCATGATCGCGGCCCTGTTCGGATATCTGGTACTGGACGCGAAAATCGCGCGGCTGGATATGCCGTTCATGAGCTGGAGTCTGCTCTCGCCATGGATCGTGCTGCCGCTGACGGTGCTGGCGGTGGCCGGGATCGCGAATGCGGTGAATATCATCGACGGCTTCAATGGCTTGGCCAGCGTGGTCACGATATTCATGCTGGTATCGCTGGCGTATGTCGCCATGCAGGTGGGCGACATGTTCATCGTGGTGGCGGCGCTGACGGTGGCCGGCGCGACCGCGGGTTTCCTCATCTGGAATTATCCGGTCGGCCTGATCTTCCTCGGTGACGGCGGCGCCTACTTCATCGGTTTCATGCTGGGCGAACTGGCCCTGCTGCTGGTGATGCGCAATCCCTCGGTGTCGACCTGGTATGCGGCGTTACTGTTGATTTATCCGGCTTTCGAAACCCTGTTTTCTGCCTATAGGCGCATGTTTGTACGGGGAAAATCTCCCGCAATGCCAGACGGTATTCACCTGCATAGCCTGATTTTCCGGCGCATCGTTCAATGGACGGTCGGTCGCAAGGAAGCGCGCGCACTCATGAAAAGAAACGCCCGTACTTCTCCTTACCTGTGGCTGTTTTCATTGACTGCGGTTATTCCGGCAACCGTGTTCTGGCGGAATACAGGCGCCCTGATATTCTTCTGTTTGTTGTTCATTATCAGTTACGTTTGGTTGTACGCGCGTATTGTTCGATTCAAGTCCCCGCGCTGGCTGATTTGGAACAAAAAGAACTAACAGATTATTGCAAATGGTGTATATTGCGACAATTGGTGAGATTTCGATAAAATCTGTTTCAACTTAACATTGATAAAGGAACGATGATGGATCTGTCTAATATGTCCTTGGGCGATTTGCGTAACCTGCAGGAGCAGATCAAGCAGGAAATGAAACAGCGTGAACAGCAGGAAGTACAAAAAGCTCGCGAACAGATCATTGCGATCGCGCAAAGCGTTGGCGTTCCCCTGAAAGACCTGATCGCCACTGGTGGCCGCGGCGCCAAGGCCGGCGCCAAATCGGGTACGGGCTCGGTCGCCGTTCGTTATCGTAATCCGGACAATGAATCCCAGCAGTGGACCGGCCGTGGCCGTCAGCCGAAATGGGTGAAGGAATGGGTCGAAGGCGGTAAATCGCTGGACAAACTGCGCGTCTGATCCGAATCCCGCGCTCGCCGCCGCCTGATCAGCGGCGGCGGATTTCCGGCATCGATTCCGATTGCCGATCATTTCTGCCGTATCCCCGCATTACACCTCCCGCATTACATCTCCCGCTTTACACTCCCCGCGTTACACTTCCGATTTGCCGCCGCACGCCAGGGACGCATCGTTCCCAAGCCTCGTGCTTGCCATTACAATGAAGCTCTTTTTCCATCAAGGTATAGGCAATGGTCCCTCTCTCGAAAACGATCTTCAAGGCATACGACATCCGCGGCGTGCTCGATAGCACGCTCGACGCAGGCATCGCAAGGAAGATCGGGCAGGCCTTCGGCGCGGCAGCGCTGGCCAAGGGAGAGCGCAAGGTCGTGATCGGCCGCGACGGCCGCCTGTCCGGCCCCGCATTGGCGGCGGCATTGGCCGAGGGCCTGCGCGAAGCGGGCGTCGACGTGATCGACCTCGGCATGGTCGCCACGCCGATGGTGTACTTCGCCACCAATGTGCTGGACGCGCACAGCGGCATCATGGTCACCGGCAGCCACAACCCGCCGGATTACAACGGCTTCAAGATGGTGCTGGCCGGCGAAGCCATCTACGGCGACGCCATCCAGGCCCTCTACCAGTCCATCGAGCGCGGCGATTTCAAGCCGGCACCAAGCCAGGGTGCCTATGCCACCCACGATATCAAGGATGAATACATCCAGCGCATCGCCGGCGACGTCAAGATCGCCCGTCCGATCAAGATCGCGGTCGATGCCGGCAACGGCGTGGCCGGCGCCTTCGTCGGCGAGCTTTATCGCGCGATGGGCTGCGAGGTGACGGAACTGTTCTGCGAGGTCGACGGCCACTTCCCGAACCACCATCCGGACCCGGCGCATCCGGAAAACCTGGAAGACCTGATCGCCGCGGTGCGCGACGGCGACGCCGAGATCGGCCTGGCCTTCGACGGCGACGGCGACCGCCTCGGCGTGGTGACCAAGGATGGCCAGATCATCTTCCCGGACCGCCAGATGATGCTGTTCTCGGCCGACGTCCTGTCGCGCAACCCGGGCGCCGAGATCCTCTACGACGTCAAGTGCACGCGCCACCTCGGCCCCTGGATCGCCCAGCACGGCGGCCGCCCGCTGATGTGGAAGACCGGCCACTCGCTGGTCAAGGCCAAGCTGAAGGAAACCGGCGCCCCGCTGGGCGGCGAGATGAGCGGCCACATCTTCTGGAAGGACCGCTGGTTCGGCTTCGACGACGGCCTCTATACCGGCGCGCGCCTGCTCGAGATCCTGACCCGCTCGGCCGATCCGTCCGCCGTGCTGAACGCGCTGCCGAAGGCCAGCAGCACGCCGGAACTGCACCTGCACCTGCAGGAAGGCGAGAATTTCGCGCTGATCGAGAAGCTGCGCAAGGAGGCGCAATTCCCGGGCGCGCAGCAGGTGGTCGACATCGACGGCCTGCGCGTCGAGTATGCCGACGGCTTCGGCCTGGCGCGCGGCTCGAACACGACCCCGGTGGTGGTGCTGCGCTTCGAAGGCGAAACCCCGGAAGCCCTGGCGCGCATCCAGAAGGAATTCGCGCGCGTGATCCTGGCCGCCAAGCCCGACGCCAAACTGCCGTTCTGAGCGAGTCCAAGTTGAAGATCCTGCTGGTGCGGGTGTCGTCCCTCGGCGACGTCCTGCACAACCTGCCGATGGTGGCCGACATCCTGCGCCACCATCCGGACGCCCAGATCGACTGGGTGGTGGAAGAGGGCTATGTCAGCCTGGTGCGCCTGAACCCGCATGTGCGCAAGGTGATCCCGTTCGCGCTGCGGCGCTGGAAAAAGGGCTTGAAGGACAAGGCCGTGCGCGCCGAAGTGCGCGCCTTCTTCCGCGACCTGCGCGCGGAACAGTACGACTACGTGTTCGATACCCAAGGCCTGATCAAGACCGGCCTCGTGATGGCGGCCGCGCGCGTGGGCCGCGGCGGCCAGAAGATCGGCATGGCGAACGGCACCGAGGATTCCGGCTACGAGGGCGCCTCGCGCATCTTCCATACCCGCAGCATCCCGGTGGCGCTGCGCACCCATGCGGTCCAGCGCGGCCGCGAAATCGCCGCAGCAAGCCTCGGCTATGCGGCCGACACCCCGCCCGACTTCGGCCTGCCCGCGCCCGACCCAAGCCGGCGTCCGGACTGGATGCCGGCCGCGGATTACGCCGTGTTCTTCCATGGCACCGCGCGCGATGCCAAGAAGTGGGCGCCTGCCAACTGGATCGCGCTGGGCCAGGCGCTGGCGCCCATGACGATTCTGCTGCCCTGGGGCTCGCCGAAGGAGAAGGAAGAAGCCGAGCGCCTGGCCGCCGCGCTGCCGAATGCGCGCGTGCTGCCGAAGCTGTCGATGATGGACGCGGTCGAGCTGGCCCGCCACGCGGCGCTGGCGGTCGGCGTCGATACCGGCCTGACCCACATCGCCGCCGCTTTCGTCCGGCCGACGGTCGAGATCTACTGCGATTCGCCGCGCTGGAAGACCGAGGGCAACTGGTCGCCGCGCATCGTGAATCTCGGCGATACCGGCCAGCCGCCCTCCAGCGACGAGGTCATCGCCGCCGCGCGGCGCCTGCTGGAGCAAGCGCGATGAGACTGCTGTATTCCCTGCTGTGGTGGCTGGCGCTGCCGCTGGTGCTGGGCCGCCTGTGGTGGCGCGGACGCCGGGAGCCCGGCTACCGCCAGCACCTGGGCGAACGCCTCGGCTTCTACGGCCCCAAGCCGGGGCCCGACCGGCAGCTGAAACGCACCATTATGGTGCATGCGGTGTCGGTCGGCGAAACCCGTGCCGCCGAGCCGCTGGTCGAAGCCCTGCTGCGCGAATGGCCGGCCTGCCGCATCCTGTTGACCCACATGACGCCGACCGGGCGCGCCACCGGCAAGGCGCTGTTCGGCAAACACGGCGATCGCGTGGTCCAGTCCTTCCTGCCCTACGATACCGGCTTCATGGTCGGGCGCTTCCTGCGCCATTTCGAGCCCTCGATCTGCATCCTGATGGAGACGGAAGTGTGGCCGAACCTGGTTGCCGTCTGCGATCGCTACGAGGTGCCGGTGGCGCTGGTGAACGCCCGCCTGTCGGAGCGCTCGCTGCGGCGCGGGAAGCAGTTTGGCGGACTGATGATGGAAGCGGCGCGCGGCATCACCCTGGCCGCGGCCCAGACCGAGGCGGATGCGGCCCGCATCGCCTCGCTGGGCGCGCCCGAGGTCGCCGTCACCGGCAGCATCAAGTTCGACGTGGTGCCGCCGGAAAGCGCGCTGCAGGCCGGCGCCATGCTGCGTTCGCGCTTCGTCGAGCGTCCGGTGCTGCTGTGCGCCTCGACCCGCGAAGGCGAGGAGGCGCTCATCCTCGACGCCTGGCGCGCGCTGGCCGCTGACCTGGCCAATAAGCCGCCGGGCATGCTGCTCCTGCTGGTGCCGCGCCATCCGCAGCGCTTCGACGAGGTCGCGCGCATGGTAGAGGAACGCGGCCTGAGCCTGGCGCGCAGGTCGGCCTTGCCCGAGCGCGTCGATGCCGACGTGCTGCTGGGCGATTCGATGGGCGAGATGTTCGCCTATTACGCGGCCTGCGACTGCGCCTTCATCGGCGGCAGCCTGATGCCGCTGGGCGGCCAGAACCTGATCGAAGCCTGCGCCGTCGGCAAACCGGTGTTGGTCGGCGAACACACCTTCAACTTCCTGCAGGCCACGGATGAGGCCGTCGGGGCCGGCGCGGCCCTGCGTGTGCCCGATGCCGGCGCGCTGATGAGCGAAGCCGCCCGCCTGCTGGGCGACGGCGCCGCCCGTGCGCGCATGGGCGAGCAGGCGCTGGCATTCGCTGGACGCCATCGTGGCGCGACCGCGCGCACTGTTGAACTCTTGCGACAACTTATTGCATAGCTTTTGTTACCATTCTCTTTAGCTTGGTAAACGAAAGGGGATGCACATGTTGTGGTCTAATCGTGCGCGAGCGGGCGGCAACGTGGATGGCGGCGCCGCGCTCATGGACGCGCCTGAAATGAGGGATCTTGGAGCCGACGCAATGCCGCCGGCGCCGATTCCGGTAGTGCATCCACCCGCAGCGCGTTACAGCCTGCATTTCTGGGTCCGCTACTCGCTGATGGAGTATGTACGCTTCATGTGGGAACACGGCGGCTACCTGATCCGCCGCCGCCGCATCCGCCGGCCGATGGGCCTCTACCTGCGCATCAAGAGCACGCTGGCGGCCGCCACCCACTTCGTGCTGCTGCGCCGCGGCCGCCGCACCTACGAGTTCACCATCGACCAGCACGGCATCGTGCGCACCAGCGATACCGGTGTGACGCTGATCGGCTGGGACGACGTGGCGCGCATCCGTACTTACACGAACGGCTTCATGATGGTGCTCAAGCGCGGCACGCTGCCGATTCCCTTCCGCTGCCTGAGCTCGAAAGAGGTCGATGCGATGAAGGGAATCGCCGCGGCGCGCGCGGCGGGTGAGTTGCAGTTGCGCGGGTCGGTGTAAGTCGGGCATACAGCCCGGCTCACTCCGGGAACAGCACCGGCATCTCGATCGACCGCTTCCTGAGGCCCGCCTTGGCGCCCTCGTAATCCGGGAAGACGTCGCCCACCACGGCCCAGAATGCCGGGCTGTGGTTCATCTCGCGCAGGTGGGCCAGTTCGTGCACCACCACGTAATCCAGCAGCGCCAGCGGATAGTGGATCAGCTTCCAGTTCAGGCGGATGTTGCCGGCCACCGTGCACGAGCCCCAGCGCGTGCCGGCCGAGGACAGCGCGAACGCGCTATACCTCACGCCGACGCGCGGCGCATACAGGTCCAGGCGTTCGCGGAACAGCTTCCTGGCTTCGTCCTGGAACCACAGCTTGACCCGTTCGCGGATCTGCCATTCTTCCAGTCCCGGCGTCACACCGAGGCGCAGCTCGCGCAAATCCGCATCGAACACGCAGTGGCTGCGTGCGGCCGGCTCCAGGCGCAGCACGACATCAAAGCCCAGGTAGGGAAGGCAGGCGCCGTCGACCCATTCGACCGGCGGCTGCTTCCCGCGCATGCTGCGCCGCTCGCTGCGTTCGAACAGCTTGGTGAGGATCCAGTTCTGCTTGGCGCGGATGGCGCGTTCGACGTCGTCCATCGGTGCACGCCGCGGCGAGGTCACGTGCAGGCCGTCGTCGCTGATCATGAAGCCGTGGGAGCGCCGCGCCGAGCGGCGCAGCACGTAGTGGACGGTGTGGGAGCCGAGCTGGATCTTGCGCAGCGGTCCGTCGTTCGGACCAACCGGCGGAATCGGCAGGGTGCGGGTCGGCGCGGGCGGCGCCTTGAACAGCGGGACCGGCGGCTTGGGCGCCGCCGGTGGCGATGCGACGGGTTTGAGCGCCGCAAAAAATTCTTGCGCAAACAGCTCGAGCTGTGTCGCGTCGATCTTCGGGGAGGTCATGGAGGGCTGCAGCGTTGGTACTCTGGATGGTGCTGTGGTCTGCTCGCCCAGTTCGTCCAGGTACCTCAGTAGGCGTGGGGCGAAATGACGCGCATTTCCGATTCTATCCAATTTTCGACCTCTTGCATCAGACTGTCGGGAGTGTGGTTTTCCGGCGATATCGGCTTGCCAATCGAGACCGTGATCAGGCCCGGACGCTTGATGAACGAGTTCTTGGGCCAGCATTCGCCCGAATTGTGCGCGATCGGCACGACCACGGCGCCGGTGGCGATCGCCAGGCGCGTGCCGCCGCTCTTGTACTGGCCTTTCTGGCCGACCGGGATGCGGGTCCCTTCCGGGAACATGATGATCCACTGGCCGTCGGCCAGGCGGCGCTTGCCGTGCCGGATCACGTCGGCGAAGGCGCGCTTGCCGCGCTTGCGGTCGATCGGGATCATGCGCAGCAGCGCCATGGCCCAGCCGAAAAAGGGGATGTACAGGATTTCCTTCTTGAAGACGAACACCAGCGGGTGCGTCATGTTCGGCAGCAGGAAGATGGTCTCCCACGCCGACTGGTGCTTCGACAGCAGGATCGCCGGGCCTTGCGGCAGGTTGTCGTAGCCCTTGAATTCATAGCGGATGCCGCACAGGACCTTGGCGAGCCAGATGACGAAGACGTTCCAGCGCGAGGTCACCCAGAAGCGCGTGTTGTACTTGAAGGGCGCGGCGAGGAAGCAGACGCAGGCCCAGACCACGGTGGCGACGATCATGACAATCGTGAACAACAGGGAGCGCAGGAACAGGATGGCAGTACGCAAGGAACAGTCTCCGGATGGATCGGCAATGGTTGTTGCTCAGCTCAGCTTAGCAGATCAGGCGGCTGCTGGGCTAGAGGCAGGTTGCTTGAGGAAGGCGGTGACCATCGCCGCCAGGTCCGGGAAGACCTGGGTGCCGGGCGGCAGGCCGCCGGTGGCATAGGTCTTCTCGCCCTTGCCGGTCAGGACCAGGTAGGGAGAGCAGCCGCTGATGAAGCCGGCCTGCAGGTCGCGCAGCGAGTCGCCGACGGTCGGCACGCCCTTCAGGCTGAGCTTGAAGCGCTTGCTGATCTCCTCGAACATGCCGGCCTTCGGCTTGCGGCAGTCGCAATTGTCGATCGCCGCATGCGGGCAGAAGAAGATGGCGTCGATGTCGGCGCCGACCAGCTGCGCCGCCGCGTGCATCTTCTGGTGGATGGCGTTCAAGGCGGTGATGTCGAACAGTTCGCGCGCGATGCCGGACTGGTTCGAGGCCACCACCACGCGGTAGCCGGCCTGGTTCAGGCGTGCGATCGCCTCGAGCGATCCCGGGATCGGGATCCACTCGGCCGGCGACTTGATGAACTCGGGGGAGTCGTGGTTGATGACTCCGTCCCGGTCGAGAATGATCAGCTTCATGGTGCGTCTTGCCTATGCCGCCAGTTTGGAGATGTCGGCCACGCGGTTCATCATGCCGTGCAGGATCGCCAGCAGGGCCAGGCGGTTGTTGCGCAGCTTGACGTCTTCGGCCATCACCATCACGTCGTTGAAGAAGGCGTCGACGTCGTCGCGCAGCTGGGCCAGGGTCTTGAGCGTGCCGCTGAAGTCGCCGCGCGCGAAGGCGGCATCGACTTCCGGCTGCACGCGCTGCACGCTGGCGTACAGCTGCTTCTCGGCCTCGTCCTGCAGCAGGGCGGGGTCGACCGAACCCGCTTGCGCCAGCGCTTCCTCGTTCTTCTTTAGGATGTTGGTGATGCGCTTGTTGGCGGCCGCCAGCGAAGCGCTTTCCGGCAGCGCGGCGAAGGCCTGCACGGCTTCCAGGCGCTGCACCACGTCGTCGACGCGGTCCGGGTTCTGGGCCAGCACCGCTTCCACCTCGTTCGGCGAGAAGCCGCGGTCGCGCAGCATGCCGCGCAGGCGGTCCAGCATGAAGGCACCGACTTCCACGCTCGGGTCCTTGAAGGACGCCATGTAGTCGAACACGCCGGTGGCGTCCTTCAGCAGCTCGGAGATACCCAGCGGCAGGCGCTTCTCCACCAGCATGCGCATCACGCCCAGGGCGTGGCGGCGCAGCGCGAAGGGATCCTTCTCGCCGGTCGGCTGCAGGCCGATCGACCAGATGCCGACCAGGGTTTCCAGCTTGTCCGCCAGCGCCACGGCCAGGCCGGTATTCGTCGACGGCAGGGCGTCGCCCGAGAAGCGCGGCTGGTAGTGTTCGGAGGCGGCCAGCGCCACTTCCTCGTTCTCGCCGTCGTTGCGGGCGTAATAGGTACCCATGATGCCCTGCAGTTCCGGGAACTCGCCGACCATGTCGGTCAGCAGGTCGGCCTTGGCCAGCTGGGCGCCGCGCTCGGACAGTAGCACGTCGTAGCCCAGGCGGCGCGCGATGGCGCCGGCCAGGCGGGTGACGCGCTGGGTACGTTCGGCCTGGGTGCCAAGCTTGTTGTGGTAGACCACGTTGGCCAGCAGCGGCAGGCGCGATTCCAGCGACTTCTTCTTGTCCTGCTCGAAGAAGAACTTGGCGTCCGACAGGCGCGGGCGTACCACGCGCTCGTTGCCGCCGACGATGGCGCTCGGGTCATCGGTCTCGATATTGGACACGATCAGGAAGCGCGAGCGCAGCTTGCCGGCGCTGTCCGTCAGCGCGAAGTACTTCTGGTTGGTCTGCATGGTCAGGATCAGGCATTCCTGCGGCACCGACAGGAACACGTCCTCGAAGCGGCATTCGTAGACCACCGGCCATTCGACCAGGGCCGCCACTTCGTCCAGCAGCGATTCCGGCATCAGCACCTGGTCGCCGCCGGCCTTGGCCAGCAGCTGGGTGCGGATGGTGTCCTTGCGGTCTTCCGGGCTGGCGACCACCTTGCCCTGGTCCTTCAGCACGGCGGCGTACTGGTCGGCGTGTGCGATGTCGAAGGGCTGGCCGTCCGACAGGAAGCGGTGGCCGAGGGTGGCGCGGCCGCTGGCCAGGCCGAGCAGCGACAGCGGCACCACGGCCTCGCCGTGCAGGGCCAGCAGGGAGTGGACCGGGCGCACGAACTGCACGGTATCGCCGCTTGGCCGCTGGTAGCTCATCACCTTCGGGATCGGCAGCTTGGCGACGGTTTCCTCCAGCACCGGCTGCAGGCCGTCGGCCAGCTTGCTGCCCGGGGCGGTATGGCTGTAGAAGAAGCTCTCGGCCTTGCCGTCCTGGGCGCGTTCCAGGTCTTCGATCTTCAGGTCGGGGAAGCCCAGCGCGGCCAGCTTCTTGGCCAGCGGCGCGGTCGGCTTGCCGTCCTTGTCCAGGGCCACCGCAACCGGCAGCACTTTTTCGCGGATCGCCTTGTCCGGCGAGGTCGGGCGCACGTTCGTGATCGACACGGCCAGGCGGCGCGGGGTGGCATAGGCGGTGACGACGCTTCCGGCGTCGAGGAAGTCGCGGGCCTTCAGGCCATTGGCGATGCCGTTCGCAAAAGCGGCGCCCAGTTTGACGAGGGCCTTCGGCGGCAGCTCTTCGGTCTGCAGCTCAATCAGCAAGGTCTGAGCGAGTAGGGTCTGGTTCATGGTCTTCTATTCTTTGTTCTGGGCTTAGCCGACTTTGACGTCTTCGGCATTCACATCTTTTCCAGTTCGCGCCTCGGCGGCCCCCAGCATCGGGAAACCGAGCTTCTCGCGCGAGTCGTGATAGGCCTGGGCGACCATGCGCGACAGCGTGCGCACGCGGCCGATGTAGGCGGCGCGTTCGGTGACGGAAATCGCACCGCGCGCGTCCAGCAGGTTGAAACTGTGCGACGCCTTCATGATCTGCTCGTAGGCCGGCAGGGTCAGCTCCAGTTCGATCAGGCGCTTGGCCTCGCTCTCGTGGTTATTGAAGGCCTGGAACAGCAGTTCGGTATTCGAGTGCTCGAAGTTGTAGGTCGACTGTTCGACTTCGTTCTGGTGGAAGACGTCGCCGTAGGACAGGCGCTTGGTTACCGGTTCGCCGGCCGCCCCGTTTTCTTCCCACTCGGTCCAGACCAGGTCGTACACGTTCTCGACGCCCTGCAGGTACATCGCCAGGCGTTCAATGCCGTAGGTGATCTCGCCCAGCACCGGCTTGCAATCGAGGCCGCCGACCTGCTGGAAGTAGGTGAACTGGGTCACCTCCATGCCGTTCAGCCAGACTTCCCAGCCCAGGCCCCAGGCGCCCAGGGTCGGGCTTTCCCAGTCGTCCTCGACGAAGCGGACGTCGTTCTTCTTGAGGTCCAGGCCCAGCGCGGCCAGCGAGCCGAGGTAGAGGTCGAGGATGTTTTCGGGCGCGGGCTTGAGCACCACCTGGTACTGGTAATAGTGCTGCAGGCGGTTCGGGTTCTCGCCGTAGCGGCCATCCTTCGGGCGGCGCGAAGGCTGCACGTAGGCGGCGCGCCAGGGCTCGGGGCCGATCGCGCGCAGGAAGGTGCCGGTATGGAAGGTGCCCGCGCCGACTTCCATGTCGTACGGCTGGAGCAGGGCGCAACCTTGCTTGTCCCAGTAGGTTTGCAAGGTCAAAATGATTTGTTGGAATGTAAGCATTTTTGGGCGTGGAGCTAAATATCGGCGTCGGGCACGCTGGCCGCGACCGCGGTGAGTTTGCTAAAAGGCCAATTTTAGCGGGTTTTCACGGCTGACTCGAAACGAATCGCGAAATCAGCCGGCGGTTTGGTCACTTTTCTTCGGCATCCGGCGCGAACGTCCGGTCAGCCAGGCGCCCAGCAGCATCAGGGCGCCGAGCGCCAGGAAGGCCAGATTGCCGAAGCGGATATACGGCGTGCTGCCGGCCATGCCCTGCACCCTGGCCGTCAGGACGTCCTGGCGGTAGTAGGGAATCACCTGCTGGACATTGCCGCGGCCGTCGATGATGGCGGTGGCGCCGTTGTTCGTCGCGCGCAGCATCGGTCGCCCGGTCTCGAGCGAGCGCATGCGCGAGATCTGCAGGTGCTGCGGGATCGCCACCGACTCGCCATACCAGGCCAGGTTCGACACGTTCAGCAGCAGCGTGGCCGGACGGGGGGCGTCGCGCAGCTGCCTGGCGATCTCTTCGCCGAACACGTCTTCGTAGCAGACGTTGGGCAGCACCAGCTGGTCCTTCACGGCAAACGGCGCCTGCACCGCCTGGCCGCGGGTGAAGTCGCCCAGCGGGATGTTCATCAGGTTCGTGAACCAGCGGAAGCCGGCCGGGATGAATTCGCCGAAAGGCACCAGGTGGTGCTTGTCGTAGCGGTAGGTCTGGCCCTGCGGACCGATGCCGGCCACGCTGTTGGCATAGGCGTCGGGACCGTCGGCCAGCGGGATGCCGAACATGAGGAAGCTGCCGCTGCGCTTCGCATAGTCGCCAAAGCCGGCCAGATAGTCCGGCGGCAGCTGTTGCGGGAACACGGGAATGGCGGTCTCCGGCGCGGCGATCAGGTCGGCCGGCGCGGCCGTGATCATGTCGCGGTAGCGCGTCAGGATCTGGTTCAGGTAGGCGGAGGCGAATTTCTCGTCCTGGCGGATGTCCCCCTGCAGCAGGCGCACGCTGATCGGCTGGCCGGCCGGATGGGTCCACTCCACGTGGCCGAGGCCCCAGCCGGCAAGCAGCACGCCGGCCGCCAGGCCGAGCGCCGGCAGGCGTCGGCGCTGGGTCAGCATCACCAGGCAGGAGGCGCACAGGGCCACCAGCACGCCGATGCCGTAGACGCCGAGGATGGGCGCGAAACCGGCGAGGGGCGCGGTGTTGTGCGCATAGCCGGAAGCGGCCCAGGGAAAGCCGGTGAAGACCCAGCCGCGCATCCATTCCGACACGCCCCACAGCACCGGGAATACCAGCAGCAAGAAGGCCGGCACCGGCAGCGACCAGCGCTTGCGCAACCAGCTCGAGGCGCCTGCCGCGAACGCTGCGAACAGGCCCATGTAGAGACCGAGCAGGGCGATGGCGGCGGCCGACAGCGGCGCGGCCAGGCCGCCGAAACGGTTCAGGGCGATATACAGCCAGTGCATGCCGCCAATCGACCAGCCGAAGCCGAAAGCCCAGCCGAGCCACAGCGCACGGCGGGGCGAGCTGCCCATGCCGACCTGGTAGAAGAAGTAGGCCAGGCAGAGGAACTGCAGCGGCCACCAGCCGAAGGGTTCGAAGGAGAACAGGCTCGCCGCGCCGGCGATGGCGGCAAGGGCGAGGCCGATGGGGGAGGGGCGGGTGCCGCGCAGCGCCGGGTCGGGCGCGGTGGCGGTCTGGGTACGGCGGCGCAGGATCAAGCGTGGGTCCAATTCATTAGCTAATTTGTCGTTCCCGGCATTGCCGGAAACGACTCCCCGCCTGCGCGAGGACGACGACATTCAGTCGTGATCGGCGTCACCGTCGCGCGAAGGCAGCTTTTCGACCAGCAGTACATGGATCTGGCGCGCGTCGGCGCGCAGCACCTCGAAGCGCAGGTTGTCCAGGTCGAAGACCTCGCCCTTGTGCGGCATGCGGCCCAGGTGGCTGGCAACCAGGCCGCCGATGGTGTCGACGTCGTCCTCGGGCAGGTCGACCCCGATCTCTTCGTTGAACTGGTCGATCTCGGTGAGGGCCTTGACGCGCCAGCGCGGGCCGAACTGGCCTTCCTTGATCGACAGGACGTTGTCCTCTTCCTCGTCGAAGTCGTACTCGTCCTCGATGTCGCCGACGATCTGCTCCAGCACGTCCTCGATGGTGATCAGGCCGGCCACGCCGCTGTACTCGTCGACCACGATGGCCATGTGGTTGTGGTTCGCGCGGAAGTCGCGCAGCAGCACGTTCAGGCGCTTCGATTCGGGGATGAAGATGGCCGGGCGCAGCATGTCGCGCACGTCGAAGGATTCCTCGGCGTAGTAGCGCAGCAGGTCCTTGGCCAGCAGGATCCCGACCACCTTGTCGCGCTCGCCCTCGATGGCGGGGAAGCGCGAGTGCGCCGTCTCGAGCACGATCGGCAGCCATTCCTCGATCGGCTTGGTGATGTCGATGACGTCCATCTGCGAACGCGGGACCATGATGTCGCGCACCGACAGGTCGGATACCTGGAACACGCCCTCGATCATGGAGAGGGCATCGGCGTCGATGAGGTTGCGTTCGTGGGCGTCGTGCAGCACTTCGAGCAGCTCGGCGCGATTTTCGGGCTCGGGGGAGATCAGGGCGGTCAGCCGTTCGAACAGCGACCGGTGGGTTTTGACGTCGTTACGGACGTCAGCAGGGTGCTCGGGCATAGTTGGCGTGAAGCCGTTGTTGCGATGGGCATTAGGATACACCAAAAGCGCGGATGCCTGTTTTTTATGCAGCTCACCTAGCCCGGCGAATGTGTGCGCCCTTCTGTCCGCCGCTTGTCTTATAGTTGTTCATTCGCTACCGAAGGAGTTATTCATGCCCGCCCTGGACATCAACGGCACCACCACCAATCTCGACATCCCCGACGACATGCCCCTGCTGTGGGCCATCCGCGACGTGATGGGACTGACCGGCACCAAGTTCGGCTGCGGCGTCGCCCTGTGCGGCGCCTGCACCGTGCACCTGGACGGCCAGCCGATCCGCTCCTGCGTGACGCCCGTCTCGGCGGCGGCCGGCAAGAAGATCACGACCATCGAGGCGATCGGCAACGATCCGGTCGGAGCAAGGGTGCAGGACGCGTGGCGCCAGGTCGACGTGGTGCAGTGCGGCTACTGCCAGTCCGGCCAGATCATGTCGGCCACCGCGCTGCTGCAGGCTACGCCGAAGCCGAGCGACGCCGACATCGACAGCGCCATGGCCGGCAATATCTGCCGCTGCGGCACCTATGGACGGATCCGCAAGGCGATCAAGATCGCGGCCGGCATCCCGTCGCCCGCGGTGGCCCCGGCCGCCCAGCCGCAAGCACCCCGCAAGGCCTGAACCGAGGAGCGCACATGGAAACCAAGGAAAAAGTATCGGGTTCGCGCCGCGGCTTCATGAAAGCCGGCGCGGTGGCGGGCGGCAGCCTGGTGTTCGGCTTCTCGCTGTTCGGCTGTCATCGCACGGGTGACGGCAAGGATGGGCACAACGACCGCAAGGAGAAACCGTCCGAGACCGCGGTTGGCCAGGCCGCCACCGCGGCATCCGAGCCGGCCGGCCTGGCCCACGACGCCTTCATCCGCATCGACCGCGACGGCCTGGTCACCCTCATCATCCACAAGGTCGAGATGGGGCAGGGCACCTTCACCTCGATGCCGATGCTGCTGGCCGAGGAGCTGGGCGCCGACCTGTCGAAGGTGAAGCTGGAGCAGGCGCCGGCCGACAACAGCCTGTATGCCGATCCGATGCTGGGCGGCCAGGTAACCGGCGGTTCGACCTCGGTGCGCGGCGCCTGGAAGCCGCTGCGCGAGGCCGGCGCCAAGGTGCGCACGGTGCTGGTGCAGGCCGCCGCCCAGACCTGGAAGGTGGACGAGAAGGAGCTGAAGGTGGTCGGCGGCACCGTGCGCCACGATGCCTCGAACCGCTCGGGCCATTTCGGCGAATTCGTCGACGCCGCCTCGAAGCTGCAGTTCCCCAAGACCGTGACACTGAAGGACGCGGCCGACTTCACCCTGATCGGCAAGTCGATGAAGCGCCTGGATTCGCCGGTCAAGGTGAACGGCCAGGCCCTGTTCGGCATCGACGCGCGCCTGCCGGACATGGGCATCGCGGCGGTGATGGCCTCGCCGGTCACGGGCGGCAAGGTGGCGGCGGTGGACGAGCAGAAGGCGATGGCGGTCAAGGGCGTGCGCCAGGTGCTGCGCATCGAAGGCGCGGTGGCGGTCGTCGCCGACAATTTCTGGACCGCGAAACAGGGCCTGCTGGCCGCCGCGCCGCGCTTCGACGACGGCCCCAACGCCAAGGTCAGCACGGCCTCGATCGTGGCCGACATGGCCAAGGTCTCGCAGGGCACCGGGGCGATCGCCACCAACAAGGGCGATGCCCTGAAGGTGCTCGGCCAGGACGGCGGGCGCCGCATCGACGCCATCTACGAGATGCCCTTCCTGGCCCACGCGACCATGGAGCCGATGAACTGCACGGTCGACCTGCGCGCGGATGCCTGCGAGCTGTGGGTCGGCACCCAGGTGCCGGCGCTGGCGCAGGGAGCGGCGGCCAAGATCACCGGCCTGCCGCTCGAGAAGGTGAAGGTGCACAACCATTACCTGGGCGGCGGCTTCGGGCGGCGGCTGGAAGTCGACAACGTGATCCAGGCGGTGGCCTTCGCCAAGCTGGCCAAGGGGCCGCTGAAGGTCATCTGGACCCGCGAGGAAGACATCCAGCACGATATGTACCGCCCCTATTATTATGACCGCCTGTCGGCCAAGCTCGACGACAAGGGCATGCCGCTGGCCTGGTTCCACCGCGTGACCGGCTCCTCGATCATGGCGCGCTTCGCGCCGCCGATGGTCAAGAACGGCGTCGACCCGGACGCCGTGGAAGCCGCCGCCGACCTGCAGTACACGATTCCCGACATGCGGGTCGAGTACGTGCGCCACGAGCCGCCCGGCGTGCCGACCGCGTTCTGGCGCGGCGTCGGTCCGACCCACAATGTCTTCGTGGTCGAGAGCTTCATCGACGAGCTGGCGTATGCGAGCAAGACCGACCCGGTTGCGTTCCGGCGCGCGCTGCTGCAAAAGTCGCCGCGTACGCTGGCGGTACTGAACCTGGCGGCCGGGAAGGCGGGCTGGGGCCGGCCTTTGAGGCCGATCGCCGGCCGCAAGGTCGGCCGCGGCGTGTCGGCGCAGTTTGCCTTCGGCAGCTATATGTCGCAGGTGGCGGAAGTCTCGGTCGGCCCGGACGGCGACGTGCGCGTGCACCGCGTGGTGTGCGCGGTCGACTGCGGCCAGAACATCAACCCGGACACCATCATCGCCCAGATGGAAGGCGGCATCGTGTTCGGCGCCAGCGCCGCGCTGTGGGACGAGATCACCCTCGACAAGGGCCGGGTGCAGCAGACCAACTTCGGCGACTACCGCGTGATGCGGATGAACGAGGCGCCGACGGTGGAGGTGTACATCGTCAACAGCCACGACGAGCCGGGCGGGATCGGCGAGCCGGGGACCTCGGGGATTGCGCCGGCGATCGCGAATGCGGTGTTCGCGGCGACCGGCAAGCGGGTGCGGAAGCTGCCGATTGGGGAGCAGCTCAAGAAGGCTTGATAAGGCCTGTGGCCCGAAAACCGTCGTCCCCGCGAAGGCGGGGATCCAAGTTTAGCGGCGGATCGTAGAAACCTGGGTTCCCGCCTGCGCGGGAACGACGGGTTAATGATTAATCCTCCGCGTACGGATCCGGATACGCGAGCGCCTCCATGATGTCGCGCTCCAGCTGCTCCATCTCCTCGGCCTCTTCGTCGTTCTCGTGGTCGAAGCCCTGCGCGTGCAGCACGCCGTGTACCACCAGGTGAGCCACGTGTTCCTCGACCGTTTTCTTCTGCTCCTCGGCCTCGCGCTCCAGCACGTCGGTGCAGAGGACGATGTCGGCCTGGGTAGGCTCGTCGTCGTCGATCTCGGCGCCTTCGTTGTAGGCGAAGGTCAGCACGTTGGTGGCGTAGTCCTTGCCGCGGTAGTCGCGGTTGAGCTGCTGGCCTTCGGCGGCGTCGACGAAGCGGATCGCCAGTTCGGCCGGGCCGAGCAGGGAGGCCTGGACCCAGCGTTCGATCATCGCGGGCGTGATCGTGGCTTCCAGGCGGGTGTCGGCGTACTGGACGTCGAGTTCGAGTTTATGCTTTTTTTCTTGCATTTCGGGTCACGGGTTTGGCCACGCCGGGCAGGGCGCCAAGCTCCTGCATCGACGCGGATTTTTCATAGGCATCGACGATGCGTCCGACCAGCGGATGGCGCACCACGTCGGCACTGGAGAACTGGGTGAAGGCGATGCCGCGCACGTCCTTCAGTACGTGCACCGCGTCGACCAGGCCGCTGCGCTGGGTCTTGTGCAGGTCGACCTGGGTCACGTCGCCGGTGACCACGGCCTTGCTGCCGAAGCCGATCCGGGTCAGGAACATCTTCATCTGCTCGACCGTCGTGTTCTGGGCTTCGTCCAGGATCACGAACGCGTGGTTCAGGGTGCGGCCGCGCATGAAGGCCAGCGGGGCGATCTCGATCACCTGCTTCTCGAACAGCTTCTGGGTGCGGTCGAAACCGAGCAGGTCGTACAGCGCGTCGTACAGCGGACGCAGGTAGGGATCGACCTTCTGGGCGAAGTCGCCCGGCAGGAAGCCGAGGCGCTCGCCGGCTTCGACGGCCGGGCGGGTCAGGATGATGCGCTTGACGGCGTCGCGCTCCAGCGCATCGACGGCGCAGGCGACCGCGAGATAGGTCTTGCCGGTGCCGGCCGGACCGATGCCGAAGCTGATGTCGTGCTCGAGCACCGCCTTCAGGTACTGGATCTGGTGCGGCGTGCGGCCGCGCAGGTCGCTGCGGCGGGTCTTCAGCATCGGGCTGACGAGCTCGCCGGCTTCGTCGCGTTCGAGGTTTTCCGCTTCCGCGCTGACCGTTTCGCCCGGCTCTTTTTTCGCTTCGGACGCGGCGGGGGCATCGGCGGCGGCCGGCTTCAGGCCGGCGCGCTGCTCCACCAGGGCCAGCTGCACCTCTTCGATCGGCACGACCTTGTTGGCCACCGCGTAGAAGCGTTCGAGCAGCTCGACCGCGCGTTCGGCATTGGTGCCGCTGACGATGAACTTCTCGCCGCGGCGGAAGATCGTGACGTCGAGGGCGGCCGAGATCTGGCGCAGGTTTTCGTCGAGCGGGCCGCAGAGGTGGGCGAGCCGCGTGTTATCGAGCGGCTCGGGGAAGAAATACGAAGGCTGGGTAGGCGTTTTCAACTGGCTTTGGCAATCGAGTCAAGGCTGGCGACCAGGTCGCCGCGCAGGGTGTAATCCAGGCTTTCGGTGATGCGCACGTCGACCAGCTGGCCGACCAGCGTTTCACCAGGCTCGCCGGGGGCGAAGTTGACGACGCGGTTGTTCTCGGTGCGGCCGGCCAGTTCTCCCTGGCCCTTCTTGGCCGGACCTTCGACCAGGATGCGCTGCACGGTGCCGACCATGCTCGCGCTGGTCTTGCGGGTGTTCAGGTCGATCCGGGCCTGCAGGCGCTGCAGGCGCGCCAGCTTGACCTCGTGCGGGGTATCGTCTTCGAGGTTGGCGGCCGGGGTGCCGGGGCGCTTGCTGAAGATGAAGCTGAAGCTGTTGTCGAAGCCGACGTCTTCCACCAGCTTCATCATCGCTTCGAAGTCGGCATCGCTCTCGCCGGGGAAGCCGACGATGAAGTCCGAGGAGATCGAGATGTTCGGGCGCACCGCCTTGATGCGGCGGATGATGGATTTGTATTCGAGGCCGGTGTAGCCGCGCTTCATGGCCTGCAGGATGCGGTCGGAACCGTGCTGCACCGGCAGATACAGGTGGTTCACCAGCTGCGGGATCTTGGCATAGGCGTCGATCAGGCGCTGGGTGAATTCCTTCGGGTGGCTGGTGACGAAGCGCAGGCGCTCGACGCCGGGGATCGCCGCCACGTATTCGAGCAACAGGGCAAAATCGGCAAACTGCGCCGCGCCCTCGCCACCGTCCATCAGGCCGCGGTAGGCGTTCACGTTCTGGCCCAGCAGCATGATCTCCTTCACGCCCTGGGCGGCGAGGCCGGCGACTTCGGTCAGCACGTCCTCGAAGCGGCGCGAGACTTCCTCGCCGCGGGTGTAGGGCACCACGCAGTAGCTGCAGTACTTGCTGCAGCCTTCCATGATCGAGACATAGGCGACCGGGCCCTCGACCTTGGCCGGGGGCAGGTGGTCGAACTTTTCGATTTCCGGGAAGCTGATGTCGACCTGGGCCGCGCCGCTGGCGCGCCGCGCCTGGATCATTTGCGGCAGGCGGTGCAGGGTCTGCGGGCCGAACACCACGTCGACGTGGGGCGCGCGCTTGACGATCGCCTCGCCTTCCTGGGAGGCGACGCAGCCGCCGACGCCGATCACGAGGTCCGGCTTGCCACGCTTGAGCTCCTTCAGGCGGCCGAGATCGGAAAAGACCTTTTCCTGTGCCTTTTCGCGGACCGAGCAGGTGTTGAAAAGGATGACGTCGGCATCCTCGGGGCTGTCGGTGCGTACGAGTCCTTCGGACGCGCCGAGCACGTCAGCCATCTTGTCCGAGTCGTACTCGTTCATTTGGCAACCAAAGGTCTTGATGAATACTTTTTTCTGCATGGCTGATGCTTTGACAAGTGAATTCCAGTTTACCGCAAATCGGAAACATGCCCGGAAAAGGGCGTGTGCGCCTGGTTTCGGTACTGCCGGGAACGGTTAATTTCCAAAATAAAATTTTTGATACAGTCAGTTACATTGTTAAATCTTGATTTCTGGTTGCTAACTGTTATGTTTGTGATTGTCGGAACGATTTTTTTATTTCTTCTTGTAAATCAAATAGTTCCTGTGTTCTGGAAATTGCAAAATTAGTTCAAGAAAACTCTTGCGTGCGCCACAATCTGTCACCATGTGCTGAAATGACTGTATGACAAGCTTTCCCGACGATAGCTTGATTTCGGCCAATGATTTCAGTGCTCAGGTCGAGTGTGAACGCGACGTATGAGTTTGATAATTTGTTCGAAATACAAGTGCGTAACGGAAGCGAGTTAGGGAGCGCACGGGGTCCGGTGACGTTGTTAACGCGCAGTCGATTGATCGTTCGGTAACGTGTCCGGGAACTTATGTTGACGAAACGAAGTCTTTAACAAAGTTCGTAAGAGAACTATTTTAACCACTCACGAGGTAATCATGGCACATCACGCTCTGTCTTCACAGGAAAGCTACAACCCGAACCACTTGCTGGACATCCTGCTCGGCAAGATGCAGCTGAAGAACGACGCCGCGCTGTCGCGCATGCTGGAGGTCGCTCCGCCGGTGATCAGCAAGATCCGTCACCATCGCCTGCCGGTCGGCGCGTCGCTGCTGATCCGTATGCACGAAGTGACCGGCATGAGCATCCGCGACCTGCGCGACCTGATGGGCGACCGCCGCACCAAATATCGCCTGTCGGACGCCCAAGGCCGCCCGAAGCCTGAAGAAAAAGCCGCCAAAGAAGCTGCTGCACAGCAAGCTGCTGCACAACAGCAACAAGCCCAGCCGCAAGAGCAGAGCGACGCTTCCAAGTCCGGTAATTATGCGCACTGATGCCGCGGGCATGACGGCCGGTCCCGTCATGACTTCGGCTCGACCCGGCAGCGGGCTCGCGTCCGTCAGGAACGCGTCCGCTGCCGTCACTTACAGGCCGTCCTGAGCCTGGAGGGTGAAAACCCTCACGCCATCAGGATGGCCGACATTTCTTCCAGCTGCTGTTCCGTCTCGCGGAACAGGTCCAGATAAGCGTCTTCGTTCAAGCCCATTGCATCCCAGGCGATGCTGGACAGCGCCGGTACCAGTTCATTCTCCTCGCCCGCCAGGTCGAGCGCATGGACGACCGCGTTGGCGACGTGAACGATGGCGGCAAGAAATCCCGCGCCCGGGGTCTCGGGCGCGTGGTGAAACGCGATCGCCTGGCGCATCGTGTCCGAAAAATTCCAGTGCTCCGCCAGGGCCACGCCGGCGTCCACATGGTCGATGCCCAGTACGGCGCGCTCCGCCTCCAGCCATTCGCCGTCATGCCTGCGGCGCCAGGCCAGTACCTCGCCATAAGCCTGGGGATGGCCGGTCACCAGTACCAGGCGCCCTATGTCGTGCAGCAATCCCGCCGTGAAGGCGACATCCTGGTTGAAGCGCAGGCGCCGCGCCAGCGAACGTGCGCAGACGGCGGTGGCGATCGAATGGCGCCAGAAGGCTTTGTCGTTGAAGCCGGGGCACTTGCCATTCGGGAAGCAGCCGGTGACGGCCGCCGCCGTGATCAGGTTGCGCGTGGTCTGGAAGCCCAGGAAGGTGATCGCCTGCTGGATCGTCGCCACCTTGACTTGCAAGCCATAGGAGGAGGAGTTTGCCAGGCGCAGGGTCTTGGCCGTCAGTGCCTGGTCATAGGACACTTTTTTTGCCAGCACCGAGATATCGATGTTTTCCTGTTCGATGCTGCCCAGCAGTTCCATGACGACCGCGGGCAGGGAGGGCAGATCCTGTACGCTCAGGGCCAATTGTTCCGGAGACAGCATGCTCATTGCCCCACCTCGCGGCCCAGGCGGAAATCCTCGATGTACTGGCGCAGGATGCCGGTTGCCCAGTCGCCATGGTTGCCGCGCTCGTGCTTGCGGAACACCCGGTCCAGCCTTTCCCGGACCAGGGCCGGGTCGACAGGCGCTTCGGCGCGCGCGGCGCCGAGGATGGGCAGCAGTTCGATCCCGTGGCGCGCCAGCGAAGCCAGCATGCCCTCGGTCAGCACCACGCCCTGCGCCAGCAGCACATTCCCATTTCCGTCGCGCAGCACCTCGCCCAGGACCATGCCCGGCGTGGCCTCTGCGAGAGGTGTCAGCTGGTAAGCCCCGTTCATTCTTCCCTCTTGCTTTTTGTTAACGTATTTATATTACCATCCGGCACGGATCAAGGTCCCGTGCCAGCCGGCAAGATACCGCAAACTGTTGTATTCTCGACCGGTTTGTATTTGATAGGACAACCATGAAACTGTATTTCAGCCCCGGCGCCTGTTCGCTCGCTCCCCACATCGCACTGCTCGAGGCAGGCCTGGACTTCACGACCGAGAAAGTCGACATCCGCGCCAGGCAGACCGCCAGCGGCGCCGACTTCCTAGCAATCAATCCGAAGGGCTATGTGCCCGCCCTGGAGCTGAAGGATGGCGCCGTGCTGACCGAAGGCCCGGCCATCGTCCAGTTCATCGCCGACCTGGTCCCGGACCGCCAGCTGGCGCCCGCCAACGGCACCCTGGAGCGCTACCGCCTGGTCGAATGGCTGAACTTCATCTCGACCGAGCTGCACAAGAGCTTCAGCCCGCTGTTCCGCCCGACCTCGACCGAGGACATGAAGGAAGCGGCGCGCACCCACCTCGGCAACCGCTTCGGCTGGCTGGCCAGCCAGCTGGAAGGCCGCGACTACCTGATGGGTTCGCAGTTCACGGTGGCCGACGCCTACCTGTTCACGGTGCTGGGCTGGGCCGGCTTCGTGCACTTCGACCTGTCGCCGTGGCCGGTGTTTGCCGCCTATACGCAGCGCGTGGCCGCGCGTCCGGCGGTGCAGCAGGCGCTGCGCGACGAAGGCCTGCTCAAGTAATCCGATAAGGACCGTGCGCTGCGCCGTCGACGGCGCGGCCACGGTACCATGCGCGCCATGAAAAGCAAACGCTACGTTGCCCTGCTGAGGGGTGTGAATGTCGGACGCGCGAAACGCGTCGCCATGGCCGACCTGCGCAAGCTGGCCGGCGACCTGGGTTACGACGAGGTGCGCAGCGTCCTCAACAGCGGCAACCTGGTCTTCAGCGGCCCGGCCAAGCCGCAGGACCAGGTCGCCAGCGAGATCGAGGAGGCCCTGGTGTTGAAACTGGGCGTGGCCGCCCGCGTGCTGGTGCTCGACGCCGACGAGCTGGCGGCCATCGTCGCCGGCAACCCCTTGCTCGACCAGGCTGGCGACCACTCGCGCCTGCTCGCCTTCGTCCTGTCCAGCCCGCATGCCACACCGCAGGCACGCGAGGCGCTCGAAGCCCTGTGCGGCCGCGACTGGCAACCCGGCGCCGTCGCGCTGGGCGAGCGTGCCGCCTATGTATGGTGCCCGGAAGGCATCCTCGCCAGCGCCGCCGCGGCTGCGCTCGGCAAACAGCTGGGCGATGCGACCACGTCGCGCAACTGGGCGACGCTGCTCAAGCTGCACGCCCTGTGCGCCGGACCCTTGTAATTTCCGATCCCGTCCCCATATGTAAAACATGGGCGCGCACCCGCCCAAACGACAACGGCGCCCCGCAGGCGCCGTTTCTTCTCCCGGCCTTCCGGCCAGGCGTGTTTCTTGACTTATTTCTTGAACTTCTCGCTGCTGTCGCGGCTCGCGCGGTAGCCGATCAGGATCAGTCCCACCAGCATCATCGCAAACACTTCGGGTTCGGGCAGTTCGGACATGGAAGGCGAGGGCGGTGACACCACTTCGGTACGCGCGACCGCCGAGACATCGGCAATGCGATTGGAGCGGATGGCGTGGGAGTCGAGGTCGATGGCGGCCGCCTGGGCGGCGCCGGCGAAGAGCAGGCTGAGGGCTGAACTGATTGCTGCGGCAAGAAAGATTCGTTTCACGGTCATTCCTTCCAAATGTCCACCTCGGAGAGCGCATCCGGGTACCTATTCAGCATAACAAAAACACAGGTGGAAAAGCGCTCGTTACGTCTTGTTACCTGTTACTCAGCAATGACTAAATACGTAAGCTGCAATTACTCTGCAATTAAAAATTAAATATTTTTTAATTATTGAAATAGAATCAGTTATCCATCAATTACTTATTTAACATGCAAATAATCATCGAATCTTTGCGATTTGCTTAGCTAACTTATTGAAATCACAAAGAAAATCGATATCAATTTGATCAGTTGTGTTGTGTCCCAAAGTTTTTTCATCGCACGGTATACACCTGTCTTTTCTTTGGGGGTATAGTCTCCATATCCCCATTGCCTTCGGGCATCAAAACAATAGCAGACGCATACGTTTGCATCCCATAGCGGTCCCATGCACCGCCGCCTTTCGCGTCCACTCGGCACTTCGGAAGGCACGCAATATCAATGTCGTGAAGCACCTTCAGATTAAAGAGTACTGATATATGCCCAATTTTGCTCGACTCCAAATTGCCTTTAAGAATGTTTATGTCCGTATTCTGACTGCCGTGCTGTTGGGTATGCTGGTGGGCTGGTTCGTTTACAAGGCCGACGTTCCGCAGGATCCGTCGCCGGTCGTCCACTCGCAGAATATCTCCGAGATCACCGAACTGGCCGCACAGAAGGACAAGCTCGACTACCTGTTGGTGGCCCGCCCCCTGTCCGACGCACCGCGTTATATCTACAAGTTCAAGGGCGCGCCGCAGCTGCACGTGGTGAAGGTGCCGAGCACCTCCCACCTGTCGCTCGAGCGCGAAGTCCTGCTGAAGAACGCGATCCCGTATTCGATCGCCAAGGACGATTACCTGGCTTCCCACAAAGCCGTGCTGCAGGACGAAAACGAGGGCTTCGTTTCCGACGTCGTCTCCTTCATGAAACGCCATGCGCTCGACCTGACCGTGCTGGTGCTGATCCTGTACGCCCTGAAGTTCGGCATCCCGGGCATGAACGGCGGCGCCCAGATGATCTCGCCGGACAAGCTGAAAGGCTCGATGGACGACCTGATCGGCATGGAAGACATCAAGCAGGAAGTGCTGCACCTGGAAGACATGATCCGCAACCGCGAGTTGTACAAAGAGCACAACATCGACAAGCCCTTCAATGTGATGCTGACCGGTCCTGCCGGTACCGGCAAGACCAAGCTGGTCGGCTACCTGGCCAAGCGCCTGGACATCCCGCTGATCCAGGCCTCGGGTTCGGCGCTGGAATCGGGTTACGTCGGCGGCGGTTCGAAGGCGCTGAACGCCCTCTACCGCAAGGCCTCGAGCAAGGGCCGCTGCATCATCTTCCTGGATGAAGCGCAGAGCCTGTTCATGCCGCGCGGCCGCAGCGAAAAGAAATGGGAAGACGATACCGCCAATACCCTGCTGGGCCTGCTGGACGGCGTCAAGAGCGACAAGGGCCAGGGCGTGATCTGGGTGGTCGCCTCGAACTTCGACGATGCCTCGACCGAGATGGACGAAGCGATGCTGCGCCGCTTCTCGGTGAAGATCAACTTCCGCCTGCCGAACAAGGCCGAGCGCAGGGAACTGCTGCGCAGCTTCCTGTCGCGTAAAAAAGAAGGCCTGGTCGATTACAACGACCTCGATCTCGACCAGGTGGCCGAGATCACCCAGAACCTGAGCCCGGCGCTGCTGGAATCCGTGGTCGAGCGCGCATCGATGCTGTCGATCCAGGAAAAGGTCATCATCAACACCGACCTGCTGTTCCGTGCCTATGAGCGCGCCACCATCGGCCTGACCGACCGCGCCACCACCGCCGAGAAGCACAAGCAGCGCGAGCGCATCGCCGTGCACGAGCTGGGCCACTTCTTCATGCAGATCGACCCCTTCCTGCGCGCCGGCATGAGCCTGGACGAAGTGAAGGAGAAATCGCACCTGCTGAAGATCAGCACCGAAGCCGTGTCGAAGATCGGCGCCCTGGGTTACGTGCTGCAGTCGGGCGACGACATGTCGCTGCGCACCCTGGAAGAGCTGGAGCGCGACGTGATCGGCCTGTACGGCGGCGTGGCGGCGGAAGAGCTGTTCTACGGCGCCCGCGGCATCTCGGTCGGCAGCCAGAACGACATCGAGAAGATCACCAAGATGCTGAACCTGATGGTCGGCCGCCTGTCGATGTACTCGCGCGCCAAGATCGACTACAGCCAGCTTGCCAACGACGCGTCCGGCGAGCATACCCTGCGCCAGGTCGAGGAGAAATCCGATGAGCTGTACAGCTACACGCTGGACGCGATCCGCGACTACGAGAAGGTGATCGTCGCCATCAAGGACACCCTGCTCGAACAGTACGTGCTGTCCAAGGACGCCGTGTTTGCCCTGCTGGAAGAGCACAAGGATGCCCTGATGGCCGGCCTGAAGGCCCAGCGCCACGCCAGCCTGAAGCTGTGCGCGGAAACCGGCGAAGCAGTGGCCTGAGCAAACGATAGCTGATGGACCCCGGGCCTGGCCCGGTTCGAAAGGCGGACAGCGATGTCCGCCTTTTTTATGGTTTGTCCGGCCTCGCGGTCTCGGCCCGCAGTGCGCGCAGGGTGTCGTCGATGTCCGTCAGCCAGCGCGCGGCAAGTTGGGAGGGGATGGCATCGCCGGCCTGGGGGCGGATCGCTTCTTCGGCATCGGGCGGATCGCGCCGCTCCGGCTCTTCGAACAGCGCGGCCGCCTGTTCCAGCCTGGGCGCCAGGGCACGGGCAGCCGCGTGCAATGCCGGCAAGCGCGTCAGCTGCGGCGCGAAATTCACGACCAGGTCGCAGCAGTGACGCACGCAATAGGCGATGCGCGACAGCCGCCGCAGATGCTGCCGGCGATGCTTTTTCGATCCCGGATACTCGGCGCCGGTGACCGGGCCGAGCGTCTGGCGCAGCGCCTGGAGCTTGCGGTCCAGTTCACGGATCTCCTCGTGCCGCGGCGGCGAATCCGGATCCGCCCATGCCGCCCGCAGCAGGCGGCCGGCGGCGCGCAGCAGCTCGGCGCTCTTGCCGCGCGATTCGTCGCGGGTGTGGACCGGCAGCACCAGGCTGGCGCTGAGGACGGCGGCTGCCGCGCCGATCAGGGTTTCCTCGAGCCTGAGTATCAGCAGGCCCGGGCTGTTCATTCCCATCAATTCGTACAGCATCGCCAGCATCGCGCTCAGCAGCACCACATACACGTTCTGCAGGCCGCGGAAAGCATAGAAGCCGCTCCCCACGAAAGCGAACAGCAGAACCAGTTCGACCGTGCGGTTGCCATGCACGAGCTCCGCGGCGGCGATCCCCACGCAGACGCCCACCACCGTGGCCAGCACCTGGCGCCACGCGCCGGACAGCGTCTGCCCGATGGTGACGGTGCGCGTGAAGACGACGAAGGCGGCGAACACCGCCCAATACCAGTGCGAGGGCGACAGGGCGCGTCCGGCCACGATGGCGCCAAGGGCGGCCGCGCAAGCCTGCAGCGCGCGCCGGGTGGTGTGGTCGAACCAGGAACGCTTCTCGTCCTTGTCGTCCGCTTTCTTGTCGGCGCCTTCGGCGGGCGGCGGCTTGCGCTCGTCGCGCATCGGCGGCAAGGCCTCGCGCGGCGAGGGCAGGCAGGCCAGCACGCGCAGCGCCTGCTCCAGCCGCCAGCGCAGCGCAGCCGGCAAGGCCGCGCCGGCTTCTTCGCTATCGTCGGCAGCGGCAGCGGCGTCGCCGCCGGGGCTGCGCTCCAGCGTCCGCAGACGGTTCGCCAGCACTTGCCGCTCGCCGGCGCCGGCCCTGGCGGCCGCCCGCACGACCGCCGCCAGGGCTTCCGCGGCCAGTTCGCCGCGCAGCACCTGTCCGCGCAGCCGGTCGGCCGGGCCGCCGTCGCGGCCGGCGTCGCAGGCGAAATCGGCGAGCCGCGTTTCCAGGCCCAGCGACTGCGCGTTCAGGCGCTCGAGCTGGGCTTCGATCCGCTTGCAGCCAGCTTCCTTTCCCTGCTCCAGCTGGCCTGCCAGGTCGTGCAGCAGGGCCCTGACGCGGGCGCGCCAGGCCCGCAGCTCGCTGTGAAGCATGCGGCCCGGATGCTCGGGTACCAGCCAGAAGCGGATCGCATAGGCGACGGCGCAGCCAACCAGGACGAACAGGGGCAGCCACTGCGCCTTGTCCGGCGGCGTCTTCAATAGCAGGGCGTAGAAATAGGACTGGTAGGCGAGGGCGCCGAGGCCGCTGCCGCGCGGCCCGAAGCGGCGCGCCTGGAAGGCGGCGAAGATGATGATGAGGAAGCAGCCGCCGCTCAGCCAGGGATGGTCGCCCACCAGGCTGCCGAGGACGAGGATGGCGCTGGCGAGGAAGGGCACCCAGGCCATCGTCCGCTGTTGCTGCTTCCTTCCGGGGTCCTGCAGGGCGACCGCGGCGATCACCGCCACCAGGATGCCGGCCAGGGTCAGCTCGTATTTCAGGCCGAGCAGGCGCGGAACGAGGAGGAACAGGGCTGCGAGGATGGCGGCGGTGAGCAGGGCGCGCAGTCCGCTGCGCAGCCGCTCCAGGGCTGGATCGGAAGCGAGGAAGAGATCGAGTAAATAAGCGAACAGATGGTGGGCGCGATGCATCTCGATAGTCGAAGTCCGGCAGTGGCCGAGCAGTTACTGTACAAGATGACAAGAGCCCGGCACGCACGCTTGCCGCCTGGACAAGCGTGCGCCGCGGCGATGCCTCAGTGCGCCGCGACCGGCGCTTCGGCCAGGCCCTGCAGCACGTGGCGCGACATGCTGGCCGCCAGTTCGTGCTCGCCGATGAAGACGGTGCCGCCGGTGTCTTCGCGCAGCAGGCGCGCTTCCTCTTCGTTGTGGCTGCGCACCACGCAGCGGATGCCCGGGTTCAGGGCCTTCGCTATCTCGACCATGGCGCGCACGTGGAAGGTATCCGGCGTCGCGATCACCAGCATCGACGCGCGGGCGATGTGGGCCTGGATCAGCACCGCCGGGTCGGCCGCGTTGCCGGCCACCGCCGGCTGGTCCTTGCGGCGCAGCTCTTCGACCACTTCGCGGTTCTGTTCCGCCACCACGTAATGGATGCCCTGCCTGCTCAGTTCCTGGGCGATGCGCCGGCCCACGCGGCCATAGCCGACCAGCACCACCTGGCCGGTCAGGTGTTCGTGGGTGACCGTCACCGGCAGTTCGGCCAGCGGGTCGGCCGAGCGCTCCAGCCGGCGCGCGAGATCCGATTTCGAACGCAGCCAGTCCTGCAGCGGGTTGATCGCCTTGAACATCAACGGGTTCACCGCGATCGAGATGATGGCGCCGGCCAGGATCAGGTTCTGGCCGAGGTCCGGCAGCAGGCCCAGCGACATGCCCAGTGCCGCCAGGATGAAGGAGAACTCGCCGATCTGGGCCAGGCTGGCCGAGACGGTGATGGCCGTGTTGAGCGGATAGCGCAGCGCCAGCACCAGCACGAAGGCGGCCAGCGATTTGCCGAACAGGATGATGGCGACCACCGCCAGCAGCTCGAGCGGATGCTCGACCAGCACGCGCGGATCGAACAGCATGCCGACCGAGACGAAGAACAGCACGGAGAACGCGTCGCGCAGCGGCAGGGTCTCCTCGGCCGCGCGGTGGGAGAGCGCCGATTCGCGCAGCACCATGCCGGCGAAGAAGGCGCCCAGCGCGAACGAGACGCCGAACAGCTCCGACGAACCGTAGGCGATGCCGACCGCGGCCGCGATCACGGACAGGGTGAACAGCTCGCGCGAGCCGGTCTTGGCCACGCGCCACAGGAACCAGGGGAAGAGCTTGCGGCCCACCAGCAGCATGAAGGCGACGAAGGCGCCCACCGACAGCAGGGTCTTGCCGAGCGCCAGCCACAGCGAATCGCCGGCAGCGTGGCCGTCGCCGCCGGCGTTGCCGCCCAGCGGGCCGGCCAGCGCCGGCAGCAGCACCAGCACCAGCACCGTGACCAGGTCTTCGACCACCAGCCAGCCGACCGCGATGCGGCCGTTGAAGGAATCGAGCTGGCCGCGGTCTTCGAGCGCCCGCAGCAGCACCACGGTACTGGCCACCGACAGCGCCAGGCCGAACACCAGTCCCGCACCCAGGCTCCAGCCCCACAGATGGCTGACCCCGATGCCCATCAGTGTGGCCACCGTGATCTGCAGGATCGCGCCGGGCAGGGCGATGCCCTTCACTTCCAGCAGGTCGTCGAGCGAGAAGTGGAGGCCGACACCGAACATCAGCAGCATCACGCCGATCTCGGCCAGCTGGGAGGCGAGCGCAACGTCGGCCACGAAGCCGGGCGTGGCAGGGCCGATCAGGACGCCGGCGGCGAGATAGCCGACCAGGGCCGGCAGCCGCATGCGGACGGCGAGCATCCCGAACAGCAAGCCGAAGCCGAGAGCGGCGGCAATGGTGGTGATCAGACTGATGTTGTGGTGCATGCGGACGAGGCCCTCCTTGTAAAGATAAACCTGTCCAGTATAAGCGACGATGGGCCGTCATCCGGCCGCGGGGCGAAAAAAATTAGCGGAGGATGAAGGGGCGATCCGATGCGAACGCGGCAGATCGCGGCGTGTTAGGGCATGGTTGCCAGTGTGAGAAGTGCCTTGCGCAGCGCTGCCCGCACCTCGTCGAACTGGGCGCGGCGGCGGCGCTTATCCAGGCGGAACAGCATCAGGCCCTCGATCTGGGCCACCATCAGCACCGCGCGCCGCATGGTCTCGTCGTCGGAAATGGCCGGGTTCAGGCCGCGGACCAGGTTGTAGACGGTCTTGCGCTCGCGTCCCAGCATCTTGTCCATCAGCTTCGAGGCGAAGGGGTTGCGCGAGGCCAGCGCCCAGATCTCGAAGAACAGCGCGTGGGTGACGGGATCGGTGATCTCTTCGAGGAACATGTCGACCGTGGTCAGGAAGCGCTCTAGCTGCGAGCGCTCGCTCATGGCGGCGGCGATGGCGTCCATCTTGCCCTGAACCAGGTCCATGGTGGTGAGCAGCAGCGCTTCCAGCAGCAGGTCCTTGCTGCCGTAGTAGTGCTGCACGTTCGACAGGCTCATGCCGGCCTCCGCAGCCACCCGCCGCATCGACAGCCCGGCATAGCCTTCGGCGGCGAGCAGGGAGCGCGCCGCCTGCAGGATGTCCTGCGCCCGGCCCAGGCCCTTCTCGGTGGTGCCCGAGACCTTGTTCTTCAGCGTGCTGTCGAGTGTCGTTTCCATGTCGCGATTATACTTTATCGACTAGTACAGTTGACCTATAATTGTCCAAAACCGGTCGCGTGACCGAGAAAACCAGGAGACAGCGATGAGCCAGAAAGTATTCGTCAGCGGCGTGGGCATGATCCCCTTCGCCAAGCCGGGCGGAAGCAGCCCCTATCACGAGATGGGCGCCCTGGCGGCCCGCGCCGCGCTGGAAGATGCCGGCATCGCCTACGAAGACGTCGAGCAGGCCTATGTGGGCTATGTGTATGGCGATTCGACCTGCGGCCAGAAGGCCCTGTACGGCGTCGGCATGACCGGCATCCCGATCGTCAACGTCAACAACAACTGCTCGACCGGGTCGACGGCGCTGTACCTGGCGCGCCAGGCGGTGCAGAGCGGCGCGGCGGATTGCGTGCTGGTGCTGGGCTTCGAGCAGATGAGCCCGGGTGCATTGGCCTCGGTGTTCACCGACCGTCCGGCGCCCTTCGACGACTTCGACGCCGTCACCGACCGCCTGGTCGGCAAGCCTGAGATCCCGCTGGCGCTGCGCTACTTCGGCGGCGCCGGCCTGGCCCACATGGAAAAATACGGCACGCCCCTGAACGCCTTCGCCCGCATCCGCGCCAAGGCCAGCCGCCACGCCGTCAACAACCCGCTGGCCCTGTTCCGCAAGGAAGTGACGGAACAGGACGTGCTGGACGCGCCGGAGATCTGGCCCGGCGTGATGACCCGCCTGATGGCCTGTCCGCCGACCTGCGGCGCCGCCGCAGCGGTGCTCGTTTCGGAAGCCTTCGCAAAGAGGCACGGCCTGCGCGCCGACGTCCACATCGCCGCCCAGGCCATGACCACCGACAGACCGAGCACCTTCGATGCGAACGACATGATGCGCCTGGTCGGCTACGACATGAGCAGGGAAGCCGCGCAAAAGGTCTACGCCCAGTCCGGCGTCGGCCCCGAAGACCTCGACGTGGTCGAGCTGCACGACTGCTTTGCGCACAACGAACTGATCACGTACGAGGCCCTGGGTCTGTGCCCGGAAGGCGGCGCCGACAAATTCATCCGCGACGGCGACAACACCTACGGCGGCCAGGTCGTCACCAACCCGTCCGGCGGCCTGCTGTCGAAGGGCCATCCGCTGGGCGCCACCGGCCTGGCGCAATGCTTCGAGCTGACCCACCAGCTGCGCGGCAGCGCGGGCGCGCGCCAGGTCGAGGGCGCAAGGGTCGCGCTGCAGCACAACCTGGGCCTGGGCGGCGCCTGCGTCGTCACCATGTACCGCGTGTAAGGAGGGCACATGGACTACGTCTCTCCCTGGATGGACGCCGAACTCGAAGGCTTTCGCGATGCCGTGCGCCGCTTTATCGATCATGAGGTGGCCCCGCACCAGCAGCGCTGGCGCGAACAGCAGCACGTCGACCGTGAAGTCTGGCGGAAGGCCGGCGAGATGGGCCTGCTGCTGGCCGACATCCCCGAGGAATACGGCGGCTCGGGCGGCAGCTTCGCCCACCAGTGCGTGGTGTTCGAAGAGCTCTGCCATGCCGGCGACACCGCCTTCGGCCTGCACGTGCACACCATCGTCGCGCACTACCTGCTGAACCAGGGCACGGAAGAGCAGAAAGTCAAATACCTGCCGCGGCTGGCGCGCGGCGAGACGATCGCGGCCATCGCCATGTCCGAACCGGGCGCCGGCTCGGACCTGAAGGGCATCCGCACCACGGCCACCCGTACCGGGGACGGCTACCGCCTGAACGGTTCCAAGACTTTCATTTCGAACGGCTATATGGCCGACCTGGTCCTGGTGGTCGCCAAGACCGACCCGGCGGCCGGCGCGAAAGGCGTTTCGCTGCTGCTGCTGGAGACCAGGGACAATCCCGGATTCCGCGTCGGCCGCATCCTGGAGAAGGTGGGACAGAAGGGCCAGGACACCTGCGAGCTGTTCTTCGACGACGCCCACGTGCCGCTGCAGAACGTGCTGGGCGGTGGGGAGGGCCACGGCTTTGCCCAGCTGATGACCGAGCTGCCCTACGAGCGCACCATCGTCGGCGTGTGCGGGGTGGCCTCGATCGAGCGTGCGATCAAGCTGACGGTCGAGCATGCGAAGCAGCGCAAGGCTTTCGGCCAGGCCCTGATCGAGATGCAGAATACCCGCTTCGTGCTGGCCGAGGCGAAGACCGAGGCCTTCGTTGCGCGCGTATTCGTCGACCGCTGCATCCAGGATGTGATGACCGGCCGCATGGACACGGTGCAGGCCTCGATGGCCAAGTACTGGATCACCGACCTGCAGTGCAAGATCGTGGACCAGTGTGTGCAGCTGTTCGGCGGCTACGGCTACATGCTGGAGTACCCGATCGCGCAGATGTATCTCGACGCCCGCGTGCAACGCATCTATGGCGGCGCCAACGAGATCATGAAAGAGATCATCGCCCGTTCCTTGTGATGCGAGACATACATGCCAGGACCCCTGAAAGGATTGAAAGTAATCGAAATGGTCGGCATCGGCCCATGCCCCTTCGCCGCCATGATGCTGGCCGACATGGGCGCGGACGTGATCCGCATCGACCGCAAGCCCGATCCGGCGGCGCCGAACCCGTATCCGATGCTGGGCACGAAGTTCGATGTGATGGCGCGCGGCCGGCGCTCGCTGGCGCTGGACCTGAAGGACCCGCGGGCCCGCCAGCTGCTGCTCGACCTGGTGGCGAAGGCCGACGTGCTGGTCGAAGGCTTCCGCCCCGGCGTGATGGAGAGGCTGGGGCTCGGCCCCGATCCCTGCATGGACCGCAACCCGCGGCTGGTGTATGGCCGCGTTACCGGCTGGGGCCAGACCGGGCCGCTGGCGCAGGCGGCCGGGCATGACCTCAACTATGTGGCGCTGTCCGGCATGCTGCATGCGATGGGACGGGCGGACAGTCCGCCGACTCCGCCCCTGAACCTGGTCGGCGACTTCGGCGGCGGCGCCATGATGCTGGCCTTCGGCGTGGTCTGCGCCGCCTTCGAAGCGAAGAGTTCGGGCCGGGGCCAGGTGGTCGATGCCGCCATGACGGACGGCGCCGCGCTGCTGGGTTCCATGATGTATGGCCTGCGCGCCTTCGGTTCCTGGAGCGATGAACGCGAAGCCAATCTGCTCGACGGCGGCGCTCCCTTCTACGACTGCTATGCTTGCGCAGATGGAAAGTTCATCTCGATCGGCGCGATCGAACCGCAGTTCTATGCCCAGCTGCTGGAGCTGAGCGGCGCCGACGATCCGCAATTCCGCAAGCAATGGCGGCAGGCCGGCTGGCCCGGGCTGAAGCGCAGTTTCGCCGCGCTGTTCGCCACCCGCACCCGCGACGAATGGTGCGCGCTGCTGGAAGGAACCGACGTCTGCTTCGCCCCCGTGCTCGACATGGACGAGGCGCCGCGCCACCCGCACAATGCGGCGCGCGCGACCTTCGTCGAGCGCGACGGCGTGACCCAGCCGGCGCCGGCGCCGCGCTTTTCGCGCACCCCCGCGGAGCTCGGTCCGGCGCCATCCAGTCCCGGCCAGGATGGCGCCGCCGTGCTGGCCGACTGGGGCTGGAGCGCGGCCAGCGTCGAGGCACTGCTGCGCGCCGGCGTCGTCTAGGCTGAGCTAACATGGAGGCATGAATACAAAGAGTGCGGAACTTCGCCAGTCGAAGCGGCTGGCGCTGTCCTTCTTCGGCGGCGCGGCCGCGCTGTTCGTGCTGTCCTTGTTCCTTCCACAGAACTGGTGGACCGGCCTGCTGAAAGCCTTCGCCGAAGCCGCGATGGTGGGCGCGCTGGCCGACTGGTTCGCGGTTGCCGCGCTGTTCCGGCACATCCCGATTCCCTTCGTTTCGCGCCACACCGAGATCATCCCCGCCAACAAGCACCGCATCGCCGACAACCTGGGCGCCTTCGTGCACGAGAAATTCCTCGACACCGATTCCATCGTGCGCCTGATCCAGCGCCACGACCCGGCGCAGAAGGTGGCCGACTGGCTCACGCACCCCGAGAACACCCGGCAGCTGGGACGTTACCTGGTCAGGACGGCCGGCTGGGCGCTCGACTTCATCGAGGACGCCGCGGTGCAGAACTTCGTGCGCCGCGCCGTGCACGGCATGATCCAAGCCGTCGACCTGTCGAAGACCGCCGGCACCATCCTGGAGAGCGTGACCCGCGACGGCCGCCACCAGGAGCTGCTCGACGAAGGCATCGTCCAGCTGGCGAAACTGCTGGCCAACGAGGAGACCCAGGCCGTGATCGCCCACGGCATCGTCGACTGGCTGCGCGAGGAATACGCCTTCATGGAAAAGATGCTGCCCTCGGAACTCATCGGCAGGAAGGGCGCGGACCTGACGGTCAAGCTGGCCGCCGGCATCCTCAAGCGCGTCAGCGAGGATCCGCAGCACCCGCTGCGCCAGCGCTTCGACGCCTTCACGGCCGACTTCATCGCGCGCCTGCAGGACGACCCCGCCTTCCTGGAGAAGGGCGAGGACATCAAGCGCTACCTGATCGGCGACGAGACCCTGAACGGCTATCTCGGCTCGCTGTGGGGCGACCTGAAAGCCTGGATCAAGGCCGACCTCGAGAAAGAAGATTCGGTGCTGCGCCGGCGCCTCGAAGCGACCGGCGCCTGGGTCGGGCGCACGCTGGCCGAGGATCCGCTACTACGCGCCTCGCTCAACGAGAACCTGGAGCTGGCGGCGCGCGGCGCGGCGCCCGAGTTCGCGGGCTTCCTGACGCGCCACATCGCCGACACCGTCAAGAACTGGGACAGCCGCGAGATGTCCGAGCAGGTCGAGCTCAACATCGGCAAGGACCTGCAGTACATCCGCATCAACGGTACGGTGGTCGGCGGCCTGATCGGCGTGGTGCTGTATCTGTTGTCCGCGCTGCCGATGCTGCTAAGATGAGTACACAGCCGTCGATCTTCAGGGAGCCGTCATGACACACGCATTGAATGCACTGCTGGCAGGCACGCCGGAGGCCGGGCTGCTGCCCGGCCGCGATCTGCTCGAACTCGCGCGTTATCTGATCCCCATGGAAGCCAGCCTGGTGCAGGGGTGCCTGGTCGCAGCCGGCGTCCCGGCGGTGCTTGCCGATGCCAACCTGGTACAGACCGACCTGCTGCTGGCGCCGGCCCTGGGCGGGGTGCGCATCCTGGTGCCGCAGGAGCATCTGACGCAAGCCCAGGCCGTACTCGAGGCTTTCCAGCGCGGCGAGTTCGCGCTGGGAGAAGATGCCGACGTCGGCGAGGAATGACTCAGGCCGACAGCTTCCGCATCTCGCGGAACAGGTCCGCCTTGCCCTCGAAGCCGATGCCCGGCAGGTCCGGCATCGTCACATAGCCGTTCTCCACCTTCACGCCATCCGGGAAGCCGCCGAAAGGCTGGAACAGGTCCGGATAGGACTCGTTGCCGCCCAGGCCGAGGCCGGCCGCGATGTTCAGCGACATCTGGTGGCCGCCGTGCGGAATGCAGCGAGTGCGCGACCAGCCGTGCTGGTGCAGCATGTCCAGCGTGCGCAGGTACTCGACCAGGCCGTAGGACAGGGCGCAGTCGAACTGCAGCCAGTCGCGGTCCGGACGCATGCCGCCGTAGCGGACCAGGTTGCGCGCATCCTGCATCGAGAACAGGTTCTCGCCGGTCGCCATCGGCTTGTCGTAATAGTTGCGCAGGGTCGCCTGCAGCTCGAAGTCGAGCGGGTCGCCGGCTTCCTCGTACCAGAACAGGTCGTACTGCGACAGCGCTTTCGCGTACCGGATCGCGGTGTCGAGGTCGAAGCGGCCGTTGGCGTCCACCGCCAGCTTCTGGCCGTCCTGCAGAACGGACAGGATGGAGTCGATGCGGCGCAGGTCTTCATCCAGCGAGGCGCCGCCGATCTTCTTCTTGACCACCGTGTAGCCGCGGTCGATGTAGCTGCGCATCTCGTTCTTCAGCGCCTCATGGTCCTGGCCGGGATGGTAGTAGCCGCCGGCCGCGTAGACGAAGACCTTGCGGTCGGGCCGGCCGTTGCCGTAGCGGTCCGCCAGCAGCTGGAACAGCGGCACGCCTTCGATCTTGGCGACCGCATCCCACACCGCCATGTCGATGGTGCCGATCGCCACCGAGCGCTCGCCGTGGCCGCCCGGCTTCTCGTTGGTGAACATGCAGTCCCAGATCTTGTGCGGATCGAGGTTGTCGCCCTTGTCGTTGACGAGGGAGCCTGGCTCGGCTTCCAGGATGCGCGGGATGAAGCGCTCGCGCATCAGTTTGCCCTGGCCGTAGCGGCCGTTCGAATTGAAGCCGTAGCCGACCACCGGCTTGCCGTCCTTGACCACGTCGGTGATCACCGCCACCAGGCTCAGCGTCATCTTGCTGAAGTCGATGTAGGCGTTGCGGATGGAAGAGCTGATGGGGAGGGTCTGTTCGCGGATCTCGACGATTCTCATGATGGCTGCCTGCGTGGGTGTCAATGAAGTCCCCAGCTTAGCCCCTGCCTCCCCGTCTATAATTTCCCCGCGTCGAATTGATTATTAACTTGAGGTGAATGCCGGATGAAACCCGACCACACGGCCGACATGGAATTCTTCACGCTGGTGGCGCGCCACGGCAGCCTGGCCGCGGCCGCGCGCGCCCTCGACCTGACGCCGCCCGCGGCCACCAAGCGCCTGGCCCAGCTGGAGGCGCGGCTCGGCGTGCGCCTGGTGAACCGCACCACGCGCCGCATCAGCCTGACCAGCGAAGGCGAGACCTACCTGGCGCACGCGGGCCGCATCCTCGCCAGCATTCGCGAGATGGAGGATGCGGTGTCGAGCGGCCGCGCGGCGCCCAAGGGCCTGCTGCGCGTGAACGCGACCCTGGGCTTCGGCCGCACCACGATCGCACCGATCGTCTCCGAATTCGCGAAGCGCTACCCGCAGGTCGAGGTGCAGATGGAAGTGACCGACCGTCCGGTCGACCTGGTCGAGAGCGGCTACGACCTGGCGATCCGCTTCGGCGCGCTGCCGGATAAACGCCTGAACGCGCGCTGCGTGATGAGCAACCGGCGCTTCCTGTGCGCCTCGCCCCTGTACCTGCAGCGGCATGGCGTGCCGGCGTGCCTGGGCGACCTGACGCGGCACCGCTGCATCGTGCACCGCCAGAACGACGAGGCGCACGGCGTCTGGCGCTTCTATTCAGGCGAGGGAGAGGAGCACAGCGAGGTGGTGAAGGTGCATGGCGCGCTGTCGAGCAACGACGGCGACATCGTGCTGGGCTGGGCGCTGGACGGGCACGGCATCCTGGTGCGCTCGGAGTGGGACCTGGCGCGCTATGTGGAGAGTGGACGGCTGAAGATCGTGCTGCCGGCGTACCGGCTGCCGTCGGCGGATCTGTTCGTGTATTACCTGAACCGGCGGAATCAGGCGGCGCGGAGCAGGGTGTTCATTGATTTTCTGGTTGAGCATTTCAGCCAGCCTTCGGCGATGGCCTAGCTCTCCATCGAGATCTCGTCGACCTTGCCTTTGGCGTCGAAGCGCACGCTGATGACGTAGTCGGTCACCTTGCCCGGCAGGGTGAAATCGAAGTATTCCATGTCGTCGTCTTCGCCTGAGTAGCCGCGCAGCTCGAGGATGTCGAGCACGGCGGCGGGATCCGGGCGGCTTGTTCCCATCTTCTCCTGCCAGTATCCGGGCGGGAGCTCTTCTAGGTGAAAGGCGACGAACATGGCGACGCCGGAATCCTCGTCTTCCATGTCGAAGCCGTTCTTGATGGCCTGGCGGGCGGCGGCTTCGCGGCGGGTCGGTTCGGCGGTGTGGTCGGTCATCGGGGTGCTCCGTGAATGTTTGCGCAAGGCTGGCATTTTATTGGCATGCTCGACAGCATGGGGCGCCGCCCGCCAACACAACGATAACGAGAATTCCAAGTGAACACCACCCGTCGCATTACCGCCACCATCGCGCTGCTGGCGGCTTCCTTTCGCGCCATTGCCGCTTCCGCCCTTGATCTTACCGCCGAAACCCTGCAAAAGCTCGACGCCGCCGCGGGCCGCCAAGCTTCGAGGGGCGGTATGGGCCGTGCTGGTGGGGATGATGAAACCGCTGGCCAGCTCGCTCACTTACGACGGCATGGGCCCGATCATCGCCACCCCAGGTTCTGGAGGGCCGAAAAATCATGGTCGACGCCCACATGGACGAGCTGGGCGGCATGGTCCGCCGCATCACGGCAAGCCGGAAGAGACGTAGGTGAAGCTAGGCGCCGGGCCGGGCATCTTCCTGTACGACTCGTCGGCGCTGACAAATCGGAAGCTGACCGCCTTCGTGAAGCAGACTGCGGCTGAGCGCAAGCTGCCGCTTGATTTGGTGCAGGACTATGGCGACGATTCGGCCGAGATCCAGAAGAGCAATGGCGGGGTGCCGACCGTGAATCTGGTGGTACCGGTACGGTATACACATGCGCATAACGGGATTTTGAGCCGGAGGGATTTTGACCAGACCGCCGAGTTGGTGGTTTCAATGCTGAAGAAGTTGATACGGCGGAGGTGCGGTGGATTCACGCTCTTGGGCCGGAAGGTCAGTGAACAAAGAAAAAGTCGTCGATTCGTGAGAAGCGACGACTTTGTACCTCTAATTCAATGGTAGTTGTGTAGTGCTAACTTAAACTCTTCAAGATTTGTAAATCTCTTTGTTTCGGGATCAAGTCTGAGAATGAGAATTTGATCACGCTTGCATTCCCCTTGGATACCAAGTGTCGGGAGAATGGCTACCGGTATTATCTTTCTTGTTACGCCTCTCTGCTTTCCATAAGCGTCATATGCTTGAGTTGCGCGGCGCAAGGCCGAAACTACATTCAGCAAAATATGTGGACGCTTAGAGTGTTTTATTTCAACGACAAGATCCCCATTTAAGGTTTCTATGATGGCGTCAATTTCCACTGGCCCATCAGGTGTTGAGATCACTGCATTAGGATGTAATGATTTTATTTCAAGTTCGTGAGAAATTAATCTCAAAGCTTGCTGTGCGGATTGTTCAAATGCAAATGCCTTTACGATTGTTTCATTGATTTTTGTTCGATAACTTTGCGTTGCTGCTGATGCAGTTTGTTCCTGTGTGGAGAAACTTAATGGTTGATCAGTGCGTTCGGCAATCGCTGTATTTTGATCGCTTACTGATGATTTAACATTTACTTCTTTTTTTGCGGATTCCTCAACTATCACAGTTTCGGGTTCTGATTTTAAATCACCGTTATTATCGACTTCTTCGACAATTTCTTGCTGAGCTTCTGTAGCAACTTTCGCTGCCACTTGGGCTGGAGAAGCTGTCCCTAGACGGTATTCCCAATATTTATCTCGGTTCCAAAAAATTGCTGCAAGTTTCTCCAGAAAATCAAGATCAGTTACCAAAGTCGCGATAATGAAGATTCCTAATGCATAAACAGCAGCATTGTGTGCGGCAAATGCTAGAGCCAAGACCATTATGCTACCAAGCAACTTTACAGAAGTCGTAATAGTAGATCTAAAGAAAACAAAAATAGTTGCAATTACTAACGCAACAATAGCAAATGCAGCTGACAATCCTGTGAATGTCGCCTCAATACTCGGGAAGATAATATTATTCATTGTTAGATTTTTCATTATTGTAACTATAGTCTAACACCGAAGTTTCCGAAAAGTAAAGAAATTATGAGGCGCCTTCAGCAGTTTTAGTTGGCATTTTCGTGCTTCTGTAGAACAAAATATGGCCCAGAAATGCAAAAAAGCCCAGCTCAACGAGCTGGGCTTTTTGCGGCTTATATGTGGTGGTGATAGGTGGACTTGAACCACCGACCCCAGCATTATGAGTGCTGTGCTCTAACCAGCTGAGCTATATCACCATCTAAAACGGTACTAAAAACAAAATGGCCTAGCCTTTGAGGAGCCAAGCCATCTCGCTTGAAATCTGGTGGTGATAGGTGGACTTGAACCACCGACCCCAGCATTATGAGTGCTGTGCTCTAACCAGCTGAGCTATATCACCAAAGCGGAGGGCATTATGCCGTCCGCACACAAGACTGTCAAGGTTACGCGCTTCGAATGTGCTTGTCCAGCACGCCCAGAACCTGGGCCGTTGCATCTTTCGCCAGACAATCGACCACGATCCGCTCCGGCATCGAACGTAGCCAGGTCAGCTGGCGCTTGGCCAGCTGGCGGGTGGCGACGATGCCGTTCTCGCGCAGTTGTGCGCGGTCGTACTGGCCGTCGAGGTATTCCCAGCTCTGCCGGTAGCCGACGCAGCGCATCGACGGCAAGCTCAGGTCCAGGTCGCCGCGGGCGCGCAGCCTTGCCACTTCGGCCACGATGCCTTCGTCGTCGCGGCTGCCCAGCATCTGGTCGAAGCGCTGTGCGATGCGCTTGTGCAGCACCGCGCGGTCGGACGGCTCCAGCGCGAACGAGAGCAGTTCGAAGGGCAGCTCGGTCTTCTCGCGCCTGGCCAGCAGTTCGGACATCGGCTTGCCGGACAGTTCGATGATCTCCAGCGCGCGGTTGATGCGCTGGGCGTCGTTCGGCGCCAGGCGGTCGGCCGTGGCCGGATCGAGTTCGCGCAGCCTGGCGTGCATGCCGGGCCAGCCGATGCGCGCGGCTTCCTCATCGATGCGGGCGCGGACCTCGGCATCGGCGGTCGGCAGGTCGTCGAGGCCGTCGACCAGCCCTTTAAAGTACATCATCGTGCCGCCGACCAGCAGCGGCAGCTTGCCGCGCGCCTGGATCCCGGCCACCAGCCGGATCGCGTCATCGCGGAACTGCATGACGGAGTAGGACTCGAGCGGGTCGATGATGTCGATGAGGTGGTGCGGCACGCTGGCCAGTTCTTCGGGGCTCGGCTTGGCGGTGCCGATGTCCATCTCGCGATAGACCAGGGCCGAGTCGACCGAGATGATCTCGACCGGCATCTCCCTGGCGATGCTGAGCGCGGCGGCGGTCTTGCCGGACGCGGTCGGGCCCATGATGGCGACTGCCATCGGTTTGTGATTCATATTCATAAATAACGAGGCTATTACTGGCCGCGCAGGAACAGCTTGTCCAGTGCGGAGATCTCGAGCTGCACCCAGGTCGGGCGGCCGTGGTTGCACTGGTCGGCGCGTTCGGTCGCTTCCATCTGGCGCAGCAGGGCGTTCATCTCCTGCACCGACAGGATGCGGTTGGCGCGCACCGCGGTATGGCAGGCGAGGGTGCCGAGCAGCTCGTTGCGGCGCTCGATCAGCACGCGCGAGCCGCCGTATTCGCGTACGTCGCGCAGCACGTCGCGGGCCAGCGTCTGCGCATCGGCGTTCTTCAGCAGGGTCGGTACGGCGCGCACTGCCAGCGTGGTCGGCGAGACCGCCGTGATGTCGAAGCCGAGCGCCTGCAGCGTCTCGCGGTTTTCTTCGGCGGTGCCGACTTCGACGGCGTCGGCGAAGAAGGTCACCGGGATCAGCATCTGCTGCACCTGCATCTGTTCGCCGCCGGCCTGGGCGTCGAGGGCATTCTTCAGCTGCTCGTAGAGGATGCGCTCGTGGGCCGCGTGCATGTCGACCAGTACCAGGCCCTTGCGGTTCTGGGCGAGGATGTAGATGCCGTGCAGCTGGGCCAGGGCGAAGCCGAGCGGGAAGTCGTCGTCGTGTGCCGGTGCGGTGGTGGCGGGCAGCGGTATTTCGAAGCCGGACGGTGCGGGCTTGGCCTGCGCGGCATCGGCGTCCTTCACGCCGGCGAACAGGGCGCCGTAGCTTTCGGTGCGCTGGGCCACGCCGGCGCCGGAAGGCTGGGCATCCCAGCGGCTGCCGGCCGGGTGGGGCGAGGGCGAGAAGGTCGAGGCATACGGCGACGTGGGCGTGAGCTGCGAGCCGAACGAGGTCTGCTCGTGCGGGCGGCGCCAGGCCGGGGTGCCGCTGATTCCGGAATCCCGCCCGAAGCCGCCACCCCAGGACGCGCCCGAGGGCGCGATCTCGGCCGCGCTGACCGGCGCCGGTGCGTTGCCGTGGGCCGTGGCCGAGGTCTGGGCGAGCGCGCGCTGCACCGCGTGGAACACGAACTGGTGGACGGCGCGGCTGTCGCGGAAGCGCACCTCGATCTTCGAGGGGTGCACGTTGACGTCGACCATGGCGGGGTCCAGCTCCAGCGACAGCACGTAGCTGGGGAAGCGGTCGCCGTGCAGCACGTCCTGGTAGGCGGCCTTCACCGCGTGGACCAGCAGCTTGTCGCGCACGAAGCGGCCGTTCACGTAGAAGAACTGGCCGTCGGCGCGCGCCTTGGAGGCGGTCGGCAGGCCGACGTAGCCGTGCAGGCGCAGCGGACCGGCGGCTTCGTCGAGCTGCAACCTGGCCTCGGCGAAGTCGTTGCCGAGGATCTGGGCGCTGCGCTTGGCGGGCTCGCTGACGTTCCAGTGGTCGATGGTGCGGCCGTTGTGGGTCAGGCTGAACGAGACGTCCGGACGGGCCAGCGCGATGCGGCGCACGACTTCGGCGCAGTGGCCGTACTCGGTCTGGTCGGATTTCAGGAACTTGCGGCGCGCCGGCGTGTTGAAGTACAGGTCCTGCACGTCGATCGTGGTACCGAAGGCGCCGGACGAGGGCGAGACCGTGCCCTGGTGCGAGCCGACGATCTCCCAGGCGTGGGGCGCGTTCGGCGTGCGCGAGGTGATGCTGACCGCCGCCACCGAGGCGATCGAGGCCAGCGCCTCGCCGCGGAAGCCGAGGGTGTTGACGTTTTCGAGGTCGGTCAGCGAGGCGATCTTCGAGGTCGCGTGGCGGGCCAGTGCGAGCGGCAGCTCTTCCGGCGGAATGCCGCGGCCGTTGTCGGTGATGGCGATGCGCTTGACGCCGCCTTCCTCGAGACGGATCGTGACCTGGGTGGCGCCGGCATCGAGTGCGTTCTCCAGCAATTCCTTGACCACGGCCGAGGGCCGCTCGACGACCTCGCCGGCGGCGATCTGCGAGATGAGCTGGTCAGGAAGCTGCTGGATGGGGCGGTGGGTGGGGGCCGGGGCGTTCATTCACAAATTATAGCTCGCCGCCACATGGCAAAGCATGGCTGTCCGATTTTTCCAAAATTCGGGGTCAGAGCACATTTTTCTGCAAATTCGGGGTCAGAGCACATTTCGCCGGACGGCTGATCGGCCCGGTTCAAGTAGCGCCACCGTCGTGCCGCAGAGGGAAACTGGCCGGTTGAGTTACCTTCTAACCATTGCCCAAAAAAGTGCTCTGACCCCGAATTTCAGCGGTAATGTGCTCTGACCCCGAATTTATTTTTGCTCGCGTACCGGGATTTGGGCGTTGCAGAGGTCGAGGTAGTTCGGTGTGTACTTGGTCCAGGGGCCGCCGCGGTTGCGTTGGGCTTCGAGGACGGACTGGTAGGTGGCGCTGTCGGTGCGCATCACTTCGAGGCGGCTGCGTGCGGCTTCCGGGACGTCGGCGGCGACCTTCACCGCGCCGATCGGCAGCTGCTGCCCCGGCTGCTCGTAGAAGCCCATCGGCGCCGGGCCGCGCGGCAGGGTCGACAGCAGCGGCATGCCCGATACCACCCGGCCGACCACGGTGATGTTGCGGTCGAGCTGGCGCGGCGCCTGGCCGGTGACGACGTAGAGGCTGGTGCCGCCGCCGCTGTCGGACTCGTTGCCGCGGGCGACGCCGACCATGGAGTAGCAATGGGCCAGCCAGGTGCGGCCCGCCTTCGGATCGCGGCCGACCGGGAAGCCGCCCGAATGGCCGATCTGGGGCGCGAAGCCGTCGATGTCGCGCATGCGGACGAAGTGACGGTCGTTTGCCAGCGGCACGGTGAATTCGGCCGGTAGGGTTTTCTGCGCGCTCTTTACCTTGCGCACCTGCTCATCGTCTTCGTGCGGATCGCCCCATTGCACGACGAAGTTGTCCTGCGAGCGGATGATGGCCAGGCCGTCGTAATAGTGTTCGCGCGCCAGCGCCTTGATGTTCCTGACGTGGTTGGGGGCGAAGTCCGGCGCCAGTTCGATTACCACGCGGCCGCCCGGCAGCTCCATATAGAGCGTGTTGTCGGGGTCGAGCGGGCGCCAGTCGCCCGGTGTCGAGCCTTTCAGGACGTCGCCGACGCTGGGTTTGGGCGGCAGTTCCTTCTCCGCCTTCTTGTCGGCGGCGCCTGCGCCCGTTGCCATCAAGGCTGCAATCCCGAGCAGCACGGCGTGGTGAAGCTTCCGGTAAGCCATTGTTCTCTCCTTGTCATTCTTATTCGAACGATTGTAATCCGGAAAGTACAAATTCTCTCCATGATCTTGACCCCGGGGCCATTTTTTGAAGACGGTCTGATGGTATGATTCGGCGCTACCATTTAGGATGATTATGGATCTGATGCAACTCTTCGGCATGCTTCTGCACGTCGATAAGACCTTGGGCACCCTGCTGGCCCAGTACGGTGTGTATGTCTATGCGGTCCTGTTCGCGATCGTGTTCTGCGAGACCGGTCTCGTGGTGCTGTTCTTCTTCCCGGGCGACACCCTGCTGTTCATCGCCGGCGCCTTCTGCGCCACCGGCGAGATGAGTTATCCGCTGTTGATGGCGCTGCTGATCATTGCCGCCGTTACCGGGAATACCCTGAACTATTACATCGGCGGGGCCATCGGTCACCGCGTCTTCACCCATGATTACCGCTGGCTGAACAAGGATGCGCTGCAGCGCACCCACGATTTCTTCGAAAGGCACGGCGGCAAGACCATCATCCTGGCGCGCTTCGTGCCGGTGGTGCGGACCTTCGCTCCCTTCGTGGCCGGCATTTCGGAGATGACGCATGCGCGTTTCCAGATGTTCAACATCACCGGCGCCGTCCTGTGGGTGGCCGGTCTCGTGACCGCCGGTTACTTCTTCGGCAACATTCCCATCGTGCGCGATCACCTGACCGCCATCGTGCTGATCGGTGTCGGCGCCGCCGTGGTGCCGCTGGCCCTGGGCGGCATCTACAAGTTCGGGCGCCGCATGCTCAGCCGCTGAAAGCGCACCTTGTCATTCCTGCAGCGCGCCGCTTCGACGGCGCGCTGTGTGTTTACGGCGCTCAAGTTTACCCTTGCCCGCGCCGATAAAGCATGGGACAGCAACACTACTGGAATCCCATGCGTAACCTGATCGCCCTGTTCGCTTGCAGCTGCGTCGTCCTGAGCGCAAGCGCGAACGATCCTGCCCCCGCCGCGGCAGCCAGACTGGCGGCCTCCGTGTCGAAGCCGGCGTCGGCCTCGATGCCGACCAAGGAACAGATGGCCAAGGACGCGGCCAAGGAACCCTTGCCGGGCAAGAAAGAGGCACCGGCCAAGAAGGCCGCACCCGCCCCACAGGATGAAGAAGCCGCCGAAGTCGCCCTCTCGGCCAAGATCGCCGAGCGCCTGGCCGAGCTGCGCGAACGCCAGCAGGCCCGCGCCAGCGCGGCCTCACGCGCAAAAAAGGCCGCCGACGCCAGGCGCCGCGAGGAAGAGAAGGCCGCCGCCGCGGCTGCGATCCTGGCCGCCGCGCCCAAGCATGGCACCGTCTGGTCCTACGAGGGCGAACTCGGCCCGGCCAACTGGTCCAAGATCAATGTCGACTGGGCCAAGTGCGGCACCGGCAACCGCCAGTCGCCGATCGACCTGCGCGATGGCATCAAGGTCAACCTAGAGCAGATCGGTTTCGACTACCACCCGTCCTCCTTCAACGAGGTGAACAACGGCCACACCGTCCAGGTGACGGTCGGCGGCGGCAATTTCATCACGGTCGGCAACCAGACCTACGAGCTGCAGCAGTTCCACTTCCACCGTCCGTCGGAAGAGCGCATCAACGGCAAGGGCACGGAAATGGTCATGCACCTGGTGCACAAGAGCTATGACGGCAAGATCGCGATCATCGCCGTGCTGCTCGAACGCGGCCAGCCGCACAGCCTGGTGCAGACCATCTGGGACAACCTGCCGCTCGAAAAGAACGAGGTCGTATCGCCCTCGATCGTGATCGACCCGAAGGATGCGCTGCCTGAAAAGCGTGAATACTTCACTTACATGGGTTCGCTCACCGAGCCGCCCTGCACCGAAGGCGTGCTGTGGCTGGTGTTCAAGCAGCCGCGCCAGGCCTCGCCGGCCCAGATGGCGCTGTTCTCGCGCCTGTATCCGCTGAATGCGCGCCCGGTGCAGTCGACCTCGGGCCGGATGATCAAGGAATCCAACTAAGCTCCTCGCCATGACCCTGACTGCCCGCATCCTGGCGGCGGCGCTGTTCGCCTGCGCCGCCATTCCCGCCTTTTCCCAGACCCCTGCCGCGCCGACCCGCGTGCCCGCCGAGATGGCCGCCTTCTTCGGCGGCGAATGGAGCGGCAAGGGCGCCTTCGCCTCCGGCCGCCCGATCGAGGCCGAGGTCAGCTTCACGCCCGAACTGGACGGCCAGTGGTTGCAGTACCGCCACACCGACCGCGCGCCGAACAGCTACAAGGCGCTCGGCCTGTGGGGCATCGAGAGCGGCTCGCGCAAGCTGGTCATGACCGTCAACGACAACGGCGGCGGCGCGCGCACGTTCGCCAGCGAGGGCTGGCAGGACGGCAAGGTGGTGTTCGTCCGCACGATATCAAGCGAGCCCCTGCGCGAGGAGCGCTTCGTGTTCGAGCGCAAATCGAACGACAGCTTCCACATGGCCTATGAAGTCCACGCCGGCGACAAGCCGTGGCGGATGATCGACCAGCTGAGCTTCGAGCGCGTCAGGAAATAGCCGGCCCCACCCGGTATTCGCCCTTCCAGCTGCCGCCCGGTTCCAGGGTCTGCGGCTGGAGCAGGGCCGGTTCGATGCAGACGAAGCGCCGGTACTCCTCGTCTTCGAGGTCGGACAGCGCGGCGGCATCGGCCGCGCCCGGATTCCACACCACCGCATCGGTGAAGCCGCTCTGCTGCAAGAGCAGCTTGTCGGCGCCGTTGTCGAAGGTGATCGCCCCGGCGATGCGCTCGAACACCTGGTCCAGCTTGTCGGTCAGGGCCAGGGTCTCGGCCTGCACGCCGTCGATGCGCACGGCTTCGACGTCCTCGACCAGGTGGTAGGTGTGCAGGGCGCTGGAGAAGGAGAACGGGTGGGTGCCGGTGTTGCGCACTTCGAGCGTCAGCGCCAGGCTGGCGCCTTGCACGCTCACCCGCAGCGCCAGCTCGAAGGCATAGGCCCAGGCGCTCGAAGCCTGCGGCGACAGGTCGTCCTGGTTCAGGCCCAGCAGGGCAAACGCGGCGCCGTCCTGCTCGCCGCTGTCGAGCACGCGCCAGGTGCTGACGCGGGCGAAGCCGTGGCGCATGCCTTCGCCGCGTTCTGCGAATTGCGGAAAGATCACCGGCACGCCGCCGCGGATGGCGCGGCTGCCGTCGAGCGCGGACAGGCTGCTCATGAACATGCGCTCCGGCCCGGCTTCGCCGGGCTGCCCTTCGCGGCCAGCGCTGTGCGCTGGCCTCCAGGACACCAGGTGGGCGCCGTACAGGGTGATGGTGGCTTCGGCGCCGTCCGGCGCGCGCAGCAGCAGGGCGGGCAGTTGCCCGAATTGAGTAGTAGTAACGCTCACGTCAAAACCCTCCAGGCTGAGATCAGGTCATTCGGCTCTTCGCCAGCGGCGGATTGTACGCGAAGTAGCGCTTGATGCCTTTCGTGATCGCGTCGGCGAGCTGGTTCTGGTAGGCGTCGTCCTTCAGCCGCGCTTCCTCTTCCGGGTTCGAGATGAAGGCGGTTTCGACCAGGATCGAGGGGATGTCCGGGGCCTTCAGCACGGCGAAGCCGGCCTGCTCGACCGAACCCTTGTGCAGGCGGTTGATGCCGCCGATCTCGCTCAGCACGGCCTTGCCGAGCTTCATGCTGTCGTTGATCTGCGCCGTGGTCGACAGGTCGAACAGCACGCTGGCAAGCTGCTTGTCGTGGGTGCCGAGGTTCACGCCGCCGATCAGGTCGGCCTTGTTCTGGTCGGCCGCCAGCCAGCGCGCCGCGCTCGAGCTCGCGCCTTTTTCCGACAGCACGAAGACCGAGGAGCCGCGCGCGGAGGGCTGGATGAAGGCGTCCGCGTGGATCGAGACGAACAGGTCGGCCTGCACCTTCCTCGCCTTTTCCACGCGCTGGCCCAGCGGCACGAAGAAGTCGGCGTCGCGGGTCAGCATCACGCGCGTGTTCGGCAGCTCTTCCAGCTTGCCCTTCAGGCGCTTGGCGATCGCCAGCACGATGTCCTTTTCATGCACGCCGGTGGCGCCGGTGGCGCCCGGATCCTCGCCGCCATGGCCGGGATCGAGGGCGATGGTCACCATCCGCATCACCTTGCCGGCGGGCGCGTTCTTGCCCTGTGTCGGCGCTTGCGGCTGGGGCTGGGCCTGCGGTGCGGTCGGCTGCGGCTGGGCCGGGGTGCTGCCGGCGCGGGCGGCGTCGGCTTCCAGCCTGGCGATGGCGTCGGGGCCGGCCTGGCCGACCGTCGGCGCGCCCGGCTGCTGCGCCGGCGCCGGCGTCGCCGCGGGCACTTCGGTGGCGCGCGCGCCGCCCTCGGACCAGTTCTCCCTGGCGATCATGGCGGACAAGGGATCGACCGGATGCACCGGATACAGGTCGAAGATCAGGCGATGGCGGTAGCCGCCCACCGGGGCCATGGTGAACACCTGGGGCTTGACCTCTTCCTTGAGATCGAACACCAGGCGCACCACGTTCGGGCGGTTCTGGGCGACCCGCACCTGCTTGATGTAGGGGTCGTTCGATTCGATCTTGGCGACCAGGCTTTTCAGCGTCTCGTTGAGCGCCAGGCCGTCGATGTCGACCACCAGGCGCGGCGGATCGGCCAGCATGAAGTGGGAGGCATTCAGCTCGCCGTCGTTTTCCAGCGTGACGCGGGTGTACTCGTCGGCCGGCCAGACACGCACGGCCATGATCTGCGCGGCCGACGCCGGCAGCGGAGCGAGTACGGACAGCAGCAGCGTGCCGCCGGCCTTCAGCACCGCGCGGCGCTTCGGGGAACCGGGGATCAGGGAGTCGGGGGGTAGTGCAGGCGTTCGAGGCATAGCAGGCCCAATTCAGACAACGCCTGCAATTCTACAGCACGGCCGTGGCCGCTGACCGTAAGCAACACCCGGACGTCGGGCGGGGGCAACACCGGCTCGCCTTTTTCTGGCCATTCGACGACGCAGATGTTCCTGCCGTCGAAGTCTTCGCGGAAGCCCGCATCGAGGAATTCTTCCGGGCTCGACATGCGGTACAGGTCGTAGTGGATCAGGTTGACGGCCTGGCCGTCGAGCGCGATCCGGTAGGGCTCGGACAGCGTATAGGTCGGGCTCTTGACCGCGCCCTTGTGGCCGGCCGCGTGCAGCAGGGCGCGCGTGAGGGCCGTCTTGCCGGCGCCGAGGTCGCCGTGCAGGTAGATCACGAGGCCGGGGCGCAGTGCGCGCGCGAGGGCGCCGCCCAGGGCCTGGGTGGCGGCTTCGTCCGGAAGATAAGCGTTGAATGAATGCTGCATCGAATAGAATATCGGGTTTGTCGTACCAACCAGCCAGTGTCCGTCCCGCCATGTCCCCATCCCAGCCTGACCTGAACGAACTCGCACGCGCCATCAAGGCGTGGGGCGTGGAACTGGGCTTTGCCGACGTGCGCATCACGGACGTCGACCTGGCGCGCCACGAGGCAGGGCTGCAAGCCTGGCTGGACGCCGGCCACCATGGCGAGATGGATTATATGGCAAGCCACGGCATGAAGCGCGCCCGGCCGGCGGAACTGGTGCCGGGCACGGTGCGCGCGATCGTCGCCCGCATGGACTACCTGCCCATCTCGGGTGGCAACAGCGCGGACGCCGACTGGCGCGCCCGGGAACGCCTGCGCCAGCAGGATCCGGGCGCCGCCGTGGTCTCCGTCTACGCCCGCGGACGCGACTACCACAAGGTGCTGCGCAACCGCCTGCAGCAACTGGCCGAACGCGTGCGCGGCCTGGCCGGCGAGTACGGCTTCCGCGTGTTCACGGATTCGGCGCCGGTGATGGAATTGCCGCTGGCGGAAAAGGCGGGGCTGGGCTGGCGCGGCAAGCACACGCTGCTGCTGTCGCGCGAGGCCGGTTCGACCTTCTTCATCGGCGAGATCCTGGTCGACCTGCCGCTGCCCGTCGACGATGCCACCGGCGCCCATTGCGGCCAGTGCGAAGCCTGCATCGCCGCCTGCCCGACCGGCGCGATCCTGGGGCCGGGCCGCCTCGATGCGCGGCGCTGCATCTCCTACCTGACGATCGAACTGAAGGGCAGCATTCCGGAAGACCTGCGGCCCTTGATCGGCAACCGCATCTACGGTTGCGACGATTGCCAGCTGGTCTGCCCGTGGAACAAGTTCGCCCGACGCGCCGTGCTGCCGGATTTCGACGAGCGCAACGGCCTGGGCGCCGCCGGGCTGGTGGAATTGTTCGGCTGGGAAGAAGAAGAGTTCAATCGCCGCATGGAGGGCAGCCCGATCCGCCGGATCGGGCATGAGCGCTGGCTGCGTAATCTGGCGGTAGGCATGGGGAACGCTGCCGCTGAGGCCGGGGCCAAGGGCGACCCGCGCATCGTGGCCGCGCTGCGGGCCCGGCTGGAGCATCCGTCGGCGCTGGTGCGCGAGCATGTCGCCTGGGCATTAGCCCGTCACGCAGCCTGAGTCTGCTTTAAATCTCGATGCGCTTCAAGCGCAGTGCCGACCAGTCGCCGTCGATCGAGATCATCGCCACGCCTGTGATACCGTTTTCCTTCGCATAAGCGTTGATTGAGTCGCGATTGATATCAGTGGCCTTCGACGCGGTCTGCTTCAGATAGGCCACCCACAGCGATCCCTTCTCGCCCATGCGCTCCTTCGCGGTGGGGAAGTATTGTTCGAGTTCCTTGCGGTTCATCGCGAACAGCAACACCACATCCACCTTGTCCTGGTCGTCCTTGATCAGGTCGGGCGGCATCTGCGACACCATGCCGGGATGCACGTTCCCGTTCAGGATCAGCATCGATTTCGCGTTCCTCAAGAACATTTTGTCTGCAATTGTCTTTTCGCTCATCTGCGTTCCCTAAGAAAATATTCACATGGTCAGTTTGACCATGGCGTGTTCAGCTTGATTTTACAAGCGAACTTCCGAAAAGCAGGGCGCGAAACCTGCCGTGCGCGGGGTTCCGGAACGAAAAGCGAAGGAAGTTTTATTTCAACAGGCCGGCCAGCTCGACCGCCGTCTTGACCTGCATCTTGTCGAAGATGTGGGCGCGGTGCACTTCCACCGTGCGCATGCTGATGCCCAGCTTGTCGGCCACGACCTTGTTCATGTTCCCGGCCAGGATCAGGTCGAGCACTTCGCGTTCGCGCGCCGACAGCGTGGACAGGCGTTCGCGCACCGCGCTGGAGGCGGCGGCCTGGCGCGATTTGGCCAGGGCTTCGTCGACGCGGTCCATCAGCTGGTTGTCGTTGAAGGGTTTTTCGAAGAAGTCGAAGGCGCCGCGCTTGAGCGAATCGACGGCCATCGGCACGTCGCCATGGCCGGTCAGGAAGATCACCGGCAGGCGCGCCAGCAGGCCGCGCGCGACCAGCTGGTCGAACACGGCGATGCCGTTCATGCCCGGCATGCGCACGTCCAGCAGCACGCATTCGCCATCCCCGGCGGTCCCGCTACCGGTGGCGGCATCAAGACCGGACTGGGCGTCGAGGGCGTCGAGAAAGGCCTGGCCGCCGGCATAGCCGCGCGCGGCCAGCCCGCGCGATTGCGCCAGCCATTCGAGGGCGTCGCGGATGACGTCTTCGTCGTCGACGATGTGCAGCATGGAGTCTCCTTCCTAAGTCCTGCTCTTCAGGTGGGCATTGTAGCCTGCGCCTGCTGCAAGGTGAACGTGAACACGGTGCCGCCGCCGGGATTGTCGGCGTGGGTGAGGGTGCCGCCGTGGAATTCGATCGCCGTGCGGCAGATCGACAGGCCCATGCCCATGCCCTCGGCCTTGGTCGAGAAGAAGGGCGAGAACAGGCGCTCGGCCACTTCGGGGGGGATGCCGTGGCCGTTGTCGATCACCGACACCGCCACCCGGCCCTGGTCGTCGGTATCGATGCGCGCGGCCTCGATGCGCAGCACGCGGCGCTCGCGGTCGATGTCCTGCATCGACTCGATCGCGTTGCGGGTCAGGTTCAGCAGCACCTGCTCGAGCAGCACGCGGTCGGCCAGCACCGGCGGCAGGTCGGGCGGCACTTCGACCTGCAGGGTCACGTAGCTCTGGCGCGCCTGCAGCTCGACCAGGGCGCGGATGCCCTCGATCACCTGCGGCACCATCACGCTCTCGCGGCGCGGCTCGCGCTTCTTCACGAATTCGTGCACGCTGCGGATGATCTGGCCGGCGCGCCGCGCCTGGGTATTCGCCTGTTCCAGCGCGCGTTTGAGCATGCCGGCATCCAGCGGGGCCGCATGGTCGCTGGCGCGCCCCAGCACGTTGAGCGCGCCGGCGGTGTAGCTGGAGATCGCCGCCAGCGGCTGGTTCAGCTCGTGTGCCAGCATCGACGAGATCTCGCCCATGGTCGCCAGGCGCGCGCTGGTCTCCAGCTTTTCCTGCTGCTGGCGGGCCAGCTCCTCGGCGCGCTTGCGGTCGGTGATGTCGAGGATGGAGCTCATCCAGCCGGTGTGGCGCCCAATGCTGTCGACCAGCGGCGCCTCGAACACCAGCACCGGCACCCGGGTGCCGTCGGGGCGCAGGAACACGGTCTCGAACTGCGGCGTGGCCTGGCCGGCCAGGATCTTGCGGAAGCGCTCCTCGTACTCGTCGGTTTCCTCCGGCGCCCAGTAGGGCATGGGCGGGGTCCTGCCGAGCAGTTCGCCGGCCGGCAGGCCGACGATGCGGCAGAAGGCCGGATTGACGTAGGTGACGCGGCCTTCGAGGTCGCGCGCGCGCAGGCCGGTCAGCAGCGAGTTTTCCATCGCCGTGCGGAAGGCCATCTGCTGGCGCAGCGCGTTCTCGGCGGCGATGGTGCGCGCGATGTGGCGCCACAGCGCGGCCAGCGACAGCACCAGGCCCAGCGCCAGCAGGATCACCGAGCCGACCAGCAGGTTGGGCAGCAGCCTGGGCGCGCCCTTGACGCTGTCGGTGGCCAGCACGATCTGGCCGCCGGGCAGGTCGAGCGCGCGCTTGTGGGTGTAGACGCCGCGCCCGGGGCCGCCGGCGGCGCGGTGGGCCACCACGTGGTCGTCGCGGTCGAGCAGGGACAGCGAATTGTCCTGGGCGAACCACCAGGGCACGTTCTCGTCCAGCAGGGTCTGCAAGTCGTAGGTGGCGACCAGGCTGCCGACGAACCTGCCTTCGTGGTAGAGCGGCAGGTGGTAGTCGACCAGGCCGGCATCTGGCCCGTACCTGGCCGGACCGAGGCTATACGGATCGGAATAGCGGCCGTTATGCGTCTTGCGCGCCATCTCCTGGGCATCGCGCGAGGAGGCGGTCAGCGCGCCGTGGGCCAGCTCGGCGCCTTGCACGGCCAGCTGCCGGCCGCCGGCGTCGAGCCAGGCGATGCGGCGCAGTTCGTGACCGTTCTTGAACATCTGCGCCATGCGCGCCTCGACCACGTCGTGCGCGGGCGGGCTGTCGGCGGCCAGGTCGGTGCCGAGGGTCGCCAGCACCTCCTCGCTGCGCGCCAGTTCGAAGCGCAGGGTCTGCTCGACCCAGAGGGTGTCGGCGATCAGCTGTTCCTGGCGCTCATTGCTCTCCATCTGGCGCGCCTGCCAGGGCAGCCACAGCAGGACCAGCAGGAAGAGCAGCACCAGCAGCACCGGCACCAGCCAGCGCCAGGGGCCGTCAGGTACGGGACGCGGCATCGAAAAAGGGTTTTTCATGCGATAACGTGATACTTTTATTGCTGAGCGAACAATTGTGGTTTTCCACAATAGCTTGTTGTTAATAAGCTCAGCAGACTCGTGGCAAATATAAAAAAATAAAACCTATTCTTATTGGAGAGGAGATTCATGAAAATCAAATCCGTCGTGGCAGCACTTGCCCTGGTCGCGGGCGCCGGCTTCGCGTTCAGCGCAGCGGCTCAGACCCCCATCGTCATCAAGTTCAGCCACGTGGTGGCGACCGACACGCCGAAAGGCCGTGCCGCCGAGCGCTTCAAGGAACTGGCCGAGAAGATGACCAATCACCGGGTCAAGGTCGAAGTCTACCCGAACAGCCAGCTGTACAAGGACAAGGAAGAACTCGAAGCCCTGCAGCTGGGCGCGGTCCAGATGCTGGCGCCCTCGCTGGCCAAGTTCGGTCCGCTGGGCGTGAAGGAATTCGAAGTCTTCGACCTGCCGTACATCTTCCCGAACAAGGCCGCGCTGTACACCGTGACCGAAGGCCCGATCGGCAAGAGCCTGCTGCAGAAGCTGGAGCCGAAGGGCATCACCGGCCTGGCCTACTGGGACAACGGTTTCAAGATCATGTCGGCCAACAAGCCGCTGCACATGCCGGCCGATTTCCGCGGCCTGAAGATGCGCATCCAGAGCTCGAAGGTGCTGGACGCGCAGATGCGCGCGCTGGGCGCCAACCCGCAGGCGCTGGCCTTCTCGGAAGTCTATCAGGCGCTGCAGACCGGCGTGGTGGACGGCACCGAGAACCCGCCGTCGAACATGTACACCCAGAAGATGCATGAGGTGCAGAAGCACGTGACGGTCTCGAACCACGGCTACCTGGGCTATGCGGTCATCGTCAACAAGAAGTTCTGGGACGGCCTGCCGGCCGACATCCGCACCCAGCTGCAGCAGGCCATGAACGACGCCACCAAGTACGAAAAGGCGATTGCCCAGCAGGACAACGACCATGCCCTGGAAGCCATCCGCAAGGCGGGCAAGACCACCATCTACAACCTGAACCCGCAAGAGCAGGCGGCATGGCGCAAGGCCCTGCTGCCGGTGCAGAAGCAGATGGCGGACCGGGTTGGCCAGGATCTGATCAATTCGATCAACAAGGCGACTGCGTCGGTGCAGTAAGAACCTCGTCGCCCGCATAAACCCACGTCGTCCCCGCGAAGGCGGGGACCCATACCGAGCTGCCGAAGTCGTGACGGTTGATCCGCCAGTGCGGCAGCCGGAGCTTCAGCATGGGTTCCCGCTTCCGCGGGAACGACGGCTGTCGCGTCCTCGCCCAAAGCCAAAATGAAAATCCTCGATCGCCTCGAAGAGTGGCTCATCGCCAGCCTGATGGCCGGCGCCACCTTCATCATCTTCATCGCGGTGCTGCACCGCTACCTGTCCGGCCTGCCCCTTGGGGCATTTCAGGACTGGCTCATTTCCCTGAATACCAGCTGGGCCCAGGAGCTCAGTACCATCATGTTCGTGTGGATGGCCAAGTTCGGCGCCGCGTATGGCGTGCGCACCGGCATCCACGTCGGCGTCGACGTGCTGGTCAACCGGCTGTCCGAGCGCTGGCGCAACAAGCTGATCGTGCTGGCGCTGCTGGCCGGCGCCCTGTTCACCGGCATCATCGGCACCCTCGGCGCCAGCTTCGTCTACCGCATGGCCGGCACCGCGCAGACCTCGCCCGACATGGAAATCCCGATGTGGATCGTCTACCTGGCGCTGCCCCTCGGTTCCTGGCTGATGTGCTTCCGCTTCCTGCAGGTGACCTGGCATTTCATCCGTAATGGCGAACTGCCGAAGCATGACCACGCCTACGTCGAAGGCCTGGACGACGAAATCGAAGAAGCAAGGAAATCCTCATGAACGCCGCCATTATCTTTGTCCTGCTGATCCTGCTGATGCTGACCGGGATGCCGGTCTCGATCGCGCTCGGCCTCACGGTGCTGACCTTCCTGTTCACCATGACGCACGTGCCGATCGAGTCGGTGGCGATGAAGCTGTTCACCGGTATCGACAACTTCGAGATCATGGCCATCCCGCTCTTCATCCTGGCGGGTAACTTCCTCACCCACGGCGGGGTCGCGCGGCGCATGATCAACTTCGCCACCTCGATGGTCGGCCACTTCCATGGCGGCCTGGCGCTGGCCGGCGTGTTCGCCTGCGCGCTGTTCGCCGCAGTATCGGGTTCCAGCCCGGCGACCGTGGTGGCGATCGGCTCGATCATCCTGCCGGCCATGGTCAAGCAGGGCTATCCGAAGCGCTTTGGCGCCGGCGTGATCACGACCTCGGGCGCGCTCGGCATCCTGATCCCGCCGTCGATCGTGATGGTGATGTACTCGGTCACGACCAATACCTCGGTCGGCCAGCTGTTCATGGCGGGCGTGGTGCCCGGCCTGCTGCTGGCGTTCATGCTTGGCCTGACGACCTGGTTCCTGGCGAAGAAACACGACTATCCGCGCATGCCGCGCGCCACCTGGGTCGAGCGCTGGACCGCGTTCCGCCGCAGCGCCTGGGGCCTGTTCCTGATCGTGATCGTGATGGGCGGTATCTACACCGGCGTGTTCACGCCGACCGAAGCGGCCGGCATCGCGGCGGTGTATGCCTTCGTGATCGCGGTGTTCGTCTACAAGGACTTGAAGCTGAAGCAGGTCGGCAAGGTGCTGCTGGATTCGGCGGCGATGTCGGCGATGCTCCTGTATATCATCACCAACGCCGTGCTGTTCTCCTTCCTGATGACCAGCGAGAACGTGCCGCAGGCGATGGCCGGCTGGCTTACCGGCCAGGGCCTGGGTCCGATCGGCTTCCTGATCGTGGTGAACCTGCTGCTGCTGCTGGCCGGCAATGTGATGGAGCCATCGTCGATCGTGCTGATCATGGCGCCGATCCTGTTCCCGGTCGCGACCCAGTTGGGCATCGACCCGGTCCACTTCGGCATCATCATCGTGGTCAACATGGAAGTCGGCATGTGCCATCCGCCGGTGGGCCTGAACCTGTACGTCGCCTCCGGCATCACGAAGATGGGCATTTCCGAGCTGACGGTGGCCGTGATGCCCTGGCTGCTGACGATGATTGGTTTCCTGCTGTTGATAACCTATGTCCCGGCAATCTCCTTATGGCTTCCGAGAATGGTTTATGGCTGACATATATTTCGTGAATGTATATAAAAAACTACGCTATTCTTATTCGAATGCGTTATGATGGCGCAGCTTTGGCACCACCATGGTGCGTTCGAAAGCCCGGATACGAATTTTGGGGAGAAGCAAAAAAGCGGTAATCCAGCATTGGAATACCGGAGAATGATGAGGAGACGCACGTTTTATAGATGCCGCCGGCATTGACCGAGTGGCCGCAAACGTGACCCATACTGAAAACGCACCTCACGAGGGTGCGTTTTTTTTTGCTACACTGGATCAATGAACACACAACAGGGCAGCGAGCTTTTCAGCGCCATCGTCGCGGCGCCGTTCGGGGCGATGGGCATCCGTACGGAAGATCAACGCGTGCGCGAGCTGGTCTACCTGCCGCCGCATTACGAAGAAAAAGCGCCGCAGGATGCGGTGGCCGAACAGGCCGCCGAGCAGGTCGTGCGCTATGTCGCCGACGCCGACTTCCGTTTCGACTTGCCGCTGGTCGATGCCGGCAGCGAATTCCAGCGCCGCGTCTGGGAAGCCATCTGCGCGATCCCGCGCGGCAGCGTGCGTACCTACGGCCAGGTCGCCAAGCTGCTCGAGTCGCATCCGCGCGCGGTGGGCCAGGCTTGCGGCGCCAACTGGTTCCCGCTGGTGATTCCCTGCCACCGCGTCACCGCGGCCGGCGGCCTGGGCGGCTTTGCCAGCAGCGACGACGAACACGGCTTCACGCTCACGGTCAAGCGCTGGCTGCTGCGCCACGAAGGTGCGCTCCCCGCCGACGTCCCATGGCAGCAGCAATCAATCTTTCCCTGATCGACGGCTTCTGCGACGCCCTCTGGCTCGAGCACGGACTGGCCAGGAATTCGCTGGATGCCTACCGGCGCGACCTGCGCCTGTTCGCCGGCTGGCTCGAGGCCAGGCGTCCGGAGCGCAGCGACCTGCACGCGGTGCAGCCGCAGGACATCGCCGCCTACTTTGCCGAGCGCCATGAGGACACCAAGCCCAGCTCGGCCAACCGGCGGCTGTCGGTACTGAAGCGCTTCTACCAGATGGCGCTGCGCGAGCGCCGCATCGACCACGACCCCTGCCTGAACATGGCTTCGGCCAGGCAACCGACCCGCTTCGTGCACACCCTCTCCGAAGCCCAGGTCGAGGCCCTCTTGAGCGCGCCGGACGTCTCGACCCCGCTGGGCCTGCGCGAGCGCACCATGCTCGAGCTGATGTATGCGAGCGGCCTGCGGGTATCGGAACTGGTGACACTGAAAGTGGTCGAGCTGAGCCTGAACGACGGCGTGCTGCGCATCACGGGTAAAGGCAGCAAGACCCGGCTGGTGCCCTTCGGCGAGCAGGCGCGCCACTGGCTGGAGCGCTACATGAAGGAGGCGCGCGGCGTGATCCTGAACGGGCAGATGGACGACGCCCTGTTCGTGACCGGCCGCGGCGGACCGATGACGCGCCAGATGTTCTGGATCGTCATCAAGAAACATGCGGCCAGGGCCGGCATCACCGCGCCGCTGTCGCCGCATACGCTGCGCCACGCCTTCGCCACCCACCTCTTGAACCACGGCGCCGACCTGCGCGTGGTGCAACTACTCCTGGGACATTCGGACATTTCGACGACCCAGATCTACACCCATGTGGCACGCGAGCGTTTGAAGCACCTGCACGCCCAGCACCACCCGCGTGGTTAATTCTCAAGACCTGGCGGGTCTGGTGAGTCATAATGGTCTAGTAATACCCTTCCCACACGCACGAGGACACCATGGCCAAGACCAATTTCCAGTATGAAAAACGGCAACGTGAGTTGGAGAAAAAGAAGAAGGCTGAGGAAAAGGCCAAGCGCAAGCTGGAGGCCAAGCAGCACAAGGGGGAGGAGGGCGGTGCCTCCCCCGAGGAGGATGCGGCGGAAGTGGCTGAGCCGGAGCGGGACTCGGCTTAGTCAGCTTCAAAGCCGTCATTCCGCGCAGGCGGAAATAGTGCCACTGGCACTATTTCCGCCTGCGCGGGAATGACCTGCAAACTTACGCGGTTTGTTCCTTGCCGTCGGCAACTCCGCTTTCCTGATCAACTCCGTGCCCCTTCTGGAACCACCGCTTGGCCCGCTTGCCAAAGCTGTCCAGGTAGGTGTACGCCACCGGCACCACCACCAGGGTCAGCAGGGTCGAGGTGATCACGCCGCCGATCACCGCGCGGCCCATCGGCGCCTGGTTTTCCGCGCCTTCGCCCAGGCCGATCGCCATCGGCAGCATGCCGAAGATCATCGCCAGGGTCGTCATCAGGATCGGGCGCAGGCGCACCTGGCCGGCTTCCATCAGCGCCTCGAACTGCGACTTGCCTTCACGCTGGCCCTGGTTGGCGAAGTCCACCAGCAGGATCGCGTTCTTGGTCACCAGGCCCATCAGCATCACGACGCCGATCACCGAGAAGATGTTCAAGGTGCTCTTCGTGACCAGCAGGGCCAGCAGCACGCCGATCAGCGACAGCGGCAGCGACATCATGATCGCGACCGGCTGCAGGAAGCTGCCGAACTGCGAGGCCAGCACCAGGTAGATGAAGATGATCGCGATACCCAGGGCGATGGCGAAGCCGCCCATGGTCTCGTCCATCTGCTGCGACTGGCCGCCGACGTCGAAGCGCACGCCTTCCGGCAGGTCGATGGATTTCATTGCCGCGTTCACGTCCTTCATGACGTCGCCCAACGGACGGTTCTCGAGGCCGGCATTGATCGCCACACGGCGTTCCAGCGCCTGGCGCTTGAGCACCTGCGGGCTGGTCGAGGGCACGAACTCGACCACCTGGCGCAGCGGCACCATGATCGGATTGCCGGCCGCGTCCAGCTTGCTCGAGGCGACCGACAGGTCGGCCAGGTCGGCCACCTTCTGGCGGCCCGACTTCGGCAGCTGCACGTTGACCTCGTAGTTCTGGCCGTCCGGCGCCAGCCAGCGGTTGGTCTGGTCGCCGCCGACGAAGGGACGCAGGGCGGAACCGATCTGCTGCACCGACAGGCCCAGGTCGGTCGCCAGTTCCTGGTTGATCTTCACGATGGTGGCCGGGTTCGCGCCTTCCTGGCTGTACTGGATGTCGGCCACGCCCTTGATCTTCTTCATCTTGTCGATCAGGAGGTGCGCGACCTTGTCCAGATTCGCCTCGTTGCTGCCGAGGATGGCGATGGAGATCGGGCGATTACCGACGGTCATCTCGACGCCGGCGATGCTGGCCAGGCGGTCGCGGATCACCTTTTCCATTTCCTGCTGCGAGCGGCGGTGGGTCTTGCGCACGTCCGTCAGCTTCAGGTTGATCGCCGAGGTATGGCGGCCGTCCCAGGCGCCGACCACGGTCTGCATGTTATCAATTTCCTTGAACTCGCCCAGCGCGGCCTCGATCTGGCGCACCTTGGCGTCGTTGTAGTCGAGGCTGGAGCCGACCGGCACCTTGAAGTTCAGCTGGACGTAGCCGTCGTCGACCTGGGGCACGAATTCGCCGCCGATCATCGGCACCAGCAGCAGGCTGCCGGCGAACACCGCGAAGGCGAAGGCCAGGGTCGACTTGCGCCAGGCCAGCGAGAAGCCCAGCACCTTCGCATACCAGCCGTGCACACGGTCGATGCCGACGTCGATGCGCGCCATCAGGCGGCCCAGCCAGGGGACGTACTTGAAGCGATCCTTGACCGGGTCCGGCCACACCGAGGACAGCATCGGGTCCAGTGTGAAGCTGACGAACAGCGACACCAGCACCGCCACCGCCACCGTGATCCCGAACTGCAGGAAGAAGCGGCCGATGATGCCTTTCATGAAGGCAATCGGCACGAACACGGCGACGATCGCGAAGGTCGTGGCCATCACCGCCAGGCCGATCTCGTTGGTACCGTCTTCGGCGGCCCTGGCGTGGCTCTTGCCCATGCCGAGATGGCGCACGATGTTCTCGCGAACCACGATGGCGTCGTCGATCAGCAGGCCGATCGACAGCGACAGCGCCATCAGGGTCAGGAAGTTCAGCGTGAAGCCGAAGTACTTCATGGCGATGAAGCTGGCCAGCACCGAGATCGGCAGGGTCAGGCCGGTGATCACCGTGCTGCGCCAGGAATGCAGGAACAGGAACACGATCACCATGGTCAGCACCGCGCCCTCGACGATGGTCTCCTTGACGTTGTCGACCTGGTGCTGGACCCTGCTTGATACGTCGTCGAGGATGCGGAACTCGACGTCCTTGGGCAGGGTCTGCTTCATTGCCTCGATCGCCTTTTTGACGTTGACGCCGACCTCGACGGTATTCGCGTCCTGGACCTTGGCGATTTCCAGCGACAGGGCGCGCTGGCCGTCCACCCGCGAGATCGATTGCTCTTCGGCGGCGCCGTCGCTGATCTCGGCCACCTGGTGCAGGTAGATCGGACCGTTGGCGCGCTTGGCGACGATGATGCGGCGGAAGTCGGCCGCTTCCTTCATCTTGCCTTCGATGCGCACCAGGTTCTCGCGTTCGCCGTGGCTGATGCGGCCGGCCGGCAGGTTGGCGTTGGTGGCGGTGATCGCGGCCATGATTTCGTCGATGCCGACGTTCAGGCTGCGCAGCTGGTCGGGACGGATGTCGACCAGCACCTGGCGGTTCTGCTTGCCGTTGATGCGCACCTGGCCGACTCCGGCCACCGCCTGGATGCGCTTGACGATCACCTGGTCGACCAGCATCGACAGGTCGCGCAGGCTGCGCTCACGGGACAGCAGCGCCACCTGCAGCACCGGCTGCGCGTTCTCGCTCTCCTGGCGGTAGACCACGGGTTCCTTGACTTCGCGCGGGAAGCCGCCGCGCAAGGTACTGATGCGGTCGCGCAGGTCCTGCACGGCGCGGTTCATGTCGACGTTCAGCTGGAACTCGACGCCGACGCCCGAACGGCCTTCCCAGGAACTGCTGCGGATGGTCTTGATGCCGCCGACGGTGTTGGCCGCTTCCTCGATCGGCCGGGTGACGTCGTTCTCGACCTGTTCCGGCGAAGCGCCCGGATAATTGGTCTCGATCCACACGCCCGGGATCTCGATGTTCGGCATGCTTTCCACGCCCAGGCTGCGGTAGGAGAACAGGCCGAGCACCATCAGGCCGACCATCACCATGGTCGCGAAGACGGGATGCTTGATGCTGATACGGGTGATCCACATGGGTTCAGCCTTTCTTCGCCGGGGTGGCCGGGGTGGCTTCCGGCAGCTTGACCTTGTCGCCCGGCTTGACGCCGTCCAGCTTCACGGCCAGTACCAGCGCGCCGGGATCGATGCCGTCGATCGCCTCGACCAGGCCGTCGTCCTCGTTCTTCAGGCCGAGCGTGACCGCTTTGGCCTCGACCTTGCCGCCGTCGACGCGGTAGACCACGTCGCGGCCGCCTTCCTTGCGCACGCCCAGCAGGGGTAGCAGGGCATGGGGCGCCGATTTCTCGGTGGTGACCATGCCTTTCGCGAACATCCCGGCGCGCAGCACGCCGTCCGGGTTGTCGACGCCGATATACACCAGCATCGCGCGCGATCCCGCCTCGGTGGCGGGATTGATGCGCACGACCTTGCCGGCGAAATTGCGCTCGCCGAAGCCGTCGACCTTGAACTGCACCTCCTGGCCTACCTTGATGCGCGGGATGTCGGAGGCCGGCACCTGGGCGTCCAGGGTCAGCTGCTTGAGGTCGACGATGGAGAACACCGGGCTGTCCGGCGACAGCTTCTCGCCGGCCTGCACGTGGCGCTTGCTGACCACCCCGGAGATCGGCGCGCGGATCGCGGTGTCCGCCAGCGAGATGCGCGCCAGTTCCAGCTGGGCGCGCGCGGCATCGACCGAGGCCTGGGCCAGGTCGACCGCATTGGCCGTGGTGTCGAAGGCGTTCTGGGCGATGTAGTTCTGCTTGAGCAGGGCGGCGCTGTTGGCCATGTTCTTCTTCGCCAGCGCCAGGCGCGCCGAGGCCTCGTTCAAGGCCGCCTGCTGCTGGGCGACGCGGGCGCGCGCCTCGTTGTCGTCCAGGCGCGCGATGACCTGGCCGGCCGTCACGTTCATGCCTTCCTGCACCGTGGTCTGCAGCACCACGCCCGACACCTTGGACTTGACCGTGGCCTGGGCCAGCGGGGTGAGGGAACCGGACAGGGGCAGCGTCACCGCCAGCGGCCGCGCCTCCACGCGTGCGATGTCGCGCGCCGACAGTTCGTGCACGGTGGCCTTCTTCTCCGCCGCCGCCGCTGGCGCCGGGGCGGGAGAGGCGCTGCCTTTGTGCGTGTAGGCATAACCGCCGCCGGCGACGGCCAGCACGGCAAGGACGATGACGGGCACGCGCCAGCGGCGGCGCGCGGATGTCGGTTCGACGGGGGGAGGCGCCAGCGGCGGCAGGGATTCGATCTTCATGGCGGATGGTCCGGTCTCTTATTCGCGTGATGAGAGAATAAGGATGGGGATGACGAACAGCTATCGGAATGCGACGAGCCGTGCAATCGGACCGACGAAACGTCGAAAAGGCGGATCGGACGTCTGTACGATTGGCGTGTCCGGACAATCAGTCAGGCATCGCCGGGCTGGCCGGTCTCGAACAGCCGCAGCCGCGCCAGCACCTGCCCATGGTCGGAGGCTTCCGGCAAGCCCAGGTCGAGGTGGTCGTTCAGGTAGACCACGTCGACGATTTCTCCCAGCGCACCCGCCAGTTCGCCATTGAATTCCCCGGACACGAGGATGTGGTCGATGGTCGTGTATTGACCTTCATGCAAGTTGGAAAAGCCGACATGGCGCAGGCGGTCCTGGCGGCGCTGCAGCTGGCAGGCGTCGTACAGGCGGTCGCCGCTGGGGGCGCCGATGCCCAGCACGATGCCGGTGGTGACGGCGTCGGCGACGTCGTTGAAATCGCCCAGCACCACCCGCGGGCGGTGGCGTTCGCGGCCCAGCTTCGACAGGAGCACGCGCAGGGCGGCGGCTTCGGTGCCGCGCCGGATCAGCGAGCGCAGCGAGGCGAGCGCGAACAGCTGGGGATCGTCGCCGGTGTCGCTGGCGCGGTAGTCCGGGCGGCGCGACTTCAGGTGCACGACCACCACGTCGGCCACCAGGCCGGGCCGGAGCTCGATCGCCGCGTGCAGGGGCGCGCGGGTGAAGCGCTCCGGGTCGCGGTTCCCGGGCGGCATCGCAATTCCCGGCGGGAAATAGGGGAAGGATTCGGGGGCGTCGGCGAGCGGCAGGCGCGACACCAGGGCGACGCTGGGCGTCAGCTTCTCGGCGCCCGGATCGGGGTCGAAGCCGACGTGGATCGCTTCGCGGTAGCGGCGGGTGCGCGACAGGGCCTCCGCCAGCGAGGCCTGCGAGAAGACTTCCTGGAAGCCGATCACGTCGGCGCCCAGCATGTCGATCTGGTGTGCGGTCCAGGCGATTTTCGCTTCGTACTCTTCCGGCGTACTCGGTTCCAGGTTCTCGTACAGCCGCGCACCCGGCGGTGCCAGGTTGCAGACATTGAAGGTGGCAAAGCGAATTTCTTGCTGCATAATAAGCAACTCCTCCGTTTGTTTTTAGCGTAACACGCATGGCCAAGAAAGAGCACATTTCAGAGACCCCGGCAACGCAGTTCCTGCGCAAGAACGGGGTCGTATTTTCCGAACATCCCTACGAGTACGAGGAGCATGGCGGGACCGCGGTATCGTCGCGCGAACTGGGCGTGGACGAGCACGCGGTCGTGAAGACCCTGGTGATGCAGGATGAGGCGGCGCGCCCCCTCATCGTGCTGATGCATGGCGACCGCAAGGTATCGACCAAGAACCTGGCGCGCGCCATCCCCTGCAAGTCGGTCGAGCCCTGCAAGCCGGAGGTGGCGCAGCGCCATTCGGGCTACCTGGTCGGCGGCACGTCGCCGTTCGGCGTGCGCAAGGCGATGCCGGTGTACGTCGAGGAGAGCATCCTGTCCCTGCCCAGGATTTATATCAATGGCGGCCGGCGCGGCTTCCTGATCGGGATCGATCCGAAGGCGCTGGTCGAGGTGCTGAAGGCCAGGCCGGTGCAATGCGCCCTGGCGGATTAGCGTTCAGCTCGGCCGATGGTGTATATTCCACGCGCCTGAGCAATTGCCGGCGCAAGCCATATAAGAAAGAAACAGCATGGACAGCTCGACCATTTACACCATTGTTTTCACCATCGCGGCCTACCTGATCGGCTCGATCTCCTTCGCGGTCGTGGCGAGCCGCGCCTTCGGCCTGTCCGACCCGCGCACCTACGGCTCCAAGAACCCGGGCGCGACCAACGTCCTGCGCAGCGGCAGCAAGAAAGCCGCCATCGCCACCCTGATCGGCGACTGCGCCAAGGGCTGGCTGGCGGTATGGCTGGCGGTGCACTTCGGCGACCGCTTCGGCGTCGAGGACGGCGGCATCGCCCTGGTGGCGGTGGCGGTCTTCGTCGGCCACCTGTGGCCGGTATTCTTCCGCTTCGTCGGCGGCAAGGGCGTGGCCACGGCGCTCGGCGTGCTGCTGGGCCTGAACGTCTGGCTCGGCCTGGCGACCCTGGTGACCTGGCTGGTGGTGGCCTACGCCTTCCGCTACTCCTCGCTGGCGGCGCTGGTGGCCGCGGTCTTCGCACCCTTCTACTACGGCCTGCTGTTCGGCGCGGACGAAAAACTGTTCGCCGTCGTCATCATGAGCGCACTCCTGCTCTACCGCCACGGCAAGAACATCTCCAACCTGCTGGCCGGCAAAGAATCGCGCATCGGCAGCAAGGCCGCAGCCACCAAGGCCACCGCCAGGAAAAAATAACCCCAATTCGGGGTCAGAGCACTTTTTCAGGCAAATTCGGGGTCAGAGCACTTTTCTCAGCAATGGCTCCTGAGCAGCATTCTCAAGCCCTGCCGCGACTTGCGCGTGGCCGGGCTTTGTTTTTGCGGGCCATCCGGTGGCGCTGTTTGCGCGCTGGCCATTTCCTGAAAAAGTGCTCTGACCCCGAATTTTTGACGGGGCGTTTTCGTGCACGCGCTGCCTGCTTTCGTTCGATGTGTCACCATATGTCCCAGGCCGCATGAATGGCGGCGCCAATTCCAGGAAGGTGGTGAGTCGTGAGCAAGCAAATGAGAATCGATTTCGTGTCGGATGTATCGTGCCCCTGGTGCGCGATCGGCCTGAAATCGCTGGAGAAGGCGCTCGAGCGCGTCGCCGGCGAGGTCCAGGCGGACATCCATTTCCAGCCGTTCGAGCTGAACCCGGGCATGGGGCCCGAGGGGCAGGACATCTTCGAACACATCACCGAAAAATACGGATCCACGCCGGCCCAGCAGGAGCAGTCGCGCGAGATGATCCGCCAGCGTGGCGCGGATGTCGGCTTCACGTTCGACATGAGCAAGCGTGGCCGCATCTACAACACCTTCGACGCCCACCGCCTGCTGCACTGGGCCGAGAACCAGGGCGAAGGCCGCCAGCGCGCGTTGAAGGAAAAGCTGTTCGAAGCCTATTTCACGAAAGGTGAGGACCCCAGTTCGCGCGAAGTGCTGGTGCGGGCCGCCGGCGAGGCGGGGCTCGACCAGGAGCAGGCGCGCGCCGTGCTGGAGTCGAACAGCTTTGCCGACGAGGTGCGCCAGCGCGAGTACTACTGGCAGCGCGCCGGCATCCGTTCGGTACCGGCGATCGTCATCAACGAGCGCCACCTGATTTCCGGCGGCCAGCCGCCCGAGGTGTTCGAGCAGGCGCTGCGCCAGCTGGCGCAGCAGGAAGAAACGGTCTAGGTCAAATCGAGTACGACCGGCTGGTGATCCGAGGCCGCGGTCTCGGACTGCACGTTGAGCTCCACGACGCGCGGCGCCAGGTCCTCGGTCACGAAAAAGTAGTCGTAGCACTCCGCGCGGTCGGGCCACGGGTAGCCGTGCAGCCCGGCCGTCGGCGCCCGCGCCATCGCGCCGTGGCGGACCTTCCAGGCATCCACCAGGGGCAGGACGCCATCGCCGGGTGGTGCCAGCAGTGCGCGGTAGTCCTCCGACTCCGGCGTGAAATTGAAGTCGCCGCAATAGATGGCGGTGCCGGGCCGGAAGCCCAGCTGGAAGGGCGGGTCGAGATCGGGCTCGGGCTGGTAGATCGCGGCCCGCGCGCAGGCTTCCGCATGCAGTTCGCGGATGCGCGCCACCTGGGCGCGGCGCTGCGGCGGCGAATAGTACTCGAGGTGGGTGGTCAGCACGCGCAGCTTGCCGCCGGGCGCGTCGAGCACGGTTTCGATCAGCCCGCGCGGCATGCCTGACGGGTATTCCGGCGCGGCCGGCCACGGCAGCATGTGGCGCTGGGCCTGGGTGATGCGGTACTTGGACAGCAGGATATTGCCGAACTGGCGAGGCAGGTTGTTACGGTAGATTTCGCTCGGCGCTTGTTCGATCATGTGGAAGCCGCCGAGCGCTCCGCCGAGCTGCTTGAACTGGCTGGCGGTGGCGCTGCCCTCGAGTTCCGGGTGGTTTGCCGCGACTTCCTGCAGGCAGATCACGTCCGGATTCAGCTTGCGCAGCACGTCGATGATGGCGTGGATCCGGATGCGCCCGTCCTTCCCGCAGCCCCAGTGAATATTCCAGCTGACGATGCGCATTCGATACCTCCGTAAAACTCGACTGCCCGATATTGCCATCTATTCGGGCCGAAAGGTCACACGTTAGGATCAATATCAAGCTTGCAAGTTCACATTTCTCAGGCGGCTTCGATCTCGTCCAGCGGCCAGCGCGGACGCACGTTGAAGCCGTAGTCATGCCTCGCGGCCGCCGGATTGCGCTCCAGCCGCAGCGCGCCGGCGAAGGCGATCATCGCCCCGTTGTCGGTGCAGAACTCCAGCTCCGGATAGTAGACCTTGAACTTCTTCTTCGCCGCCGCCGCGTTCAGCGACTCCCGCAATTGGCGATTCGCGCCGACGCCGCCGGCGATCACCAGGCGCTTCAGGCCGGTGTGCTTGAGCGCGGACACGCACTTGGCGGTCAGCACGTCGACGATCGCATCGACGAAGCCGCGCGCGATGTTCGCCTTGTCCTGCTCGCAGATGTTGGCGATCCCGGAGCGGCTGTTCTTCACCACCGTCAGCACGGCGGTCTTGAGGCCCGAGAAGCTGAAGTTGAAATCCTTCGAGTGCAGCATCGGCCGCGGCAGTTTATACGCTTCCGGATCGCCGAATTCCGCCAGGCGCGAGATCGCCGGTCCGCCCGGATAGCCCAGGCCCAGCAGCTTGGCCGACTTGTCGAAGGCTTCGCCGGCGGCGTCGTCCAGGGTTTCGCCCAGCAGCGTGTAGCGGCCGACGCCGTCGACCCGCATCAGCTGCGTGTGGCCGCCCGAGACCAGCAGGGCGACGAAGGGGAATTCCGGGCGCTCGCTGGCCAGCAGCGGCGACAGCAGGTGGCCCTCGAGGTGGTGCACGCCGAGCACGGGCTTATCCAGCGCCAGCGCCAGGCTGCAGGCCACCGAGGAGCCGACCAGCAGGGCGCCGGCCAGGCCCGGACCCTGGGTATAGGCGATGGCGTCGATGCGCTCCTTCGGCAGGTTGGCCTGGGCCAGCACCTGTTCGAGCAGCGGCAGGGCGCGGCGGATGTGGTCGCGCGAGGCGAGTTCCGGCACCACGCCGCCGTACTCCTCGTGCATCGCAACCTGCGAGTGCAGGGCATGGGACAGCAGCCCGCGCTCCGTGTCGTACAGAGCCAGGCCGGTTTCATCGCAGGAGGATTCGACGCCGAGGACAATCATGGGAATAGCGGAAGTGGGAAAGCACAATCCGCCATTGTAACGTAGGGTGGACGCGGCCGGCGAGGACACCGTGCCCACGCGGACGCCAGCGTTATGCGAACGTCAAGGCCGCTGCAAGAGTTCCTTGTGCGCCCCACGCAGCATCGCCTCGGTATCTTCCCAGCCGATGCAACCGTCGGTCACCGAGCAGCCGTACTGCAGCTGCGACAGGTCTTCCGGAATCGGCTGGTTGCCGCTGACGATGTTCGATTCGATCATCACGCCCACCAGCGACTGGTTGCCGTGCTTGATCTGCTGGATCACGTCCGACATGACCAGCGGCTGCAGTTCCGGCTTCTTGTAGCTGTTGGCGTGCGAGCAGTCGACCACCAGGTTGGCCGGGAGCTTGGCCTTCCTGAGCGCCTGTTCGGCGATCGCCACCGACACCGAATCGTAGTTCGGACGGCCGCCGCCGCCGCGCAGCACCACGTGGCCGTAGGCGTTGCCGCGGGTACGCACGATCGACACGCCGCCCTGGCCGTTGATGCCCAGGAAGGAGTGCGGGCTGGACGAGGACAGCACGGCGTTGACGGCGATGCTGACGTCGCCGTCGGTGCCGTTCTTGAAGCCGACCGGCGTCGAGAGGCCCGAGGACATCTCGCGATGGGTCTGCGATTCGGTGGTGCGCGCGCCGATCGCGGTCCAGGCGATCAAATCGCCCAGGTATTGCGGCGAGATCGGATCGAGGGCTTCGGTGGCGGTCGGCAGGCCCATCTCGCAGACGTCGAGCAGGAACTGGCGGGCGCGTTCCATGCCGACGTCGACGCGGAAGGAATCGTCCATGAAGGGATCGTTGATATAGCCCTTCCAGCCGGTCGTGGTGCGCGGCTTTTCGAAATACACGCGCATCACCAGCACCATCGTATCAAGCACTTCGGCCTGCAGCGCCTTCAGGCGGCGCGCATAATCCAGGCCGGCGACCGGGTCGTGGATCGAGCAGGGGCCGACCACCACGAACAGGCGCTTGTCCTTGCGGTCGAGGATGTTACGCAGGGTTTCGCGGCCCTTCATCACGGTGGTGAAGGCCGTGTCGGTCAGCGGCAGCTTCTGGTGCAGCTCGACCGGGGACGGCATGGTCGCGAACGAGGTAACGTTGGTATTTTCGATATCGGGCGTGATCAGCATGGCTAGACGATTTTCCGGGCGTTGTTGTCGTTGGAAGAGGACCAGTCTAGCCGGAAATCGCATATGTTGCACTGCAATGCGAGAAAAATTCGCCGGGCGCCGATGCATTCGCGCCAAGCGCCTGCGGTATGCTATCGCCATGACGACCAATCACGAACCCGATCTCGCACCCTTCCGGGCCGCCCATTTCATCAAGGAGATCGGCCGCGGCGTGAAGGGCGCGCGCAGCATGTCGCGCGAGGATGCCGGCGCGCTGTACGGCGCCATGCTGGACGGCCGCGTATCCGACCTGGAACTGGGCGCGATCCTGCTGGCGATGCGCATCAAGGGCGAATCGGTGGACGAGATCGCCGGCTTCATGGATGCGGCGGAGCGCTCCTTCACGCCGCTGCCGTCGCCGCCGGGACCGTATGCGCCGGTGCTGATTCCCAGCTACAACGGCGCGCGCAAGCTGGCCAACCTGACGCCCCTGCTGGCCCTGCTGCTGGCGCGCGAAGGCGTGCCGGTGCTGATCCACGGCGTGCAGCAGGACCCGGGACGCGTGACCACCGCCGAGATCCTGGCCGAGATGGGCATTGGCCCGACCGGTTCCACCGCCGACATGCTGGACGCCTTCAGCAAGCGCAAGCCCTGCTTCATGCCCATCGAGACCCTGGCGCCCAGGCTGGCCCACCAGCTCTCGCTGCGCCGCATCCTCGGCGTGCGCAATTCGACGCACACGCTGGTCAAGATCCTGCAGCCCTTCGAAGGGCCGGCGCTGCGCCTGGTCTCCTACACCCACCCCGAATACCTGGCGATGCTGACCGAGTACTTCCGGAACGCGGCGCCGGCCGCGCGCGGCGACGCCTTCCTGATGCGCGGCACCGAGGGCGAGACGGTGGCGAACGCCAACCGCGCCCAGCAGATCGACTGGTTCCATGCCGGCACGCAGACCCTGCTGGCCGAGCGCGATCCGCCGGCGGATGAACTGGCGCCGGCGCCGGAAGGGCGCGACGCGGCCGCCACCGCCGACTGGATCCAGCGCGCCCTGCGCGGCGAACAGCCGGTGCCGGCGCCGATTGCGGCCCAGGTGGCGCATTGCCTGCGGGTGTCGGCGGCGCTGCGCGCAGCCTGAACTCAGTCGCGCCGGTTCGGGCCGAGTTTCTTGAGCGCTTCCTGCTGAGCGGCGAGCCTGCGTGCGGCCGCCGGCGCCGCTTTCACACGCGTGTTGAAATCTTCCAGGCTACTGAAATCGCCATCCTTGCGCCGGCTGGCGAGGGCGCGACCGGCCGTCTTCTCGTCCAGACCGAGGGCCAGCAGGTGAGGGCGCTCGGCCGTGTTCAGGTCGACTGCCAGCGTGGGCGAGGCCAGCAGCCAGATCGCCGGCTTGACGTGGCGGGCCAGGCGCTCCGGCTGCGCTTGCGTTTCGGCGACGGCCTGCGCGAAGCGGGTGCGCAAGGGCTTGAGCATGGGGACGAAGGCCTCGCCGTCGCCGGCCAGCGCGGGCGCGAAGCCGGCCTGGCTCGCGGCCGCCAGTGCAGGCGAGACCAGCGCGCCGTGGCTGGTCTCGGCCAGGACGGCGATGAAGCGTTTTCCATCTTCGGGCGCCTCCCGCGCCAGCGTACGCGCCAGCAGCGGCAGCAGCGGTGTCGCGGCGTCCAGCTTTTCCCGCGACATCGCATGCAGGGCACGGAACATCGGCGCATAGCGCGCGCCGAGGGCCGCCGCATCGGGCGTGGCCAGCTGGCGGTAGAAGAAGGTGGACAAGGCGCCTTCGCTGGCCAGCATCTGGGCCGCGCTCTTCAATCGGGCCGGGTCGAAGGACGGCGAGAGGTCGAAGGCTTGCGCGGATATGCTCGGCCGCGCCGTTTGCCGGTAGACGAACCAGTTGCGGCGCATGCCGTCGATGCGCATCGTGCGGTCCAGGTTGCTGAGCCATAGCGCGGTGTCCGCCTTGCCTTCCAGGCCGGCGTCCTGGGCGCGCAGGCGGGCGTTCTGCGTCAGCAGGCGCGCCAGGCCCTGGAAGTGGGTGGCCCAGCCTTCGTCGAAGGCGGTCTGCTGGTCGGTCACGCTGAAGCTGTGGTGGGGCGTGCGCGAATAGCCGGCGGGAAGGCCAGGGAGCAGGCGGCGCAGCATCACGTGGCCCAGTTCGTGGGCGAAGATCTCTTCGAAGCTGCCGTCGTCCACGCTGCCGGCATCGACCACCAGGTCGACCATGGCTTCGTCGACCCAGCGGGTGGCGCCGCCTTCCCGCAGCCAGAAGCCGCGCCGCGCGAAGCCGCCGTCTTCCTGCGACAGGTACAGCCAGGTGGTGCCGGCGGGTGCGCCGGCGGTCTTCATCGCCAGCTCGTCCAGGGCGAGGACGGCGGCGGTCGTGCCGCTGGCGGCTTCGCGCTGCAGGGCCTCGTAGAGCCGGCCGTCGCGGACCCGGGTCACCACCGGCGCCGGGCCGGCGCTGCCGGGAGCGGGACGCATCAGGACGACCTTGCCCTGGATGACGGGAGCGAGCACGCCGAGTTCGGCAGCCTGGGCACTGGCGTCGATGGACAGGAGCGTGGCGGCGGTCAGGAAGCAGCGCTGGACGATGTTCATGGCGGAAAGCATAACGTCCCGTCGAGCCGCCGTGTTCAAAATCGGATATGTATGCGTGGATGGGCCTGCCGGCTTACAATCTCGTCTTTTGTCGGCAGGGCGGGACGGTTGGTATGGCAAGACGATACGATGTGGTGGTGATCGGCGCGGGCGCGGCCGGCATGATGTGCGCGGCCGTAGCAAGCCAGCGCGGCAAGCGCGTGCTGCTGGTCGACCATGCCGCCAAGCTGGCCGAGAAGATCCGCATCTCCGGCGGCGGCCGCTGCAACTTCACCAACATCAATGCGGGCTGGCAGAACTTCCTGTCGGAGAATCCGCACTTCTGCCGCAGCGCACTGTCGCGCTACACGGCCCAGGATTTTTTGACACTTGTAAAAAAATACCGCATCGCCCACCACGAGAAGCACCGCGGCCAGCTGTTCTGCGACGACTCGTCGGAACAGATCATCCGCATGCTGAAGGCCGAATGCGAGGTCGGCGGCGTCGAGTGGCGCATGCCCTGCAAGGTGAGCGGTGTGGAGCAGCTGGAAGACGGCGCCTTCATCGTCGGCACCGACAGTGGCGATATCGGGGCCGCGAATGTGGTGGTGGCCACCGGCGGCCTGTCGATCCCGAAGATCGGCGCCACCGACCTCGGCTACCGCATCGCGAAGAAGTTCGGCCTCAAGCTGATCGAGCCGCGCCCCGGCCTGGTGCCGCTGACCTTCGATGGCCCGAGCTGGCAGCCCTTCGTGCCGCTGGCGGGCATTGCGCTGGAGGTCGAGGTCGAGACGGGGTCGAGGAAAGGGAAGGGCGCCAAAGGGGAAGCTAAATTCGGCCACTTCCGCGAAGACCTGCTGTTCACCCACCGCGGCCTGTCCGGCCCGGCGATCCTGCAGATTTCCAGCTACTGGCAGCCGGGCACGCCCATCGTGCTGAACCTGCTGCCCGAACTTGACGTGGCCGAAGAGCTGATCGCTGCCAAGACGAGCGTGAAGAAGCAGCTCGGCAATATCCTGTCGCAATGGCTGCCGGCGCGCCTGGCCGAAGGTTTGTTGATCGCCAACGGCTTTGCCCCGGACGCGCGCCTGCCTGACATGGCCGACGCCAAACTGCGCAAGCTGGGCGATGCGATCAACCGCTGGGCCATCGTGCCGACCGGTTCGGAAGGTTATCGCAAGGCCGAGGTGACCCTGGGCGGCGTCGATACGCGCGAACTGTCGCAGCAGACGATGATGGCGAACAAGGTGCCGGGCCTGTATTTCATCGGCGAGACGGTCGACGTGACGGGCTGGTTGGGCGGTTACAACTTCCAGTGGGCCTGGGCTTCCGGGTATGTGGCGGGCGCCAGCATCGAGTGATTTCCCCACGTGTGGCAATTCAGGCACATGCCTGGGGCATGATGAGAAAACCTACCACGCATCTTGAAAAGCTGTTAGAATTTCGTTCTTCCCTAAATCCAACGGTTTCATTTTTACATGACCACTATCCGCCTTAAAGAAAACGAGCCGTTCGAAGTCGCTATGCGTCGCTTCAAGCGCACTATCGAAAAAACCGGTCTGCTGACCGAACTGCGCGCACGCGAGTTCTACGAGAAGCCGACTGCAGAGCGCAAGCGCAAGCTGGCCGCCGCCGTGAAGCGTCACTACAAGCGCATCCGCAGCCAACAGCTGCCGAAGAAGCTGTACTAATTCCATTCAGCTGCCTGATCCGGCGACGGCCTGTGCCAGTCCCGGCTTTCGAGGCCTGAATATGTCGAAGCCCGCTCCGGTCGATACCGCAGCGGGTTTTGCCTTTTTCCCAATCCAAAAAGAACACGGAGAATCCATGAGCTTGAAAGCACAACTGACCGACGACATGAAAGCCGCGATGCGCGCCAAGGAAAGCGGACGTCTGGCCACCATCCGCCTCGTCCTTGCCGAAATCAAGCGCAAGGAAGTGGACGAGCGCATCGAGCTGGACGATGCCCAGGTGACCGCCGTCGTCGAAAAGATGATCAAGCAGCGCAAGGATTCGATCACCCAGTTCGAGGCCGGCGGCCGCCAGGACCTGGCCGATATCGAAAAGGCGGAACTGGGCATCCTGACCGCCTATATGCCGGCCGGCCTGTCGGACGAGGAAATCGCCGCCGAAGTGCAAGCCGCAGTCGCTGCTTCCGGCGCCGCCGGTCCGCAGGACATGGGCAAAGTGATGGGTATCCTGAAACCCAGGCTGGCAGGCCGCGCCGATATGACGGCCGTGTCGGCACAAGTGAAGAAGGCGCTGGCGGGCGCGTAACTAGTCGATGCGCTTGCCGGCTGGCGCGGCTGAGGTGTCTTTGCCACGGCCGCGTCAGCTTTCTCCGATTCAGGGTGGCAATGCCCTGTTGCCTTGCTGCAAATCAACCTGTAGCGAGCGCTGCGGTATAGTCTGCGTTTAGACAAACACTGTTATCTATCTAGTGATTCCGCAATCATTCATTACCGATCTGCTCAACCGCGTTGATATTGTCGATGTGGTCGGCCGTTACGTCCAACTGAAGAAGGGCGGCGCCAACTACATGGGTCTGTGCCCTTTTCACAATGAAAAGTCGCCCAGCTTCACGGTGAGCCCGACCAAGCAGTTCTACCACTGCTTCGGCTGCGGCGCGCACGGCACCGCCATCGGCTTCCTGATCGAATACTCGGGCATGGGCTTCGTCGACGCGGTCAAGGACCTGGCGCAAGGCGTCGGCATGGTCGTGCCGAACGAGGACGACAAGATTCCGCCGGCCCAGCGCGCCGCCCAGCAGGCCCAGTCTCTGGCGATGACCGATGCGCTGAACCAGGCCTGCGACTACTACCGCGCCCAGCTGCGCCAGGCGCCGAACGCGATCGCCTACCTGAAGGGCCGCGGCCTGACGGGCGAGGTTGCCGCGCGCTTCGGCATGGGCTATGCGCCGGCAGGCTGGGACAATCTGCGCTCGGTGTTCAAGGACTACGAGGCTCTCGCGCTGGTCGAGTCCGGCCTGGTGATCGACCGCGTGGACGAGGACGGCGGCAACAAGAAACGCTACGACCGCTTCCGCGAACGCGTGATGTTCCCGATCCGCAACACCAAGGGCCAGGTGATCGGCTTCGGCGGCCGCGTGATGGATGGCGGCGAACCGAAATACCTGAACTCGCCGGAAACCCCGCTGTTCAACAAGGGCCAGGAACTGTACGGCCTGTTCGAGGCGCGCCAGCCGATCCGCGACGCCGGCTATGTGCTGGTGACGGAAGGCTATATGGACGTGGTCGCCCTGGCCCAGCTCGGCTTCCCGCAGGCGGTGGCGACGCTCGGCACGGCCTGCACCAGTACCCACGTGCAAAAGTTGCTGCGCCAGACCGACAACGTGATCTTCAGCTTCGACGGCGACAAGGCCGGCCGCCGCGCCGCCCGGCGCGCGCTGGAAGCCTGTCTGCCGCAAGTGACGGACGACAAGACCATCAAGTTCCTGTTCCTGCCGCAGGAACACGACCCGGACAGCTATGTGCGCGAGTTCGGCGGCGACGCCTTTGCCCGCGAGATCGACGAGGCGATGCCGCTGTCGTCCTTCCTGCTGCGCGAAATCACGGCCGAGCACGACCTCGACACGCCGGAGGGCAGGGCGCATGCCCAGTTCGAGGCCAAGCCGCTGCTGCAGGCGATGGCGCCGACCGCGCTGCGCTTGCAGATCGTGCGCGGCCTGGCCAGCATGACCCAGTCAACCCCGGCGGAGATCGAAGCGTTGTTCGAACTGTCCAAGCCGGTATCGGTCGCGCGCAAGGCGCCGCCGCGCCAGGGGCGTCCGGAGCCGGTCGGGCTGGAATTGCAGATCATGCGCATGCTGGTGGCCCATCCTTCGCTGGCCCTGGACCTCGACGAAGCCGCGCTGCGCGCCTTCGATCACTTCGGCGCCGAGCCGGCCGACCGCCTGCGCTGGCTGGTGGCCCAGGCCCAGGCGCTGGGAGCGAACGCCAGCTTCGCGGCCTTGTCCCAGCAGTTGAAGGAAGCCAGCACCGAGTTCGATCACCTGGTCGCCGAGATCGCTTCGGAACCCGAATCGGATATCGACACGGACCGCGTGTGGATCATAAGTGCTGTGCGGCAAATCAAGATGGATGTCTTAAAACAGGAGTTGAACCAGTTGTTTTCTTCCGGCTTGACCCCAGATCAGGTGAGTGCCCGCTATCGTGAAATCACAGCACAGCAGGACCTCTTGATGCGCGAAGCCGCGAACGACACCCCCGCAAAATTTGCCTGATGCACCTACTAGGCGACATGGGTGTTCTCGACTGGAAAATATGGGGGTGCGTGCTATAATAAAACGCTAACTATTGCAAGCTTTGAAACGATTTTTCGTCTCAAACGCGGCGTGGAGTTTCAGTTAGTGGGCAGTAAAAGCGGGTAACAAAACTTTATCTTTAACTTAGTAAAGTAGGTCGTTGTGACTTCGAAAGCGCCTGTGCCAACCAAGAAACCCGAACCCAAAGTGGCTACCAAATCCATCAGGATGTCCGCCAAGGCGGACAATTCTCAAGACAAGGCGGAAGCCCGCGTTGCGGGTGTTGCGCCTGTGAGCCAGACGACCGACGCGGAAGCACTCGCCGCGATCGATACGTCGGGCTACGTGCTGCCGGCCGTCAAGGTACCCGGACGGCGTGGTCGCAAGCCCAAGGAATTCACGCCCGAGAACGACGAAGTCGCCGCGCTGAACGCGGTCGAGCGCGCCGAACTGAAGGCTGCGGACAAGGCCAAGGCCAAGGACCGCAAAGCCAAGGAAAAAGCGCTGCTGAAAGACGCGTTCTCGTCGGATACCGAAGCGAGCGAAGAAGAGCTCGAAATCCGCCGCCAGAAGCTCAAGGCCCTGATCAAGTCGGGCAAGGAGCGCGGCTTCCTGACCTATTCCGAGATCAACGATCACCTGCCGGACAATATCGTCGATCCGGAAGCGATCGAAGGCATCATCGGCACCTTCAACGACATGGGCATTGCCGTCTACGAGCACGCCCCTGACGCCGAGACCCTGCTGCTGTCCGACAATGTCGCCACCGTCACCAGCGACGACGAAGCCGAAGCCGCCGCCGAAGCCGCGCTGTCGACCGTCGACTCCGATTTCGGCCGCACCACCGACCCGGTCCGCATGTACATGCGCGAAATGGGTTCGGTCGAGCTGCTGACCCGCGAAGGCGAGATCGAGATCGCGAAACGCATCGAAGACGGCCTGCGCGACATGATCCAGGCGATCTCCGCCTGCCCGGTGACGATCGCCGAGATCATCGACGCCTCGCGCCGCATCGAGAACGACGAGATCAAGATCGACGAGATCGTCGACGGCATGGTCGACGCGGACGAATCCGAGGAAACCTCGCCGACCGCGGTCGCGCCGACCTCGTCCGACACCGATGAAGACGACGAGGAAGAAGAGGAAGAGGAAGAAGAGGAAGAGGAAGAAGAAGCCAGCGCCAGTTCCGGCGCGGCCGGCTATTCCGCCGAGCAGCTCGAGCAGCTGAAGGTCTCCGCCCTCGACAAGTTCCACACGATCGAACAGCAGTTCGACAAGATGCGCAAGGCCTACGAGAAGCAGGGCTACAACTCGAAGGACTACGTCAAGGCCCAGGATGCGATCTCGGCCGAGCTGCTGGGCATCCGCTTTACCGCGAAGGTGGTCGAGAAGCTGTGCGACACCCTGCGCGGCCAGGTCGACGAAGTGCGCCACATCGAGAAGCAGATCCTGGACGTGGCCGTGAACCGCTGCGGCATGCCGCGCGCCCACTTCATCAAGGTCTTCCCGGGTAACGAGACGAACCTCGACTGGGTCGACGGCGAAGTGAACGCCGGCCACGCCTACAGCGCCATCCTCGGCCGCAATATCCCGACGATCAAGGAGCTGCAGCAGCGCCTGATCGACCTGCAGGCGCGCGTCGTGCTGCCGCTGCCGGACCTGCGCAACATCAACCGCCAGATGGCGGCCGGTGAAATGAAGGCGCGCAAGGCCAAGCGCGAGATGACCGAGGCCAACCTGCGCCTGGTGATCTCGATCGCGAAAAAGTACACCAACCGCGGCCTGCAGTTCCTCGACCTGATCCAGGAAGGCAATATCGGCCTGATGAAGGCGGTCGACAAGTTCGAATACCGCCGCGGCTACAAGTTCTCGACCTATGCGACGTGGTGGATCCGCCAGGCCATCACCCGTTCGATCGCGGACCAGGCGCGCACGATCCGTATTCCGGTGCACATGATCGAAACGATCAACAAGATGAACCGGATCTCGCGCCAGATCCTGCAGGAGACCGGCGCCGAGCCCGATCCGGCAACCCTCGCGATCAAGATGGAAATGCCGGAAGACAAGATCCGGAAGATCATGAAGATCGCGAAAGAGCCGATTTCGATGGAAACCCCGATCGGCGACGACGACGATTCGCACCTGGGCGACTTCATCGAGGACAACAACACGCTGGCGCCGTCCGACGCGGCCCTGCATGCCTCGATGCGCGGCGTGGTGAAGGACGTGCTGGATTCGCTGACCCCGCGCGAGGCGAAAGTCCTGCGCATGCGCTTCGGCATCGAGATGTCGACCGACCACACGCTGGAAGAAGTCGGCAAGCAATTCGACGTCACCCGCGAGCGCATCCGCCAGATCGAAGCCAAGGCCCTGCGCAAGCTGCGCCACCCGTCGCGCTCGGACAAGCTGAAGAGCTTCCTCGAGGGCAGCAGCTGATCTTCGCCAGACTTGACGGCACTACAGTAAAGGCAATATGCTCTCGCCACTTCGGGCTATCGATGTTTCGACACTATCCTCGAGTGGCGAGTTTTTAGCGTCTTAGGTTGTACCAGTTTCGGGCCTCTAGCTCATGCTTGGTTAGAGCAGCGGACTCATAATCCGTTGGTGCCGTGTTCGACTCACGGGAGGCCTACCAGTAATCAATGACTTACGTCATTTTCTGGAGTTGCACGAGTTCCGCAAATGGCGTAAGTTCCGCGAAATCCATCGCGCGCGCCTCTCCACTGCCCAGTTGATCCCGCTTCAATACCAAGCCGCAGTAAATCACACTGCGGTTTTTTATTAGGGCAAAGAGCACCCCTTAAGTATTAGTTTGTTGGTGCCCGGTTCGACTGCTTTCAAGAATACGCTCAACATGAGTGCTATTCTCTTCCTGCCCCGAGCCGTCTTGCTGACCGTACTCGTACCTGACAGGCGTCACTTTCCCGACTTTCGCCAGCATCATGCCGACAAATGTGTCCGACGTCGCCGCCGGACTCGCCACGGGTAGCGCAGACTGCGCGTGAAGGGCGCTGGTTGCGAGCCGTTGTAGATTGATAGCTGCATTGACGTCGCGGTCGTGCCGTGCATTACAACTGGGGCATACCCAGACGCGGCTGCCCAAGTTCAAGCTTCCGTAGCGTTGACCGCATTTTGAACACAGTTTGCTCGACGGATACCACCGTCGGCCAGTACCAAAGTCGTACCGTAGCGTATTTTCTTGTACTCGAGTTGGCGACGGAAGGCATGAAAGCCCACGTCGGCAATTGCGCGTGCAAGCCGTGAGTTGGCCAGCATGTCGCTTACGTTCAGGTCCTCGATCACTACCGTTTGGTTTTCACGGCAGAGGCGGGTCGTGAGCTTGTGCATGAAGTCTGCGCGCACGTGGGCGATGCGTGCATGCAGTCGTGCCAGCGCACGGGTGCACTTGATTTGGGTTTTTGATACCGGGAGTCGTGTGCCTTTTAGGATACTTCCCGTGATTCCGGCACTAGCCTTGGCGGCTTCTAACTTTCGTGACAAGCGCCGGCTTCGGATGCGCAGGCGTCGCAGCAATACTTTGAGTGGACGCGGGGCGGCAATCTTCTCTCCACTGGACAGAGTGGCGGCAGTGCTAACGCCCAGATCGACACCGGTAACACCATCGCTTCTACGGCACAGGCAAGCGACCTGTTCCGGCACCAGAACCTGCAGCGCTAGAAACCAATGATTGGCGTCCCGACTAACGTTTGCACCCATGATCTTGCCGGGCCATCGCAATGTTTCACGTAATGTCACGCGCCCGACCTTCGGTAGTACCACAGCCATGCCTTCCAGGCGCAACTTGTCGTTGGCGACATAGAAACTGTCGCGGCAGCGTCCTTTCTTCTTGAATACAGGCCTATAGGCACGCTTATGTTCTCTCATTGCCGCAAAGTACCGGTTCCAGGCCACGGCAAGATGAGCGAACGGTTGCGAATGTGCATCGCGATGGATGGTGCGCAGCCATGGCTGCCCGTTGGCGTCGAGCCAAGCTGGATCAGAATACTTGATTGCGTTGAACTGTTTTTTCAGCGCCATCGCGTTCGGACGCTGGCCAGCTGAAAGCTGGCGCTGCCACTCGGCCAGGGCCCAATTCCACACGCGGCGCGCCGTGCCTGCGGCACGAGTAAAGTACTCGCGTTGGACGGGAGTCGGGTCCAATCGGATGCGATGTGCCAGCAGCATGTCGGGAGGGAAGCGCCAAGAAGATGAATCGTTAGATTTGGAATGACATCGTTAGTTCAGCATCAGACGCCATGCTTGTGCTGGCCGTGGCTTTTTCTCCCCAATTACTCGCCCACCATTGCATTTCCCTCCAAAAAACCGATACTGAAAGTCCGATCATCCGACAACCATGGAGGGGATCATGAGCGAGCAAGCAAACATCAGCCTGCTCAAACAGGCGTACGCCGCCTATGACAAGGGCGACATCCAGACCCTGCTGAGCCTGCTTGCGCAGGACATCGAATGGGAGCTTCCGGAAGTGGAAGGCATCCCGTTCACCGGCAAGCGCCACGGCCTGGCCCAGGTGTCCGACTTCTTCCGCATCCTGGCCGAGTGCCAGGAACCGCGCGAATTCAAGCCTGACCGCTTCATCGGGCAGGGCGACCAGGTGGTCGTGCTCGGCCACGGCGCCTATACCGTCAAGGCAACGGGCGCCGAATACAGCGATGACTGGTGCCACGTGTTCAGCATCGCGGGCGGCAAGATCGCGAGCTTCAAGGAGTACTTCGATAGCAACAAGGCCGCCCAGGCCTACCAACCGCGGGGTGCCGGTGCCGGCGCCGCTGCCGGCAAGGGCGCTACGCGTCCGGCCATCCATTGACACTGCATGTTCAAGCCATGCGGCCGCGCCTCCGGGCGTGGCCGCTTCGTCGTGATGGCGCTTACCGGTGCGCCGTCACCCCCACCTGCCGGCACATGTCCAGCACCGGGCAAGTCGAACAACGCGGACGGTTCCCGGTGCAGATGTGCTTCCCGAACGGCACCAGCAGCCGGTTGATGTCGATCCAGTATTGCTGAGGCAGCTTCTTCTCAAGCGCCAATAATGCCTTTTCCGGCGTCGTGGCCGAAACATAGCCCCAGCGCCCGGTCACCCGGTGCACGTGGATGTCGACGCTGATCACGGGCGTGCCGCAGGCAACGCCCAGCACCAGGTTCGCGCACTTGGGGCCGACGCCGGCGAAGGACAGCAGCACCTCGCGGTCGCCGGGCAGGATGCCGCCGACTTGTTCTTCCACTTCGCGCGCGATGGCCAGGATCTGTTGCGCCTTGCGCTCGTGAAAGGTGCTGGGACTGATCAAGGCGTCCAGTTCTTCCCAGGACAAGCGGCAAACCTCCGCAGGCGTGCGGGCCTGCGCGAACAGCTTGCGCGATACCGGCAAGGTCACTTCGTCGTAGGTGCGGATCGAGATCATGCAGGCCAGCAGCTGCTCGAAGACCGAGGTATGGCCTTCCTCGGCCAGCTGGAACAGCGCCGCCTTCGGCCAGGGCCGTACCGCTTCTTCGATGCGTTCGAATGCGATGCCGACGTCGAACGGTCGCTTTTCCATATACCCGGCCTCCGCTCGGTGGATGGCCCAAGGATACGCAGGAGGCGCCCAAATCGGGCGCACGGCTCATCGTTTGAATAATGGTCCCGTTACAACCGCTTGCATTTGATACGGTTTTACTCTTTCCGGAACAGGCCGCCACCGTTAACCTGTGCCCATGCTTAACACAACATACAAAAAGGGGAACATCATGAAAAACATCTCTGCATACGGCTCCCGCCTCGCCATGATCGCCGCTTTCGCCGCGGCCGGCGCCGCACCGCTGGCCGCCCAGGCCGCACCGAACCATCACGCGTCCGCGCAATGCCATAACTGCGGCACCGTGGTCTCGACCCATACCTATGAACGCGCGGCCGAGCGTGGCAGCGGCCTCGGTGCCGGCGGCGGCGCCGTGGTCGGCGGCCTGCTGGGCAACCAGGTCGGCAGCGGCAATGGCCGCACCCTCGCCACCATCGCCGGCGCTGTCGGCGGTGCCTATGCCGGCAACCGCGTCGAGCGCAACATGAACAAGGTCACCTACACCGACGTCCGCGTCAAGATGGCCGCCGGCGGCTACCGCACCTTCACCGAGCAGGGCCGTCCGCGCTTCGGCAACGGCGAGCGCGTGCGCGTGCAGCAGGGCCGCCTGATCCGCGACTGAGTCCGCGTCTAGGCTCGCGGCCTTACCTTCCCGATGACCATGCCGCTGGCCGGCAGGGTCGGAATCCGCCCCAGATCGATCGTCAGGTCCTGGGGCGGTACTTCGTAAACAATCTCGGTGGCGAACAGCTTCGCCGCCGATTTCAGCAGATCGACCGTGGCCGCCTCGCCGGGGCAGCGGTGGCCCGCATAGTGATCTCCTCCCCCTTGCGGCACCAGGTCGAAACCGCTGCTCTCGTGGCGCTCGAAGCGCTCGGGCCGGAACACGCCGGGGTCGCCCCAGATTGCCGGATGCATGTCGGTGCCGTACAGGTCGAGCAGGACCCAGGTGCCTTTCGCGATGTGCAGCCCGTGCCAGTCGAAATCGTGCAGCGCCCGTCCGCCGATCGCCGGCAGGAAGGGGTAGTAGCGCCGCACTTCCTGCGCAAACATCGTCAGCCAGGCGTCGTCGCCGGCGGCGATGCGCTCGCGGCACGCCGGATGCTCGTGCATGGCCAGCACCGCGAACGCGATGTAGCGCGCCACCGCCACGGTCGGGCGCAGGAAGTTGATCAGCTCCACCGCCGCGTGCTTGCGGTCGATCGGGCGGCCGTCGGCGTCGCGGTGGCGCGCGATGACATTCAGCGCGCTGTCGAAGGGCGGCTGCGCCTGTCCGGCGCGCACGGCGTCGATGAGGGCGCGTGCCCAGCGCTCGGTGCGGTGGCGCAGCATCAGCGCCTTCCAGGTGCGCGGCCCGCTTGATGCGGCGCCGTCGATCATCGCCGACAATTCCGCGGTGCGTTCGCGCGCCTCGTCGGCGCTGACCGGGATGCCGGCCCACTGGCATACCGCGCGGCACAGCACCAGTTCCGCTTCCTGGTGCACCACCACCGAAGGCAGGCTGGCCCAGTGCGCGAACCGGGCGCGCCACTGCGCCACCGCCAGTCCCACCAGGCGCTGGCGCTCCAGCGGCCCCAACAAGGACATGAACATCGCCTTGCGCTTGCGGTGGGCCTCGCCGTCCAGCGCCATCACGCTGCCGACATCCTGCAGCAGCGCCATCGTGGTCGGCGGCAGCGCGTGCCGGCGCGTGAAGCGTCCCGGCTGGTAGAACATGCGCGCGGCATCCTCGCCGCGCACGCACAGCGCCTTGCGCAGCATGAGGCGGGTGGTGAAGATGTCGGCGCCGAAGCGCTCGAAGCGTCCCGTCAGGAAGCGGTAGCCTTCGGACAGCAGCGCCAGCGTGTGGTCGAAGCCGCCGTCCGCAGGAATCGGGCTGTTGGGGCGCATCGGAATCATTCCTTTCAGTGCGGGGTCGGGATGTACAACGGGTCCGGCTTGTCCTGCAGCGCGCGCGGCAGGAAGATGGTGACCGTGGTGCCCTGGTCCGGCACGCTGGCGAGGCGGATATGGCCACCGCTCTGCTTGACGAAGCCGTGCGCCATCGACAGTCCCAGGCCGGTGCCCTTGCCCTCGGGCTTGGTGCTGAAGAAGGGTTCGAAGGCGCGTTCCATCACTTCCGGCGGCATGCCGCTGCCGGTGTCGCTGACGGCGATCCTCACGTACTCGCCCGGCCGGATGTTGTTGACGGCCAGCGCGCTGCCTTCCTCGACGCCGATGTTGTCGAGGGCGATCGTGATGCGGCCCTGGTTGTTCATGGCGTCGCGCGCATTGATCACCAGGTTCAGCAGCACGTTCTCGAGCTGGTTGGGGTCGACCAGGGTGTTCCACAGTTCCGGCGAGATGTCGAAGCGGATCTCGATGGCGTCGCCGGCCGCGCGGTGCAGCAGGCTGTCCATGCGTTCGATCAGCTGCGCCGGGGCGACCACGCTCGGGTGCAGCGGCTGGCGGCGCGCGAAGGCCAGCAGCTGCGTGGTCAGCTTCTTGCCGCGTTCCACCGCGTCCATGATGCCGAGCAGGCGCTTGCGGCTGTTCTCCTCGTTGCGCATCATGAGCTGCACGTTGGCGCTGATGATGTGCAGGATGTTGTTGAAGTCGTGGGCCACGCCGCCGGTGAGCTTGCCGACCGCCTCCAGCTTCTGCGAGCGATGCAGCGCCGCGCGCGCATCGACCAGGCGCTGCTGGCGCTCGCGCTCGCGCTCCTCCTGCTCCTTGCGCGGCCGGATGTCGCGCACGAAGGCGACCGCGCCGAAGCCGCCGCCCGAGGGCAGGGCGGTGACCGCGATCTCGACCGGGAAGCTGCGGTCGTGGCGGTCCGCCAGGGTGATCTCGGTGGGCCGGGCCAGCAGCGCGCATTCGCCGCGCGCGGTGAAGGCGGCAAAATGGGTGCGCCAGCGCTCGCGCTGTTCCTGCGCCGTGATCAGTTCGACGGCTTCGCGGCCGAGCGCTTCTTCTTCGCTCCAGCCGAACAGCTTGCTGGCCTGGGCATTCCAGTCGGTGACGCGGCCGTCCGGGCCCACCGCCAGGAAGGCGTCGTAGGCGTTCTGCAGGATCAGGCGGACGCGCCGGCGGTCGGCATCGATGCGGTCGCGCGATTCGCGCAGTTCGAGCGTCATCCCGCCGGCCAGCTGCAGGGCGCGGCGGCGCTCGGTCGCCAGCAGCCACACCACGAGGCTGAGCAGCAGGCCGAGGCCAATGCCGGTCGCCGCGATCGCCGCCGTCGGGCGCTTGTCGAGGGTGGCCTCGAGCCGCGGCGCGGAGCGGATCGCCAGGGTCCAGGTGCGGCCGGCGGTATCGACCACGTCGGTGTGGGTGAACCTCGCGCGCGCATGCGCGGGACGGGCGCCCGGCGAGCGGTAGAGCAGGGCGGCGTCGACGGCTTGGCGGCCGTCGTAGATCTCGACGTCGAGGTCGCTCGCATGCTCGCCGCCCAGATCGCGCATCAGGTCGTTCATGCGGAAGGGCGCATAGACCCAGCCGGCGATGGCGGCGCGCCGTTCCTCCAGGGTCGCGCGCGGTTCGCCGCGGCGGTAGACCGGCACGTACATCAGGAAGCCGGGCTGCGCGCTGTTCGCGCCCTCCTGCACCAGCGTGACGCGGCCGGTGGCGACCGCCGCGCCGCTGTCGCGCGCCGCCTCCATCGCCGCGCGCCGCACCGGCTCGCTGAACATGTCGTAGCCGAAGGCGCGCAGGTTGCGGCCTTCGAAGGGCTGGATGTGGGTGACCGAGGTGTACAGCGGACGCGGCCCCGGCGGCTTGACTTCGTACTCGGTGAAGCCCGCGGCGCGCATGGCGGCGACATGGGCCTCGAGCCGGGCCGGCGGAATGATGGCGGCGATGCCCAGCGCCTCGATGCCGGGAAAGCGCTCGTTGAGCCTGAGGATGGCGTAGTAGTCGGCGAAATCGCGCTGGCTGACGTCAACCGAGCCGCGCAGGAAGCCGCGCGTGCCCTGCAGCACCTGTTCGTAGACCGCCAGGCGGCGCACCACGCTGGCGGTGAGGTCGCGGGCGCGGTAGTTGAAGATGGCCTCGAGCTCGTTCTCGGCGCTGTGTTCGACCTTGTTGGCCACCACGTAGGTGACGATCAGCGACGCCAGGAAGACCAGCGCGGCCAGGAGCAGCGGGACGGAAGCCGGGCTGCGTGACGAGGCGGCATTGGTTGACTGATCGAAAAGCGTCATGGTGGCAAGAGAATACCCGTCCATGCTGTGGCAAGGCGCACAACAGTCGGCGCCGATGGCGTGCCGATGTTGCTCCGGCTACAATGTCGACACCATTCCACGACGCCCATGCCTGCCTTGCCCTTCCTCTCCCATGCCAGCCTGCCGCGCCGCCTGCAGTGGGCCCTGGCCGCGGTCCTGTTCGCCGCGCTGCTGTGGGCCGCGCTGGCGCCGCTGCACTATCCGACGCGCGAACGCCTGCTGGAATTTCCGCATGGGGCGGCGGTCCTGCGCGGCCAGGCCGGGCCCGTGCTGGTGCCCGCGGAGCTGCGGCTGACGCTGGGCGTGCGCGACGTCCTGCTGCTGCGTAACCGCGACCTGGCGCCGCACGTGTTCGGCCAAGTGCTGGTGCTGCCGGGCCACGAGGTGCGCCTGCCGTTCGAGCAGGCCGGCGACTATCCCTTCGCCTGCGACGTCGCGCCGGGCTCGAAGGTGACGGTGAAGGTGCTGCCCCAGCCGGACCCCGGCTGGGCCCGTCTGCGCTGGCGCCTGGCGGCGCTGCTCGACGTTGTCCGCGATCTTCCCTTGCGGGGTCCGGACGATTGAATCGTGCTCCGTCCCGCGAAGCGAATCTGTCATGATGCGCGCATGGCCACGATCTCCTTACCGCTGTTCCCACTCAGCACGGTCCTGTTTCCGGATGGCGTGCTGCCGCTGCAGATCTTCGAGGTCCGCTACCTCGACATGATCAGCCATTGCCTGACGGAGGATGCGCCCTTCGGCGTCGTGCTGCTGACCCAGGGACAGGAAGTGCGCACGCCGGAAGGAATGGAACGCTTCGTGGCGTTGGGGACGTTGGCGTCGGTGCAGGACACTACGGCCTCGACCCCGGGCCTGCTGCAGGTGGTATGCCGCGGCGGTTCGCGCTTCCGGCTGCTCTCCACCGAGCGCCGCAGCAATGGCCTGTGGATGGCCGAGGCCGAGCTGCTGGAAGACGACCACGCGGTGCGCATCCCGTCCGACCTGAAGGGCGCGGCCGACGCCCTCGACCGCGTGCTGGCCTCGCTGCACGACGTGCCGCAAAGCCGCTGGCCGGTGCAGCCGCCGTTCCGCCTGGACGACTGCGGCTGGGTCGCCAACCGCTGGTGCGAACTGCTGCCGCTGCCGAACCAGCAGAAGCAGAACATGCTAATGCTGGACAACCCGATGATCCGGCTCGAGCTGCTGCACGACGTGCTCGACGAGCACGGTCTGATCACGTCCTGAACCGGCCCGGACTGGCCGGGCCCGCCTGTTTATTGCCCGCCGCCGGCGTTCGCCGAAGCGCTGCCCCCGATCGACAGGCTGGCGCTCACGGCGCCCCCCTTGCCCGCGCCGCTATTGCCGGCCACGCTGCCGCTGCCGTTTCCATTTGCGCTGCCGCTGCCGGCCAGGCCGCCGCCGCCGTGCGTGCCGCCGGTGCTGCTTGCCGGGGCCGGCGCCTGCTTGCTGCCGCTTGCCGTGCCCTGGTGAGCGGAATGAAGGGTATGTTTCGTGTTCGCGGTGCTGGCGGCGCCGTAGCCACGGGTGGTGGCCAGCTGGGTTTTCGCGCCCTGGGTGGCGGCGTTCTTCGCGGCGCCCGTGCCCCGGCCGCCGAGCGCCACGTCGCCGTTACCGTCCTGGCCGCCGTGTCCCATGGCGGCGAGCTGGCCGGCCTGCGCCTTGCCGGCAGCGGACGACAGGCTGCCGAGGCCAGCGCCGCCCTGCTGTGCGTCCTGTGCGGCGGATGCGGCGGAGATGGCAGGCATGGCAGGAAGCTTGGGAGCCGCCGGCACGCCGGCCTGCGGCGCCGTCGCCGGATTGCCCGCGCCCGCGGCGGCCGAAGCGGTCTGGCGCAGTGCCGCGGCGGCGCTGCCGGACAGCGTCCCGGAAGCTTCGCCGGCGATCGTCCTGGCGGGCAGGGCGCTGCCTGCGGCCGGTGCCGCCGCAGTGGCGCTCTGGCCGGCGGCTGTGGAAACGGCGCCGCTCAGGGCGCCGGACGCTTCGCCGGCGACGCTCTTGCCGAGCGCGCCGGCGCCGGCGTTGCCGGCCGCCTTGCCCGAGGCATTGCCCGATGCATTGCCGACAAGCGCGGCGCCGTTGCGCACGCTGTCGGTATCCGGCACGCGGACGGTGCGGCGCGCTTCCGCCAGGCTGTCGACGCGCGTGACCGGCACGCCCATGGAGCGGAATTGTCCGCCGCCGCCCAGCATGCCGCCGATGGAGCCGCCGAGGTGGCCGCCGCCGAGCAGTTGGGCGTGCGCCGAGGCGGCAAAGCCGATGGAAGCGATGAGGGCGATGTGGCGGGCGATCGTTTTGGTGTTCATGTCTGTTCTCCTTGAGTTGGCGGGGACTGTCCGCCGCCGTTATCAGGAAAACGATCCTGCTCAGCCGTTTATTCCATCGTTCCCAAAAAAAATCCAAAAATTTTTTTGCCGCTAGCGCAGCTGCGCCGGATCGGTACGCAAGTCGGCGCCGACGATGCCGTAGCCGAATGCATTGCTGACGGTCGTGCCGTCGCCGGCCCGGTGCGCGAGCGCGGTGACGGCATCGCGCGCCTGCCGGCGGTCCGGCCGGGGCAGTGCCGGCGCCAGCAGCCCGGCGACGATGGGGGCCGCAAACGAGGTGCCGCGCACCGGGCGGTAAGGCGGTTCGCCGGGGCTGGCGCTGGCCATGTTGTTGCCGGGCGCCGCGAACAGCACTTGCGGACCGCGCGCCGCTTCCGGCAACGGCCGGCCACGGCGGTCGACTCCCGTCACCCCGACCACGCCGGGATAGCTGGCCGGGTAGAGCGGCGGCGCAGCCGGTCCGTCGTTGCCGACCGCGGCGACCAGCAGGTGTCCGCGCGCGACCATCGCCGCCACCATGCGCTCGAGGGCCTGGTTGGGCGGACCGACCAGACTCATATTGATCACGCCGACCTGTTCGCGCGCCAGCCACCCGAGCGCCGCCGCGATTTGTCCCGCAGAGCCGCCGGTGGGGCTGGCGCAGTAGATGTCCGCGGCGAACAGCTGGGCGCCGGGCAGGGCGCCGCGGAAGCGCTCGTCGCGCCCGACCATCAGCGCGGCCACCGCCGTGCCATGCGCATCGGGATGCGCCACGCCATCGCAGCCCCAGGCGCGGATCCTGGCATCGCGCAAGGCGCGGTGGCCGGTATCGATGCCGCTGTCGATCAGCCCGAGCCTAGCCTCGTTTGCCGGGCTGCCGTCCGTGGAGGATGGCACGGACGCGCGCGGAAGCTCCGCGGCGGGCGCCGCGCCGCTGCCTGTATAGACGTGGTTGAAGTCATAGTGTCCTTCGGGGTCGAGCGCGCGCAGGCGTTCCAGCAGTGCCTCGGTGGCGCTCCCCGCGGGCACACCCAGCACGACGAGGCTTTGCCCGAGTTCCTCGAAACGCTCCTCGGCCAGCACCCGCAAGCCCGCCTGGCGCGCCGCCTCGAGACCGGCTGCGGAAGGCGACCATGCCAGGATCTGGGCCCGGACGGCCGGCTCGCCATGCGGATCGGCTTCCAGCACGTCGGGATGCTCGCGCAGCAGTTTGCCGACCGTGTCGAGGCGCAGCGCGCGCAGGTCGGGAAGGTCGATGCGGTCGGCGAGCCGCTGCACCGGCGCGTGGAGCGTGTCGAGCTGGCCAAGGCCGGGCGGCAGTCCCAGCGACGGCAGGCGCAGCTGTGCCGAGGCGGCATTGCAAACGATGCTGAGTGCGATCAGGAAATAAATGCGCTTCATGGGCCGATGATAATATGCATGAGTTGTCCTGAAAAATAAAACGAACGGGGCAGGGAAGAAAATCCCTGCTTGAACCGTTCTATCATGATGACCATGAGCGCCGACCTGGAAAACGACATCGCCGCGCTGTTGCCGCGCCTTCGCCGGTTCGCGCGTTCCATTACCTTCCACCGTGAAGACGCGGACGACCTCGTGCAGATCGCCGTCGAGCGCGCGCTGACCCGCGCCGAGCAATGGCAGCCGGGCACGCGCCTGGACAGCTGGCTGTTCCGCATCGTGAAGAACGCCTGGATCGACGAAGTCCGTTCGCGTGCGCGCCGCAGCGAGCTGTTTGCTCCGGAAGAGGAGGGCGAGCACGTGGGCGACGATTACGCGGCCGCGCACCAGCAGCGGATGGCAGTCGAGAAGGCGGTGAGCCTGCTGTCCGACGATCACCGGATGGTCATCGGCCTGGTGCTGGTCGACGGTTTGCCGTACAAGGAAGCGGCGGAAGTTCTGGATATACCGATCGGCACCCTGACCAGCCGGCTGGCCCGCGCCCGGGAAGCCCTGCAGGAACTGTTGTCCGACCGGGCAAGGAAACCGACATGAATGTTGATAATGAAACCCTGATGGCCTATGCCGACGGCGAACTGGCGCCGGAGCAGCGCGCGCGCGTCGAGCAGGCCATGCGCGACGATCCCCGGGTGGCGGCGGCGGTCGAGCGGCATCGGGTCTTGCGCGCCGATGTCTTTGCCGCGTTTGCCGGCGTGCTCGACGAGCCGGTGCCCGAGCGCCTGCAAGCGGGTGCGCTCGCGCCACGCAGCCCTGTGCGCGTGGACGTGCTGGCGCAGGCGAACGCGCGTCCGCTACCGGCGCGCTGGGCCTGGCCCCAGTGGGGCGCGATCGCGGCCTCGCTTGCGGCCGGGGTACTGGCCGGCGCGCTGGGCTGGCAACAGCTGCGCAGCGGCGAGGCCTCGCCCATCGCCCAGCAGGGCGGCGAACTCGTGGCGCGCGGCGAGCTGGCCGATGCCCTGTCGCAGCGGCTGGCGTCGGACGCGCCGGCGGGACAGCTGCGCCTTGGCCTCAGCTTCCAGACGAAAGAAGGGGCATACTGCCGCAGCTTCAAACTGGGGGCGACCGCGGGCCTGGCCTGCCGGGAGGCCGGAAGCTGGCGGATTCCGGTGCTGGCGCAGGGCCAGGCGCCGGAACAGGCCGGCTACCGCCAGGCCGGCAGCGACATGCCGGCCGCGGTGCTCGATGCGATCGACCAGCGGATCGCCGGCGCTTCGCTCGATGCCGCCGCCGAGCGCGCGGCGCGCGAACACGGCTGGCAGCGCCGCTGATATCAGGCTTCGACGCTGACGCTGACGTTGCCCGTATCGCTCGCGCCATCGGTGCTGCCGGTCGAAGCCGTCGAGCCATTGCTGCCGCCGCTGTTCTCCGCATAGGCCTTCAGCAGGTGCATGGCGTGCGCCAGTTCGCGCACCGGATCCTTCTGGTGCCGGGCGTGCCGGGTGCCGTCCGAGGCGCCGCTGCCGCCGCCGTCGGACTGGGCAGTTGCCAGCTTCTTGTCGTAGGCGGCTTTTTCGGCCTCGCTGACGCTACCGTTGCCGTCGGTGTCGGCGGCGGCGATGTAGTCGCTGCTGCTGCTGCTGTCGGTGGCGCTCGTACCGCTTGTGCCGCCACCACCCTGGGCGCCGGGCGGCGGACCCGCCGGTGGTTGTCCGCCGCCGCCGCGGCCGGCGCGCGAGGCGTCGAACTGCGCGTTGAGCTGGTCCGATAGCTTGGTCATCGCGTCGGTGAGTTCGCTCTTGGTGATCTTGCCGTCGTTGTCGCCGTCGAGGGCGCTGAAGGTGTCGTCCACGTTCACCGACTGGCCGCCGGCCTTGTCCTTGCCGCCGACCTTCGACAGGGCGTCCTGCAGGTCGGTCTTGTCGATATAGCCCTGGTTCCTGGTATCGAGCCTGGAAAAGATGGCGTCGGCCCAGTTCGACACGCTGTTGCTGTTGCTGCTGATGCTTGCGACCATATTGCTTCCTTTATTAATGCACTGCATCAATTATCGGACGCAAGCCCCAGTGGGGGAGGGCGGAAAAGGTAAAGCCAGGTAAAGGAATGTAAAGAGAAAATCGCGTAAATGCCCGCAAATCGGGGCCCAAAAGTACAGGATTTCATATACAGAGGTGTGGATTTGAGGTAAATTGAGCGCGGTTTAGTATCTCTACGTCCGTCCAAGCCGCCACCGCCGCACCAGGCGCGTCCCGTCACCCCGGAGTTTCCCGCGTTGGCCATGCCAGGTCGCAGCCCGGCGTAGAGCGCAATTGTTAACGCCCGAAAGAAGAAATGTCTGAAACGACCACCAATGATGCTGGCGGCGCGCCGACCGTGCGCTTCGCCGATTTCGGTCTGGCGCCTGAGATCCAGCGCGCGCTGTCGGACCAGGGCTATGTCCACCCGACCCCGATCCAGGCCCAGGCCATTCCTGTCGTCCTGCAGGGCCGCGACGTCATGGGCGCGGCCCAGACCGGCACCGGCAAGACCGCGAGCTTCTCGCTGCCCATCATCCAGAACCTGCTGCCGCATGCGAATACCAGCATGTCGCCGGCCCGTCACGCCGTGCGTGCGCTGGTCCTGACCCCGACCCGCGAACTGGCGATCCAGGTCGCCGAGAACGTCAAGGCCTACGCCCAGCACACCCCGCTGCGTTCCACCGTCGTCTTCGGCGGCATGGACATGAAGCCGCAGACCGAGATTTTGCGCCGCGGCGTCGAGATCGTGATCGCGACCCCGGGCCGCCTGCTCGACCACGTCGAACAGAAGAACATCAGCCTGGCCCAGGTGCAGATGCTGGTGATGGACGAAGCCGACCGCATGCTCGACATGGGCTTCCTGCCCGACCTGCAGCGCATCATCAACCTGCTGCCGAAGAAGCGCCAGAACCTGATGTTCTCGGCCACCTTCTCGCCCGAGATCAAGAAGCTGGCCGCCAGCTTCCTGACCGATCCGCTGACCATCGAGGTCGCGCGCAGCAATGCCACGAATACCGCGATCACCCAGGTGCTGTACAAGGTGGCGGAAGAGCAGAAGCGCGACGTCGTCGAGCACCTGATCCGCTCGCGCGACCTGAAGCAGGTGCTGGTGTTCTCGAACACCAAGATCGGCGCCTCGCGCCTGGCGCGCTACCTGGAGCAGGCAGGCATCAAGGCCTCGGCCATCCACGGCGACAAGACCCAGCAGGAACGCATCGCCGCGCTCGACGCCTTCAAGAAGGGCGAGATCGACGTGCTGGTCGCGACCGACGTCGCCGCGCGCGGCCTCGACATCACCGACCTGCCGTGCGTGATCAACTACGACCTGCCGTACAACGCCGAGGACTACGTGCACCGCATCGGCCGCACCGGCCGCGCCGGCGCCACCGGCGATGCGCTGTCGGTCTACTCGGACAAGGACGAGCGCCTGCTGGTCGACATCGAGAAGCTGATCAAGCAGACCATCACGCGCGCCGAACTGAGCGGCTTCGCGCCGGGCCGTTCGAGCAGCGGCGAGCGCTTCAGCGAACGCCGCGGCGGCGGCCGCCGCGAGGCCGATGGCCGCAGCTTCGAGCGCAGCGACCGTGGCGAGCGCGCCGAGCGGAGCGAACGCAGCGAACGCGGCCCGCGCGGCCCGGGCGCCCCGCGCCGCGAGAAGATCGATCCGTGGTTCCTCAAGCCCTACGAGCCCGCTGCCGTCCCGCGCAAGGACCCGGCCGAAGCGGTGCAGGTGGCTTCGGCCAAGCCGAAGCAGAAGCTGGCGGCTTTGTTGGGTGGGTTGCCGAAGCAGTAAACATTCGAAGGGCGGTCAGGTCGGTAGGGCCCGCTACATTCGCACGTCATCCCCGCGAAGGCGGGGATCCAAGTTTGTATGCGTTTCGATGACGCACGCAGAACTTGGGTCCCCGCCTTCGCGGGGACGACGTTTACGCGCTAGCGTTCCAACGCCTGCCTGACCCGCTCCAGTAAATCATCCTGCCGGTAAGGCTTCGCCAGGATGTCCAGCCCGCCGCCGCGCCCGCCCTGCGGCAGTTCGTCCATGTAGCCGGTCGTGACCAGCACCGGCAGTCCCGGACGCAGGGCGCGGGCCTGTTCGACCAGTTCCAGCCCGTTCATCCCGCCCGGCATGATCACGTCCGTGAACAGCAGGTCCACCCGGGCGCCTTCGCGCAGCAGGTGCATCGCCTGTTCGCCGCTGCCCGCCGACTGCACCGCATAGCCTTCCATTCCCAAGACCTGTTCGGCCAGCTCGCGCACGTCGTCGTTGTCCTCGACCACCAGCACGCAGGGCTTGCTCCGGGCGGCTTCGGCCTGGTCGGCAGCGGCATCGTTCGCTCCCGCCGCGGCGTCGGCGCGGCTGGCGGCACTGTCGGCGGCCGGGAAGATCATCGTGACCTTGGTGCCTTCGCCGGGGTGGCTGTCGATCTCGAGGCGGCCGTGCGACTGCTGGACGAAGCCGTGCACCATCGCCAGGCCGAGCCCGGTGCCGGGGCCCTTGGTGGTGAAGAAGGGTTCGGTCGCGCGGCGCAACACCTCGGGCGCCATGCCGGGGCCGTGGTCGATCACGCACAGGGAAATATAGGTGCCGTGGGGCAGGCCATGCACTTTCAGGCGGTCCTCGCCGCGCACGATCGCGGTGGCGACCGTCACCTCGCCGCCGTCCGGCATGGCGTCGCGCGCATTGATCAGGACGTTGAGCAGGGCCATTTCGAGGTGGGTCGGGTCCAGCATGCAGACCGGCAGCCCGGGACGCAGGTCGAGGCGCAGCTCGATCTTGCCGCCCAGGGTGCGTACCAGCATCTCGGAGAAATCCACCACCAGGTTGTTGATGTTGACCGGCTTCGGTTCGAGGCGCTGCTTGCGCGCGAAGGTCAGCAGCTGCTGGGTCAGCTTGCCGGCGCGCATGGCGGCGCGCTGGGCGCGTCCGAGCTGCGCGCGCGCCACCTCCGGGCGGTCGAGGCTGATCAAGGCAACTTCGAGATTGCCGTTGATGACCTGCAGCAGGTTGTTGAAGTCGTGGGCCATGCCGGCCGTCAGCTGGCCGATCGCTTCCATCTTCTGCGCCTGCAGATAGGCTTCCTGCGTGGTGCGGCGCTCGGTGATGTCCATCTGGGAGGCGAAGAAATACAGCAGCTTGCCGTCCTGGTCGAAGATCGGACCGATGAACAGGGCGTTCCAGAATGGCTTGCCGTCCTTCTTGTAGTTCAGGATGTCGACCGCGACCGCGCGCTCTTCCTTGAGCGCATTGCGCACCTCTTCCACGGTGCGGCGATCGCTTTGCGGGCCCTGCAGGAAGCGGCAGTTGCGGCCGATCACCTCCTCATCCGTGTAGCCGGTGAGGTCGAAGAAGGCGCCGTTGGCGAACACGATCGGATTGTCGGGCTGGCGCGGATCGGTGACGACCATCGGCATGCGCGTCATCTCGACGGCGGCAAAGAAGATGTTGCCGCGGTCCTGGAGGCCGTCCTCGGTGATGTAGGTCGCCTGCCAGTGCTTGACGCCGGCGGTGCCGAGCGGGCTGTAGGCATTGCCTTCGACTTCGCCCTCGGCCGGCACGCCGGCGCTCTGGCCGCCCTGCCGGTCGAGTGGTTTCTCCAGCCCTTCTTCCTTGCTGCTTCCGGTCGTCATCGCAGAGTCCTTGTGGGCGCCATGGCGTTGTGGAGACAAGGCGCCCGGCCGTTAATACATTGACCATGGCAATTCTAGAGAAGCCGGGCGGCATGTACTGTTAGCCGACGCACCCACGCGGCGCCTTGCCGGCTACGCGTCGGGCGTGGAAATCTCGATGTCGGTCAGGCCCAGGCCCAGCGGGCGGGTGTCGATCGAGGGACTGACGTCGTGCGGCGCGGTCGGCTTCGGGACCTCGATTTCCAGGCTGCGCTGCCTGCCGTCGGTGCTGAAGCGCAGGGTCACGTCCTGGGGCAGGTCCTGGACGCGGAAGCTCTGCTCTTCGCCGCCGATGCGCATCGTGAACGGCAGGCCGGTATTCGGGCCGAATGCCTGGGCCTTGATCACGACATTGACGTGTTCGGGCAAGGGGCGGGAGAAATGCAGCACGATGCGCTTGGCTTCCGACCAGCGCCCCCAGGACTCGAGGTGAGACAGGCCCTCGGCGGCCTCCACCGGGCCGGAGGGAAGCGGCTCCTTGAAACGGGTGACGCCGATCACCCGGCGGCGCGTGTCCATCCGCGCCAGCGTGTAGCCGGCCGTGGCGACCTCCGGCTGCACGCCGGGCGGCAGCGGATGGTGGCCGATCACCAGCAGCCATTTGTTGCGCAGAGGCATATGGTAAGGCTGCAGCGGTGTATCCGGCGGCAGGTCGATCATGCCGGTGTCCGGGGCGTCGACATGGAACTGGGCGCGCATTACCTGCAGGACGTCGTTGCCGACCACCGTGATCTGGTTGCGCTCCGCCGCCGGCACGTAACGATGGGCGAACTTGCCGGCCGCATCCGGCTGCGAATTCGGATCGATGTTGTGCAGATAGGCGGCGGTACCGAGCATGCCCTGCACCGTCATCCAGGGCACGGCGACGAACAGGAACAGCGGCACGGCCAGGCGGCTGCCGCGCGCCCACAGCAGGAGCACCAGCAGCTCGATGCCGACCGCGATGCGGCCGGGCAGGCGGTCGATGCCGACGGCGTGGATCTCCGGGCCGTCGACGGCATTGGTGGCATAGCCCGGCAGCTTCCAGACGGCGCAGGCGAGCACGGCGGCCAGCAGCAGGGCCACCGGCCAGGCGCGCGCGGGCGGCGCATCCGCGCGAGGTGCGCCGGTCGCGGCGGCGGCAACGGCCAGCAGCAGCGGGAACACGAAGCTGTAGTAGCGCAGATGCAGGCGCAGCACTTCGGTCGGGGCGACGTCCGCGATCGATGCCGTGAACATCACCGTCATGCCGCCCGCCGCGCCCAGCATCAGCAGGGCGTACAGCTGGAGCTGCAGGAGCACAGGGCTGGCTTGCTGGCGGGTCTTGCGGCTGGCCACGGCCTGGATGAGCAGGGCCAGCGGCAGCGCCAGCAGCACCGTGAGCGCCATCAGGTGGCCGGACCCGCTGGTCCATGCCGCCCGCAGCAGCTCGAGCAGCGGCCGGCGCGCGTGCGCGTTGGCGGTGCCGGTATAGAAGCTGCCGAACACGCTCAGGGCTTCGTTGCCGGCGAACAGGTAGCCGAGGCCGAACTTGATCGCCAGCGTCACGGCCGCCGCCAGCAGCGCGGCCAGCGCGCCCCTGGCCAGCCAGTGCGCCCGGCCCGCCAGCCAGCCGGCGGCGGCCAGGTAGAGGCAGAGCGCGGGCAGCAGGAACAGGGCATGGACTTTTACCAGGCTCATCAGGCCGAGCACGGTGCCCGCCGCCAGGCCCTGCAGCGCCGCGTTGCCGAGCGTATCGCGCTCGCGCCAGGCGAGGACCACCCAGCTCAGCACGGCGAAGCCGAAGTAATACGTTGCCTCCGGCATGAAGAAGGAGGTGTAGATGTTGAGGGGCGTCAGCAGCGCCACCATGGCGACCAGCAGCGCCAGCGGCCTGGACGCCACCCGGCACGTCACCGCGTAGATGAAGGGCGCCGAGGCGACGAAGAACAGTTCGTTGCCGATGCGCACGCAATCGAGGAAGCCGTCGCCGCAGGCATTGGTGGCGCGGAACAGCCAGAGGTAGAGATACGAAGGCACGATGGCGTCGCCGAGCGGCTGCAGGCGCGACATCTTGCTGTAGTACCACTCATCGGAAAAGATCGCCGGATTCAGGCCCTGGTTGCGCAGCAGCAGCCAGACGAAGACGGCGCCGCACAAGGCCAGCAGGCCGGCGGCCGGGAGCAGGCGGCGGCGGAGCGGGGTCGTGGCGGCCGGCGGCGTGGTCGGAAATCTGTCCATGATCAGTTCGCCGGCGTCGAGATCTCGATGTCCGCCAGCGCGATGCCGAGCTTGCGCGGATCGCGCGGATCGCCGTATTCCTGCGGCGATACCGGATGCGGCACCTCGATCGTCAGGCTGCGCTGGGTGCCGTCGGTGTCGAAGTGCAGGCCGATTTCCTGCGGCGAACCGCTCAGGCGGAATGGCACGCTGCTGTCGCCGATACGCATGGTGAATGGACGCTCGGTGTTGTCGCCGTAGGCCCAGGCCTTGAACACGATGACGGTATGTTTCGGCAGGGGCGCATTGAAGTGCAGCACGACCTGCTTGGCATCGGACCAGCGTCCGAATTCTTCGATGCTGGACAAACCTTCGACCCCGGCCAGCAGGCTGCCCGGATTGGGCGGCTGATTCAGGTGCGCGCTGCCGATGATGCGGCGCTCGTTGTTTATGCGTATCAGCTTGTAAGAATCATTCTGGGCGACCGGTGCCAGGCCCGGCGGCAAGGCGTGGTTGCCGAAGACCAGCAGCCATTTGTTGTGTACCGGCACCTGGTAGGGCTCGATCGGGGCATTGGGCATCAGTTCCAGCATCGCCGAATCCTTGCTGTCGACATAGAACTGGGCGCGCATGATCTGGCCCACGTCCGCGCCGGCAACCGTGACCAGGCCGCGCTCCGCCGGCGGCACCAGGCGGGCGGCGGCCTTGCCGGCCATGTCGGCGTCGCGATCGTCCCTGAACGCAGCCAGCTGCCTGTCATTGCTGGCGATGCCGCTGGCGATGTACAAGGGCGTGAGGACGAACAGGAACAGGCGCAGCGCCGAGTCCCGGCCGGCCGCCCACAGCAGCAGCGCAAGCACTTGCAGCGCGAGCACGATCTGGCCGCCGGGAAGCGTCAGGCGCAGGGCGTAGGTTTCCGCGCCGTCGACCGCATGGATGGTGTAGGACGGCAGCTTGACGATGGCGACCGCCAGCACGGCGGACAGTAGCAGCGCGAGCGTCCAGCGCAGCGCCGCCGGCGCTTCCCTGCGGCGTTCCAGCGCGGCCGCGGCGACCACCCACAGCAGCGGGAACACGAAGCTGTAGTAGCGCGCGTGCACGCGCAGGCCTTCGGTGCTGCCGGGGGCGGCCAGGGTGGCGGTATAGAAGATGGTCATGCCGGCGCCCGCGCCCAGCATCAGCAGCGTGTAGATGCCGACCAGGTCGGCCTGGCCGGCCTCGGCGCGCTTGCTGGGACGCAGCACGCTCTGCACCAGCAGCGCCAGCGGCAGTCCGAAGGCCAGCACCAGCAGCATCAGGTGGGCGCGGCCGATGACGAAGGCCGGCTTCAACAATTGCAGCTTGTCGCGGGCGCCGACGGCGTTGGCGCCGCCGCCGTAGAAGGGACCGAACAGGCTGAGGCCGGCTTCCCCGGCGAGCAGGTAGCCGAGGCCGAACTTGACCGCGAACATGGCGGCGGCGGCGACCGCCATCGACAGCACGGCGCTGCCCAGCCAGGCCTTACCCTTCATCCAGCGGGCGTAGGCCAGGAAGGGCAGCAGGGCCGGCAGCAGGAAGACGGCGTGGACTTTCACCTGGCTCATCAGGCCGAGCAGGACGCCGCAGGCCAGCGCATGCAGCGCCCAGTGCCAGTGGCCGCGGGTCAGCGCGACCCAGCTCAGCACGCAGAAGCCGAAGTAGTAGAGCGACTCCGGCATGAAGTAGCTGGTGTGCAGGTTCAGCGGGGCCAGGGTGGCCAGGAGCGCGATCGCGGCGGCGATGTTGCGCGTGGTGACCGTGCGCGCGATCAGGTAGACGAAGGGCGCGGCGGCAACGAAGGCCAGCGCATTGCCGGCGCGCGCACATTGCAGGAACTCGGTACCGCAGGCATTGGTGGCGCCGAACAGCCACAGGTAGAGGTAGGAGGGGACGATGGCCTCCGCCAGCGGCTGCAGGCGCGCCATCTTGCTGTAGTACCACTCGTCGGCAAACACCGTCGGATTGATGCCCTGGGTGCGCAGCACCAGCCAGCAGCCGATGAACGCCAGCGCCAGGCCGAAAGCCAGCGGGAAGACATGCCGGCGCACGCCGGGCGAGCTCGTCACAACGATGTTCTCTCTCTTCATTTTGTCTCTTCAGGATGGTTGTTACGCCAGGCGTCGAGTGCGCCGGTCATGCGGTCCCAGCTAAAGAACCTGCGTTTTTCGTAGTACAAGGGGCCCGGGTGCGGGCGCTGGTCCAGGCGCGCCGGGTCGACCGGCTGCAGGGACTGGGTGCCGCGCAGCAGGTAGTGCAGCAGCACGAAGGGAAACAGGCCGATCCAGGTGCCGCGCTGCGAGGGGTAGGACAGGCAATGGCCCAGGTAGGTTCGGCGCGCCCGCCAGGGAATTGACGTGCTTCGGACCGGACCGTTCTGCGGCAGCGGCGCCAGCACGCGGAACAGCGGCCCGGGCAGGCCCGCGGCCTGGTACAGCGAATACTGCCAGGTGCGCGCCAGCAGGCCGCGCCGCGCCGCCAGCGTCACCGCCAGCGCATGCAGGGCGTCGTGGTCGTGGTGTCCGCCTTCCCAGGCAGTGACGTGCAGGGAGTCGATGTCGTCGAAGCCGTCGAGCCAGCCGCCGAGCCAGCGCGCGGCGCGCTCCAGGTGCTGCGGCAGCTGGCCATCGCCGATCCCGAGCTGCTGGCCGGCAAAAACCACGTCCTCGCCCTCGACGCCCAGGCGCGCCAGCACCGCCAGCGATTCCAGGTTGCGCTGGGCCGCCGTGGCCTTCGGCGTGGCGCCGTCGGTGAAGTAGGCGCAGGCGACCCGCAGGCCCTGGGCGCGGCAGTCGGCGATGCGCTGGAACACGCCAAATTCGTCGTCCTGGTGGGCGAACAGGAACAGGGCGGTCGGCCGCGCGCGCTCAGTAGGCATCGAAGTCGAGGAAGGAGAAGGCGATTCGGGCCGGATCCAGTCCGGACACGCGCGGCGCGAACGAGCGGTAGATCAGGTTCAGCGGCGACGGGCGCAGCGACATCGGGATGCTGGCATAGTTCCAGTAGCTGCTGGAAGCGTCCGGCGCAAGGCCGATGAACAGGCGCAGCGGCGACAGCGGCGGCGCCGGCCGTGCCTGTTCCAGATCGGACAGCGCGATGCCGTCCGCAGCCAGTTCGGCATAGGCCGGCAGCTTGTTGCCGCTGGCCGCCGCGTGGAAGCGCAGCTTGGCGCCGCCAATGCGCATGAACACCGGATTGTGCGGGTTGGCGCAGCGCCAGCGCAGGGCGGCCGGGCTCCAGCTGCGCTCGAAGGACAGCGCGGACGAGGGGGCTTTCATACCATGGCGCAGGCCGCCGATGCCGATGCGCGCCTCCAGCGGGCGCACCAGCTGGAAGCCAAGCTTGCGCACGAAGCCGGGGGTGCTGTTGGCATTCGCAACGCCGTAGACGCCGTCGAAGCCCTGGGCGGCGCCAGCCTCGAAGGTCTTCGCCGCCAGTGTCGTGAACAGGCCCTTGCCCTGGTAGTCCGGATGGGTGGCGGTGTTCAGCGACAGCAGCACCGGCACCTCGCTGCCCTCGACCCAGGCGCAGGCCGGAATGCAGACGTAGTGGGCGGCCAGGCGGTCGCCGTCCCAGGCGTCGTAGCCGACCGCGCGGCCGTCCGGATTCTCGACGTACAGCCACTCCAGGTAGCGCGGCGTAAACTTGTCGGTCATCGGGAAACAGGCGCTGAACAGCTCGCCGTAGCGCGCCATGGCGTCGGCGTCCGTCCGGACCGGGGCAAAACGCAGTTCGTTCGTGCTCATGGCGTGCTCTTCCTGAAAATCCAGAACTTGCTCAGCAGGTAACCGTTGATCGAGACCAGCGGCAGCGACACGATCTTGCCCAGCAGCGGCATGCCGGCCAGCGACACCGCCAGCGACACGCAGCCCATGGTCAGCAGGTAGTTCAGGCCGACCACGCACAGGTAGCGCGCGAAGCTCGAGGCGCTGGCCGCGGCCTCGAAGGTCACGCGGCTGTGGAAGGCGTAGTTGACCAGCAGGCCGGCCAGGAAGCCGGCGGTGGTGGCGCCGGTGAAATGCGCGCCGGCACGCAGCAGCAATTGCATGATGCCGATATCCACCAGGGCGCACAACAGGCCGCCGGCGACGAAGGTAGCGAACTGGCGCGAATGGCTCATGAGCTTGGGCCTGCGGCCTGCGGCTTGCGAAACAGGATCTTCTTGTGCAGCGGATTGCGCGGCACCGAGGCGATGTCGTAGGCCAGGAAAGCCAGGATCAGCTGCACGCCCATGATGACCGGCAGGGCGGCCAGCATCACGGTGCCGGCCGGCGTGGCCAGGTTGTGGCGCTCGGCGCCGATCCAGTGGACGATGCCGAAGACAGAGCCGAACAGCAGGCTGGCGACGCCCAGCGGCAGCTCGATCGAGGCCAGCGACATATTGCGCAGGTAATAGTTATAGAACAGGCGCTTGAAGAAATTGCGCACGTGCTTGGCCGCGAACTCGGTGACGATGCGCGAGATCTTCAGGTTGCTGACCTCGTCGCCGTAGACGGCGTCCATCGGTACGTCCGTGACCACCGCGCCAAGCGTGTTCAGCCGGAACAGCATGTCGGTCTCGAAGAAGTAGCGGCGGCTGATCTTGTCGAAGGGCAGGTAACGCGCGGCATCGGCGTGAATTGCCGTATAGCCGTTGGTCGGGTCGAACAGGTCCCAGTAGCCGGACGACAGCTTGGTGAGGAAGGACAGCACCGCATTGCCGAACAGGCGCATCGGCGGCATCGAGCCGATCCGCTCCAGGTTGAAGAAGCGGTTGCCCTTGGTGTAGTCGGCCTCGCCGGCCAGGATGGGCGCGACGAATTGCGGGATCAGGCTGGCGTCCATCTGGCCGTCGCCGTCGACCTTGACGATCACGGCGGCGCCGTCGGCGATGGCGGCGCGGTAGCCGGTCATGACGGCGCCGCCCACGCCCTGGTTCTGCTCGTGCTCGATGACGGTCACGCGCGGGTCGCGGCAGTTGGCGCGCACGAAGGCGCCCGAGCCATCAGGGCATTTGTCGTCGACTACATAGATACGCGCGACCTCCGGACCGATGCCGGCGATGACGCCGAGGATGTGGCGGGTGACGCGATAACTCGGAATCACGACCGCGACCGGCGCGGCCAGGGCTGCCGGGGTGCCGGCAACCGGGGTGTCGAGCGTATTCATGGTGGGGTCTGCGGGTGCGTTCATGGTGGTCAGGATACGTCAGTTCGCCTCAGGATCGCTGCGGCGGGAACAGGATCGCCATCAGTTCGGCGGCGTTGTCGGCCCAGGTGCGCGAGGCGATGCCGGTCGACGCCGGGGCCCGGCCTGCGGCCTGCAGGCGCAGCCAGTCCTGGATGGCCGCGGCCAGGGCCGCGCCGCTGTCGCCGCTGAAGTAGCTGGCGTGCTCGCCGGCGACTTCGCGGAACACCGGCAGCTCGCGCACCAGCAGCGGCACGCCATGGCGCGCGGCCTCGATCAGCGGCAGGCCGAAGCCTTCGCCTTCGCTGGCCACCAGCAGGCAGGTACTGGCGGCGTAGATGCGGTCGAGGTATTCGTCGCTGGCGCCGTGCAGCACGAACAGGCGGCGGTTCAGCTCCGGATGTTCGCGCAGGCGCGCCATCAGCGCCGGAATGGTGCGGCGCTGGTTGTCCGGCAAGCCTTTCCAGCCTTCCGAGCCGACGATCGCCAGGCGGACGTCGAGGCCTTGCGCCCACAGCCGCTCGAAGGCGTCCAGCGCCTGGGCATGGCCCTTGCGCGGCTCGATGGTGCCGATCATGGCGAAGGTCGGCGCGGCGGAGATGGCGGCCAGCACGGCAGCGGCATCTTCCGGCAGGCCGGTGCTCGGCCTGGAGGCGTCGATGTCGGCGCCGTGGTGCAGCACGGCGAACTGCGGCAGTGCGCGGGCCGACGTCTTGGCGGCGAGCCAGGCACGGGTTTCCTCGGCCACGGCGGCGCTGATGCAGACCAGGCAGTCGGCTTCCTTGCCGACAGTGCGCAGCCAGTCGCCGAATACCTTCTCGACGCGGGGCGGGAAGAAGTTCGGGCGCAGCACCGGCAGGATGTCGTGCACCATGAAGCAGATGCGCACGCCGATGTCGCGCCAGCGCCCGTACAGCCCGATCCTTGCGGCCTCGTTCACCGCGCCCGGGAACAGGTCGGGGCAGTAGAACACGTCGCCGCGGGCGACCTGGACTTCGTCGTCGTGCACGCCGTAGCTGTCGGTGCCGCCCAGCTCGTGCAGGTAGCGGCGCGCGTAGCGGTAATGCCAGCGGCCGCCTTCGTCGCTGAGGTAGACCGGCAGCACCTGGCGGTCCCGGTTCTGCAGCTTCAGCAGCGCGAGCAGCTGGGCCCGCACCACGCGCTGGATGCCGGTCTTGAGGTCTTCGCGCACCATCGCCGAAATGTCCACCAGCAGCTGCGCCGCCATCCGGTCGGCGGCCACGCTGGCGTGATGGCGGTCGTGGACGACGGCGTCCATCAGCTGGCGGGCGCTCTGCTGCCAGGTCAGCCACGGCATGCCGGTGGAGGCCGGCGCCTTGCCGGCCGCGTGCAGCGCCAGCCATTCCTCGATGGCCGCGGCCAGGTCCTGGGGCTGGGTGCCCTCGAAGTAGAAGGCGTGTTCGCCGGCCACTTCGCGGAACACGGGAATGCCGCGCGCGATGATCGGCAGGCCCTTCTGGGCCGCCTCGATCAGCGGCAGGCCGAAGCCTTCGCCTTCGGACGCGGCCAGCAGCGCCGAGCTGCGCTCGTACAGCTTCAGCAGCATCTCGTCGGAGACGCCGTTGAACCAGAACAGCTGTTTTTCACGCTCGGGATGCGACGCCAGGCGCTCGGCCAGGGCGTCGACCAGCCAGCCGTTCTTGCCGACGATGACGATATTGACCGCCACGCCCTTGGCCCACAGCAGCTCGCAGGCGGCCAGCGCCTGGGCCTGGCCCTTGCGCGGTTCGAGGGTGCCGACCATGAGGAGGCTCGGCGCGTTCCGCAGCGCCTGCAGCGTGTGGGCGGCGTTGTCGGGCAGGCCGCTGGTCGGCGCGCTGGCGTCGATGTCGGCGCCGAGGTGGAAATGGGCCAGCTTGAGCGGCGCCACCCGGCGGTTCGGACGCTGCGCCAGCCAGGCGGCCAGCTCGTCCGCCACGGCGCGCGAGATCGTCACGATGCCGTCGGCCACCAGCGCGATGGTGTCGATGAAGTCGCCGTAGTATTTCTGGGAGCCGAAGGGGAAGCAGTCCGGCCGCAGCAGCGGCAAGAGGTCATACACCGTGAACCAGATTTTCACGCCCTTGCCGCGCAGGGCCTGCAGCTGCGGCTGGTTCTGGGTGGTCAGGCTGGAGGCCAGGTCCAGGCCCAGGAACAGGTCGCCGGCGCGGGCTTCGATCGGCGCATCCTCGAGCGCCAGCGGCGGCACGTTCAGCATGCCGCAGGTGAAGCGGCGCGCATAGCGGTAGCAGTGGTTGCCGCCTTCGCTGTACACCGGTTCGATCCGGTAGCCGGGCGGCGGTTCCTTGATCAGCGCCAGCACGATGCTGCGCACCACGCGCTGGATGCCGGTCTTGTAGTCGGCCTGCACCAGCGCCGAGATGTCGACCAGCAGCTGGCGCGGCGCGGCCGGCAGGGCGTTCGCGGCCATCATGGCGGCGGTCTCGACCAGCGCCGCCTCGTCGGGTGGACGCGGGGTGCCGGGCGCGCTCAGCGCGGCAACCAGCCGGCGCCGCTGCGCGGGCGCGCTGTCGCGGGCGAAGGCTTCGATCGCGTCATGGTAGAGCGCGCCCACCGCGGCCGGCGCGTGCTGGCGCGCGATGTGATCCCGGCCGGCCGCGGCCAGCTCGGCGCGGCGGCCCGGTTCGGCGTGCAGCGAGGCGAGGGCGGCGCTCAGCTCGGCGTCCTCGAACTGGTCGGGCAGCATGCACAGCGTGTCGGGCGGCAGGTCGGCGGCGGCGCCATGGGCATTCACGATGGCCGGCAGGCCGTGCATCAGGCAATCCAGCACCGAGGCCGAGGTTTCGCCGCGGGTCTGGGCGCGCAGCTGCACCGCGCAGTCGCTGGCGGCCAGCCAGTCCTGGTAGTCGGCGGCGCTGACGAAACCGGTAATGCGGATGCGCGCGGCGGCGCCGCTGCCGGCGATCTTGCGCTGCAGCTCGATGCCGTAGGTGCCGGGGTCGTTGGCGCCGACGAACACCAGGCGGCAGCGCGGATCCGCCGCCAGCGGCGACGCCAGGAAGGCATCCAGCAGGCGATGGTTGAGCTTGGTCTGGCCGAGCATGCCGAAGCTGCTGACGACGTAGTCGCCGGGCTCGATGCCCAGGCGTTCGCGGGCGGCGCGGCGCGCGGCGTCCTGGTCGGCGCCGGGCGCCACCTGGCCGCGCAGCAGCGGAATGGTGCGCCAGTCATCGGCGCTGCCGGGGCCGTACCACTGCTCCGCCAGGCGGCGCGAAAAGTCGCTGTGGACGATCACGCCGGCGGCCCGGTCCAGCACCTCCTTGTTGCAGGGGTATTGCCAGATCGTGGGGTTGCGGCCCTGCTCGCGGTGGTCGCGCAGCCCGGTGTAGCCGTGCGACGCGTACAGCGCCTGCAGGAAGGCTTCCGGCACGTCGCCGTCGCGCTCCATGTTGTCCAGCACCCCGCTGAGGAAGAAGTCGTGCAGCACCACGGTGCCGGGATGGCGCCGCAGCAGCGCGAACATGTGTTTGTGCGCATTCGAATTACCGAAGTGGTACAGCACCCGGTCGTAAGACGCGCCATGGCGTTCGAAATACGCGACGTCGCGCTGCACGAAGCGCTGCAGCGATCCGTCGGGCGTCGCACCCGGGGTCAGCACCAGTTCGACCTCGTAATGGCGCTCCAGTTCGAGCAGCAGTTCGGCGCTGTAATCGGCAATGCCCGAGTGCTCGGGCGGCAGGGGCGACACCAGCGCCAGCGTCGGCTTGGCGGCACCGTCTGCGGCCGCCGGCATCGCGGTGGCGGCTACCCTCGGCAGCCGCTCGATCGCGCGCCACAGTGCGGCCGCGTCGTCGCTGCCCGCGGCCTGGAGGCCGGCGGCTTGCGCCGTGTCGAGAATGCGGTCCGGCGCCAGCGAGGCCAGGAAGCCGGCGCGCAGCGCGGCGGCGGCATGGCGGCGCCACGGGTCGCCGGCCGCCGGTTGGGCGTAGATGTGGAAGCGGCCGGGCGGCAGCAGGCCGTCCAGCGCATGGCGCAGGGCGTCGGCGTCGGCCGGGTCGCGGCCGCAGACCGTCACGTGGACCTCGTGGGGGCCGCTGTCGCGCAGCAGGGTGCGGGCCAGCGCGCGCAGGGCGGCCGTGTCGGACGAAGGCGCCGTCTGCGGCGCGTTGAAATCGATAATCAGGCGCATTGTCATTCCTGGCGCGGTGCGTAGGCGCTGCGCAGTTGGTCGAGTGCCTCGCGCGCCGATTGCGGCAGTTCACGCAGGGCGGGCGGCACGGCGCTGGCCGGCGCCGCGGCGTCGGCGGAGGCGCGTTTGGCGGCGGCCAGGGTGCGCGCCACCAGTGCTTGCAGGCGGGGCGAACGCATCACCAGCGGCAGCACCGCGCGGCGCAGCGCCTCGCGCGACGTCAGCCAGCGCAGGCCGCGGCGCGCGGCGCCCTTGGCCTTGCGGCGGGCGATCCCCGCCATGCTGTCCGGGCCGCGGCGCGCGATGAAGCGCAGCGGCGCGGTGATGCGCCACGAGGTGCTGTTCAGGGTCGCGATCAGGCGCTGCTCCAGGTCGCGCGCCCACAGCGTGGCCTGCTGGCCGCTGGCATGGGCCTGCGCCAGCTCGCCGCTCAGGCGGGCGATCTCGGCTTGCGCATCCTGCTTTTCCAGTTCCAGCGCGTCGGCGAACTGGATCATGTCGTGCAGTTCCGCGCGCACGGCGTCGATTTCCTGCTCCCGCTCGTGCAGCGCGCGCCCGGCGGCGGCGTTGGCGATCCAGGCGCGGTCCAGGTGCCAGGAGATGTAGTCGTCGAACACGTTCGGCTGGATGCCGAAGTGGCGCATCAGTTCCTGGTGTTCCTCGGCCACGTAGTAGCGGTTCAGGCCATCGAACCAGGCGAAGCGGTAGCGCTGGCTGGTGACCAGCCGTTCCCATGCCTCGTGGTTGGTCTCGCGGCTGTTCGGCAGGGTCGCTTCGATCACCAGCACCCATGGGCGCCAGCGCCCGAAATCCATGCCGCGCAGGACCTCGCCCTCGAAGCCCTCGACGTCGATCTTCAGGAAGTGGATGTCGCCGCGCACGTGCTCGGCGCAGATCGAGGCCAGGGTGCGTACCTGCACCGTCAGTTCGGCGACCGTGTGGCCTTCGGCGCGGTGCAGTTCGGCAATCGCCGCTTCGGGCGAGGCCCAGCCGCGCACCGCCGGCACGTCGTACAGCGTCAGGCTGCCCTCGCTGCTGCCGGCGGCAAGCGCCAGGTTGATGTCGCGCGGGCGCTGTTCGCGGAAGGCTTCGATATGGGCCGGCAGCGGCTCGATGTTGATGCCGTGCCAGCCGGCGTCGTAGAAGGCGCGGGTGACCGAATGCTCCTCGGGGTCGCTGGCGCCGACGTCGATGTAGAAGCCGTCCTGCACGTGGCCGAGGGCGCGCCACAGCAGGACGTCTTCGTTGTTCTGGGCGTAGGAAATGAATCTCATGGGCGTTGGATGTCGATGTCGGGGTCGAGCCAGGCCGAGCCCTCGAAATGCGGCCGGCGCATGTTCATCACCGTGAACACCAGCGCCAGGTCACGCCATTCGTAGTTGTTGACGAGGTGGGTCTCGGTGCTGACGATCGCCGTGGCGACGGAATAGGTGCCCGCCCCCAGGTTCATCGGGAAGCGGAAGCGGAAGACGATTTCCTCGCCGGCGCCGACGTCATCGAGCGGCAGTTCCTTCAGGTGGGTGTTGGTGCCGTACATGGGCTGGCCCAGGCGGTCCTTGATCATATAGCCCAGCACCATGCGCGGGATCGGGGCCCTGGCCAGCACGCGCACCTCCAGCGTGACCGGCGCGCCGACGTCGACCACTTCGATCCGCTCGCCGTGCTCGTCCAGCAGGGCGATGTCGGCGACGGTCGCCTCGCCGGTGCCGGACACGGTCTGCACCTTGCCCTCCGGGGTCGCATTCAGGCGCACGGTCTCGTTCTCGCGTTCGGCGATCATGGCGTTGTAGTAATCCATGATCTCTTCCGGCGGACCCTCCTTGGCCAGGCGGCCGCCGTCGAGCAGGATGGCGCGGTCGCACAGCGACTGGATCGCCTGCTTGTCGTGGGAGACCAGCAGCAGCGTGGTGCCGTGCCGGCGGAAGCTGCGGATGCGGTCGAAGCTCTTGTGCTGGAAATAGGCATCGCCCACCGACAGCGCTTCGTCGACGATCAGGATGTCCGGACGGCGCGCGGTGGCGACGCTGAAGGCGACCCGCATCTGCATGCCGCTCGAGTAGACGCGCACCGGCTGGTCCATGTAGTCGCCGATCTCGGCGAAGGCTTCGATCTCCGGCATCAGCTGCTGGATCTCGTCGACCGTCATGCCGAGCAGCTGGCCCGCCATGAAGACGTTCTGGCGCCCGGTGAAGTCGGGATGGAAGCCCATGCCGAGTTCCAGCAGGGCGGCCACGCGGCCCTCCATGTGGACGGCGCCGGTGGTCGGCAGCGTGGTGCCGGTGATCAGCTTGAGCAGGGTGCTCTTGCCGGCGCCGTTGATGCCGATCAGGCCCACGGCTTCGCCCGGCTCCACGGTGAAGCCGATGTCGCGCAGCACCCACTTGAGCTTGTGGCGCGGCCCGGCGCCGGGCAGCACCCATTCCGCCAGGCGCGACCAGCGCGTCGGGTACTGGCGATAGGCCTTGCCGAGGTTGGAAACGACGATCCGGCCCATCAGAGTTCATCCACCATTTCGCCGGCGCGGCGGCGGAACAGGCGCAGGCCGAGCGCGCACAGCAGCAGCGACAGCAGCAGCACCGGCAACAGCGCGGCCCAGTCGGGCGCCACGCCTTTCACCAGCACCTGCTGGTAGGCCTCGATCAGGCGCGCCATCGGATTCCAGCCGAGCAGGGCGCGCACGTCGGGCGGCAGGATCGTGACCGGATAGACCACTGGCGTGAACCAGAACCAGAACTGCATCGCGATCGTCACGAACTGGCCGACGTCGCGGAAGAACACGTTGAGCACGCCGGCGATCATGCCGATGCCGATCGCCAGCAGCAGCTGGATCAGCAGCACCGGAACGATGGCCAGGAAGACCGCTCCCGGGAAGGTGCCGGAGCCGAGCAGAAACAGCGTGAACAGGCCGAAGATGATGCCGAAGTTGACCAGCGCGTTGAGTACCACGATCAGCGGCAGGCAGATGCGCGGGAAACTGATCTTTTTGATCAGGTTGGCCTGCTCGATGAACATGTTCTGGCCGCGCGCGACGATTTCGGCGAACAGGCCCCAGGTCAGGATGCCGGCGCACAGGTAGATGCTGTAGGCGAAGGGCGCGTTGCCGCCGGCGCCGGGCAGCTTGTTGTGCATGACTTCGGAGAAGATCACGGTATACACCACGATCATGGCGAGCGGCGACAGGAGCGACCACAGCGCCCCCAGCATCGCATTCATGTATTTCGACTGGAATTCGCGCTTGACGCTGCCCAGTACGAAGCCGCGGTAAGCCCACAGGCCCCGCAGCATCGGCGGCGCGATCATGTCGCAGCAGGCACGGAAATGTGCGTGAGGTGTTTCTTCATATAGTGGCAAGGCCGTTCGAGCGCAAAATTATACTCTACGGTATTGCCACACAATTGGTACAGTTGTAAGCAAGTTTGGCAAGGATGTCGCCAATCAGGGCCCTTGAATCAGCTTTTGCAAGGCTTGTGGATCGAGGATCACCAGGCGGTTCGCCTCCTTTTGCACGATCCCCTGCTGGACCAGGGTCAGCAGCGCGCGGGTGACCGTTTCGCGGCTGGTATTGATCATGTTGGCAATGTCCTGGTGGGTCGGCAGGTTTTCGACGACGGCCGGCGAACCGCCGTCTTCCGGCTTCTTCTGCAGCAGCGATAAATACGTATAGATGCGGCGCGCCGTATTGTTGATGCTGAGCACGGCGCGGAATTCCGAATCACGCTGGATCTTCTGCGCCAGGTGCTTGAGCATCTGCTTGGCCACACTGGGCGAATGCGAAAACAGGTGCATCGCGGTGGCCGCCGGCAGGAAGGCCACCAGCACGTCGCTGGTCGCCACCACGGAGGCGGAGCGGGTCGATTCGTTGATGAGAGCAATTTCTCCGAAGAAATCACCCGGCGCCAGCATACGCAGGCCGATCGCGCGGCCGTCCTCGGTGATGTCGACCACCTGCAGCTGGCCGGAGAGCAGGAACAGCAGGGCGTCGCCGCTGCCGCCCTTGTGCAGGACCACTTCGCGCCGGTTGAAGTGGCGGATACGGATTTCCATGTTTACGCGCCGCATGTCCTCTTCGCTCAGCTCGGACAGCAGCGGGATCTTGCGCAGGTTGATCTGGATCTGTGCCTGCACCTCGGCCGCCGTCGCGGCGTCGGTCCGGGCGGAGAGCTTGCTCGCGGAGGTCATCGATGGGTTTCCTGCTTCAAGGCAGCTGCCATTGCCAGCTCAGCTGCAAAACCCGGTCATTGTACTGAAAGATCGGTATGTTTTCTTTATTTTGAACGGCGCGTGCTTCCAGTTGTAGCGTTTGGTCCTTGGCAAACCGATAAGACAAGGCGGTACGCACGACCGCGGTCCGCTGCGCGCGCACGGCAGGGATCAGCAGTGCCGGAGCGTAGGGCCGTTCACTGTTCCAGCTCTGGCGCGTGACGGCCAGCTCGCCGATGAAGCCGGCCGGCAGCGCGCGCCGTACCAGCAGGCTGGCGTAGTTGCCATGGCGGTCGCCGCCCGGCCTGCCGGTATGCGCACGGTCGTCCAGCAGTGCGGCGCTGGCGCCGGCATACCACGGGCCGTCGCGGTAGGACAACAGGGCGCGGCCTTCGAGCGTGGCCGAATTGAAGTGCGTGAGCGTCGGATAGTCGTACCACGAAGCGCTGGCGATCAGGCTGAGCTGGGTATTCGCGGGCAGCGGTATCTGGGGCGAGACGCGTGCCTGCAGCTGGCCCAGGCGCTGGTAGAGATGCCCGCCCAGCTTGACCGCACCCAGGTTGACGCTGGTCCTGACCGTCGTGCGCAGCACGCGCCAGGGGACTTCGACGCCGCCGAACAGGACTGCCGTGTCGTATTGGCGCAGGCTGTCGTTGCGGCGCCATTGGTACTGCAGGTAGGCGATGCTGCCGTTGGGCGTCAGCTCGCGCATGTGTTCCATGCCGAGCACGCTGTACTGGTCGTGGTGCGGCAGGAAGTCCGGCAGCAGGGGCAGCTCGACCGGCACGCCGGCATCGACCACCAGCGTCGACACGCTGGCGCCCTGGTTGACGTTCTGGTCGATGCCGCGGCCCACGGTCAGGGTCGTGGTGGCGGTCGGCTTCCAGGGTTTGCAGCCGGTTTCGCGGGTCTCTGCGATCAGGATCAGCATGTCCGGCGTGAGCTGGACGCGCGTCTCGAGCATTGCGAACAGGCGCTCGGCCTCGTCGGCGTTGCCCAGTCCGCACTGGGTCAGCGCCAGGTCGAGCAGGGCGCCTGCCTGCTGGGGGTTGGCAACCAGGCGGCGCAGGATCGCCGAGGCGTCCTTGCGGCGGCCTTCGGCCAGCGCTTCCATCGCCTCCTGGTACATGCGCGCCTCCACGGCTTCGCGATAGGCCTGCTGCTCGGGGGTGTCCGCGCGCGCCGTGGCGCCCGCACCTGCGAGCAGGACGGCGAACAGCGCCGGCAAGGTAAAACGCCTGGTCATGCGGCAGGCCCCTCCGCGGCGGCGCCGGCGATCGGGGTGCTGGTGGTGCTGCCCGCTTGGTTCATGCTGTCCTGAAGAGTGAATACGGTGGTAAGTTGTTCCTTGCCCCGCAGGCGGCGTTCGCCCAGCCGCAGGAAGCGATGCGCGCGTGCGCGTGCGGCGGTGCCGGGGCCGACAATGATGTCGTGCGGATAGTCGCGCGCGGCCTGCTCGAGGCGCGAGGCGGTGTTCACGCTGTCGCCGACCGCGGTGTAGATACTGCGGAAGCTGGTGCCGAAATCGCCTGCCATGGCAGGACCGCTCTCGATGCCGATGCGCACCCGCAGCGGCCGATGGCCGGCCCGCTCGCGCGCGGCGCTGAACCTGGCGACCCGCTCGACGATCATGCGGGCGGCGTCCAGCGCCAGGTCCGCATGGTGCTCGAGTGGAAGCGGCGCGCCGAAGAAGGCGACCAGGCCGTCGCCGGTGTACTTGTCGAGGGTGCCCTGGCGCTCGATCACCGGGCCGGTCAGGCAATCGAGGAAGTCGCGCGTGAGACGTGCCGCGTCCTCGATCGGCAGGGTCTCGACCTGGGCGGTATAGCCTTCCATGTCCGCGATCAAGGTGGTGACCTCGAGCTGGCGCGGCAGCAGCGGATCCTCGAGGTCGCTGCGCAGCAGTTCCGTCACCACGGCCGGCGCGACATACTGGCGCAGCGTACTGAGCAGGTAGCGCGAACGGCGCTGGGTCTGCTGCCACTGGTAGGGCACGGCCACCGCCAGCAACAGCAGGTTGGCGGCGAAAGGCGCGACGGTGTTGAAGTCCGGGTCATGGCTGCAGGCGAGCCAGGCCAGGCCGATCCAGGCGAGCGAACTCACGCCGAGCAGCGCGACACTGGCCATGGCCGACAGGTAGGGGAAGGCCAGCGGCACCAGCAGTGCGGTGAGCAGGGTCCAGCCCAGCGCCAGCCAGGCGCCCGGCCAGCGCGCCGGCGTGTCGCCGGCCTGGCGATCGAGCAGGGTCGACAGCATCGCCGCCTGTACGCCGAGGCCGGGGCGGCTGGCCGCCAGGGGCGTCGCCACACGGTCGCCGGTGCCGAGCGACGAAGAGCCGACCAGCACCAGGCGCCCGCGCACCCCGGCCGGATCGATCGCCTGGTCGAGGACGTCGGCGGCGGAGACCACGGTATAGGCTTTCCAGTCGCGCTTGAAACCGACGCGCATCAAGCCGGTATCGGCCAGCGCCAGCCTGCCTTTGCCGGCGCAGCAGTTGACCATGGCCAGCGCCAGCGCCGGGTAGGCGCGCCCCTCGTAGCGGGTGATCATCGGCACGCGGCGCAGCGTGCCGTCGGGATCGGGGATGAAGCCGATCGCGCCGATGTTCGGCGCCTGCGCCAGGGCCGCATAGTTGGCGATGTAGCCGGTGGCGTCGACGCCGTCCGTGTAGCCGTCGATGGCGCCGCCCAGCACGCCGTCGCGTACCGCTTCGGGACGTACGTGGGCCAGGTCGAAGTCGAAGGCCTGGGCCGGCACCACGGGACCGTGCCGTGCCAGCAGGGCCAGGCGCGTGTCGCCCAGCTGGCCGCCTTCCTTGGGCAGCAGGATGTCGAGCCCGACGCCGCGCGCCTGGTAATGCGACAGCAGGATCTCGACCATGTCGGCCAGGCGCTCGCGCGGCCAGGGCCACGGGCCCAGCCGGGCCAGGCTGGTTTCGTCGATATCGACCACCAGCACGCGCGACTCGGGCGCGTCGCTGACCTGCAGGCGCACGAAACCGTCCCGCATCCATTCGTTGGCGACGAAAGCGAAATGGGATGGCGGGAACCATTCCAGTCCCGCCGTCAACAGCACCGCCACCGCCGCGATCAGCCAGCGAACGAGGGCGGCACGGCGGGATGACTGCGGCGTAGCAGTGGATTGTTTGAGAGGGGCTGCCACGCGGATAAGCGGTTCGTTGGAGATTGTAACTAAATAAAGAAAAATTATAACTCTGAAAAGTTGCTTATGTGCACTGTAAGAATGGGTTAAGACAATTTAGTGACAAGCGGACTCAAGTGTTCAATTATAATTGTGATCGCTGTCACATCCAATTTCTTGCAGGACCCGCTAAGCTCGCGGGCAGGAGAGGACCCACTATGTCGCGTAACCTACTTGCCACCGCTGTTCTTGCAGTTGCCTGCCTCGGCCAGTCCGCCAGCGCAGCCGATGCCGGCCGCATCATTTTCGCCGCCGGCAAGGCAAGCGTCGGCGAGCAGCCGGCGCTGGAAGGCGGCACGGTGCAGGAAGGCCAGCTGCTGGCTACGGGCAGCGACGGCTACATCTATATAAAGACTGCCGACAACGGCCTGTTCATCCTGCGCCCGGGCAGCCAGGCGCGCATCGCCACCTATCGCATCGATAAGGCGAACCCGGCCAATACGCAGGTCAAATTCGAGCTGCTGCATGGGGTGGCGCGCAGCAAGTCGGGCGAGGCCGTCAAGCAGGCGCGCCAGAACTTCCGCTTCAATACGCCAGTGGCGGCGATTGGCGTACGCGGCACCGACTTTACCGTCTTCACCGACGAGCAGACTTCGCGCGTGGCCGTGCTGACCGGCGCGGTGGTGGTCAGCGGTTTTGCCGATGCCTGCAGCCGGGACGGGGTCGGCCCCTGCCAGGGCGCGGCCAGCCGCGAATTGTCGGCCGCCCAGCGTGGCCAGTTGCTGCAGGTAACGCGCGGCCAGGCTGCGCCGCAGCTGCTGAGCGGCAGCCCGCTGTCGCCCGACCTGGTGTCGCCGCCGCGTAACGATGAGCCGGTGGCCAAGGCCGATGGCGGGGCCGCGACAGGGCCCAGCCTGGAAGTCAAGAAAGTAGGGGCGCTGGCGGCGAACGTCGACCAACCGGCCGTCAAGCCACCGGTATTGCCGCCGCCCGCGGTGCCGACGCCGCCGGTCGTGCCCGAGCAGCCGCAATTGCCGACTACGCCGCAGCAGCCTCCCAGTGGCCTCATCTGGGGGCGCTGGGTGCGCTTCGAAGCCTTCAATCCCAAAATCTACCTGGCCCAGGAGATGGACAAGGCAACCCTGATCGCGCAGAACGGTGATTATGCGCTGCTGCGCAGCCCGGGCGCCGAGTTCGTCGCACCGAATAACGGCAGCGTCGGCTTCGCATTGCGTGACAGCGATGCCATCATCAATACGAATTATGGCTACGGTATCCGTACCGCCGTCGCCGCCACGGTGGCCAACGGGACACTGACCGTCGACTTCGGCAACCGCAGCTTCGCGACTGGCTTCGACATCGTCAGCGGCGCCGAATCGATTCCCTTCCGCGCTGTCGGCACGGTTCGCGACGACGGCCGCCTTGCCGGCGACCAGGCCAACGACCGCCCAGGCTTCCTGAACGTGCAAGGCTTGCTGAGTAACGACAAGGGGGGCAGCGCGTCTTATATCTTCGATGGCCGGATTGATTCGCAACGCACTATTAATGGTGCAACCTACTGGTTGAAAAACTAAACAGATATATCAGAAAAGAATGCCCCGGTTTTCCGGGGCTTTTTTTATGTTTGAAATATTGTGTGAGTTTTCCATGGCAATGCATTTTTTAATTCTCACCAATTGTTACATTGGTTGGGGGGGGAAAGCATGCTCGATATTCGAGCATTTTTATATTTCATAGGAAAAACATAGATCTACGGCGTTTAAATCTGTTCACAATGTAAAAAATTGTCGTAATTTTGAACGACTTTTGAAGTTTTGTGATGGCCATCACATTTAATTGAATGTTCCGCGTGTCATTATTCCCGCCGTTGGACAGCAAGGGCAATTCCTGCAGCTGAACAATAGAGACAATAATCGATCGATCGATCTACATGGAGCAACAATAAATGGCAACCACCTACTACAACGATCTGCAAAAGCTGTACGTCGCATACTTCAACCGTCCGGCTGACACCGCTGGTCTGGCCTACTACGAAGGCGTTCTGGAAAACGCCAAGGGCGACGCCAAAGCTGTCGCAGCTACCATGGCCTCGATCTCGGCCAGCTTCGCTGCCTCCGCCGAGTACAAGGCTGCTTACGCCAACATGTCGAACGCCGACGTCGTCAACGCCGTCTACCAGAACCTGTTCGGCCGTCCTGCAGAAGACGCAGGCAAGGCATACTGGGCTGGCCTGCTGGATGCCAAGAAAATCACCATCGACGCAGTCGTGACCCAAGTCGCTGGCGGCGCGCAAGGTTCGGACCTGACCGCCTACAACAACAAGGTTGCCGCTTCGCTGGCATTCACCAACGCGCTGGGCACCACCAACGCCTACTCGGGCGACAAGGCCAACGCTGCTGCCAAGGCATTCCTGTCGGGCATCACCGACAACGCTTCGTTCGCTGCCGCGACCGACACCTATGCCCTGGGCGCAACCATCGCCAAGGTCAACGCTGCCGGCACCCCGTTCACCCTGCAGAGCGGCCTGGCTGCCATGGACGCCGCCAACACCGCGCACAACAACTTCCTGGACGCGTTCGACGGCAAGGCCGACGGCAAGATCACCAAGACCGACGCTGACGTGACCGGCGCTGTCACCACCGCTACCACCAAGGTCGCTGGCCTGGTTGACGCTGCTCTGCCGGCCAACGAAAAGGGCCTGTACGGTGCATCGACCACCTCGGCTACCGTCAAGGCTGCCCTGCTGAGCGAAGCCCAGGCTAACCTGGCTGCCAAGCTGACCGCCGACCAGAAGACCCTGGCCGACGCCAACGCCGCTGTCGCCAAGGTCGCTGGCCTGACCGACGCTCTGGCACAACTGACCGCCGCCAACACCGCTGTGGACAACGCCAACGCCGCCGTCAAGGCTGCCGGTATCGACCTGGCTGCCAAGCTGGGCGCCTTCAACGCGCAGAACACTGCCGTGACCGTCGCTGCCGACGGCACCGTGACCGGCCTGATCACCCTCGACACTAAGGGCAACCTGGTGCTGGCAACCGGCGTGACCGAAACCACCAACCCGGGCGTCACCGCTCTGCTGGCTTCGAGCGTCGCCAAGGAAGCCGCTGACGCGTCCCTGACCTCGGCAAGCACCGCGCAAACCACCGCCCAGGCAACTGTCAGCGGCCTCGACCTGACCGACCAGGCCAAGACCGACCTGAAGGCCATCGCTTCGGCAATGACCATCGTCAAGCTGGATGCCGGTGCAACCCCGACTTCGGCTCAGATCACCACCGAGCTGTCGAGCCTGCAAGCAATCAAGACTTCGGCTGAATCGATCGCTGCCCAGACCGGCGCAACTCAGGCTCAGAAAGACGCAGCCGTTGCCGCAGCCAAAGCGTACAACGACTTCAATTCCCTGGTTACCACGTTCAAGACCGATGACAATGCAGACCCGCTGATCAAGGCACAAGCTGACGCTACCGCTTCTGTCAAGACCGATAGCGACGCAGTCTCGGCCCTGACCAAGGCCCTGGCTGACCTGTCGACCGCCAACGCAAGCAAGGCTCAGCTGGATGCAGTCAACGGCCAGATCAAGGCCGCTTCCGACGCGTTCACCGCCAACAACCTGCTGCAGCCGGTCACCCTGGACGCAGCCCACGCTGCTCCGCTGGCAACCGCTGGCGCCGACATCTTCGTGGCAGGCAAGACCAACGCGACCATCACCAACTTCGGTCTGCTGGGCAACGACGCTCTGTACCTGGGCAGCAAGTACACGCTGAACACCACCGGCGATACCACCAAAGGTAACGACGCCGTGCTGGAAGCCTTCATCGTCAAGAACGGTGCTGACACCAACATCGTTCTGGAGCAGAAGGCCTACGCTTCGAGCAGCGGTACCGACCTGGTCACCATCACCCTGACCGGTGTGGACTCGACCAAAGTGCACCTGAACAACGGCATCATCACCGTGTCGTAATTCAGTCGAATGCCGGGCCGGGCAACCGGCCTGTCTTCGAAAACCCCGCTGCCGCAAGGCAGCGGGGTTTTTCTTTTGCTGCCTGTAACTGCAGAGCTGAAGGGTTTTGTGACCAGTACGCGACCGAATATCGTAAAAAGTGTGATACACGTCACATTTTTGAACAGATCTGGTACATAATGTGCCCGGACAAATTTCTTCGAATCATGGCGTGCTGCGATCGGGAATGATTGAAGTGCGCAAGGCCCTATGAAAAAACTGCTAGAAAAACGCAACGAAATCGATCTGGTGCTGCGGTCTTTCAAGAGCACCTTCTTCACGGTTGGCGCGTTCAGCGCGATCATCAATCTCTTGATGCTGGCGCCTTCGCTGTACATGCTGCAGGTGTATGACCGTGTGCTGGGCAGCCGCAACGAAATCACGCTGTTGATGCTGAGCCTTCTGATCGTCGGCGCCTACCTGTTCATGGGCGGCCTCGAGCTGATCCGCTCCTTCGTGCTGGTGCGCGTCGGTGCGCAGTTCGACATGGTGCTCAACAAGCGCATCTACACCGCGGCATTCGAGCAGAACCTGAAGCAGGCTGGCGGCAATGCCGGCCAGGCGCTGGCCGACCTGACCAGCCTCCGCCAATTCTTGACGGGAAATGCCTTGTTCGCATTTTTCGACGCGCCCTGGTTCCCGATCTACCTGATCGTCATTTTCTTATTCGAGCCTGTTCTCGGCTTCTTTGCGCTGGGCGGCACCATCCTGCTGATCATCCTGGCGGTGGTCAACGAGCGCGTCACCAAGGAGCCGTTGGCGGAAGCGAACTCGATGTCGATCCAGGCCAATACCCTGGCCACGAACAACCTGCGTAACGCCGAGGTCATCGAGTCGATGGGCATGCTGCCGAACCTGATGAGCCGCTGGTTCAAGCTGCACGGCAAATTCCTCGGCCTGCAGGCCAACGCCAGCCAGAAGGCGGGGCTGATTTCCGCACTGACCAAGTTCGTGCAGATGTCGATGTCCTCGCTGGTGCTGGGCCTGGGTGCATTGCTGGTTCTGGATAACAAGATCACTCCCGGCATGATGATCGCAGCCTCGATCCTGCTCGGCCGTACCCTGCAGCCGGTGCAGCAGGTGATCGCCGTCTGGAAGTCGTTCAGCAGCACCCGCAGCGCCTACGAACGTCTCGATGCCCTGCTTGAAGCAAACCCCGCCCGTCCGGCCGGCATGGCCCTGCCCAAGCCCCAAGGCGTCCTGACCCTGGACGGTGTCACCGCCGCGCCTCCTGGCGCGAAAATGCCGGTCGTCAAGGGCGTATCCTTCGCAATCACGCCGGGCGACGTGCTCGGCGTCCTTGGTCCGAGCGGTTCGGGCAAGTCGACGCTGGCGCGCCTGCTGGTCGGCGTGTGGCCGACCATGATGGGCAAGGTGCGCCTGGATGGCGCCGATATCTATCAATGGAACAAGGCCGAGCTGGGGCCGCATGTCGGCTACCTGCCGCAGGACGTCGAGTTGTTCGCGGGGACGATCAGTGAAAACATCGCGCGCTTCGGCGAGGTGATTGCCGAGCAGGTGGTCCAGGCAGCCAAGCGCGCCGGCGTCCATGAGCTGATCCTGCAGTTCCCGGAAGGCTATGACACGAAACTGGGCGACGGCGGCGCCGGCCTTTCCGGCGGCCAGAAACAGCGTATCGGCCTGGCGCGCGCGATGTACGGCGACCCCTCGCTGATTGTGCTCGACGAACCGAATTCGAACCTGGACGATGTCGGTGAGCAAGCCTTGCTGGCAGCCGTGCTCGACCTGCGCCAGCGCGGCAAGACCATCGTCATGATCAGTCACCGCCCGGGTGTCGTGAACGTGACCACCAAGTTGCTGCTGCTGCGCGACGGTGCGGTCCACATGTTCGGGCCGACCCCGCAGGTACTCGCCGCCCTTCAGGAGGCGACCAAGAAGGCGACCGAGGCCCAGGCCGCGGCCCAGGCCCAGTACGCCGCTGCCCAGGCGCAGGTGGCAGCCGCCCAGGCCGCAGCCCAGCGCGCACAGGAAGCCGCAGCGGCCCAGGGAAATACCCCGGCCGACGCTACCACCGAAGAAGGAAAGTAATCGATGAAGTTGATTTCCAATAAGCCGCAAGAAGTCGTCTCGCACGACGTCACGCCGCTGGAAGTGAATACGGATGCGCGCCCGTTCGCGCGCGTGGGCTGGCTGATCGTCCTGTTGGGATTCGGCGGCTTCTTGTTATGGGCATTGTTCGCCCCGCTCGACAAGGGTGTGCCGCTGGGCGGCACCGTGGCGAAAGAGTCGAACCGCCAGGCCGTGCAGCATCTGAGCGGCGGTACCATCCAGGAAATCCTGGTGCGTGACGGCGACGTCGTCAAGGCCGGCCAGGTGCTGGTGCGCATGAACTCGATCGTCGCCAAGGCCGCGGTCGAGATGACCGATTCGGGCTACCTGACCGACCTGGCGATCATGGCCCGCCTGACCGCCGAGCGCGACGGCGCGCATGCGATCAAGTTCCCGGCCGAGCTCGAGCAGCGCCGCAGCGACCCGCGCGTGGCGGACATCATGGCATTGCAGAGCCAGCTGCTGGCGTCGCGCCAGGCTTCGCTGAAGAATGAGCTGGCGGGCGCCGATGAGAGCATCGCCGGCCTGAAGATCCAGATCCAGGGTTTGCAGGAAGCACGTCAGAGCAAGAAAGAGCAGGTCGAGTTCCTCAAGGAGCAATTGTCCGGCATGCGCGACCTGGCCAAGGAAGGCTATGTGGCGCGCAACCGCCTGCTCGACCTCGAGCGCACCTATGCCCAGTTGACCGGCTCGATTTCGGAAGACATCGGCAACATCGGGCGCGCACAACGCCAGGTTGCCGAACTCATGCTGCGCAAATCGCAGCGTGTCGAGGACTACCAGAAGGAAGTGCGTACCCAGTTGACCGAGGTGCAGAAGCAGGCCGAGACGGAGCAGGCGCGCCTGCAGGCCCAGAAGTTCGAGCTGGCCAACGTCGAGGTCAAGGCGCCGGCCGACGGTACCGTGGTCAACCTGGCCGTGTTCACGCCGGGCGGCGTGGTCCAGCCCGGCTTCAAGATGATGGACATCGTACCGACCAATGATCCGTTGGTGGTCGAAGGCCAGCTGCCGGTCAACCTGGTCGACCGCGTGCACCCGGGCCTGCCGACCGAGCTGCAGTTCGCCGCCTTCAACACCAACCGCACGCCGCACATCCCGGGCGAGGTCGACCAGGTGGCGGCGGACCGCACGCTGGACGAGCGCACCGGCAATGCCTACTACAAGGTTCGCGTCAAGGTGACGCCGGAAGGCGCCAGGCTGATCGCCAAGCACAAGATGGCGATTCGTCCCGGCATGCCGGTGTCGCTGTTCGTCAAGACCGGCGAACGCACGATGATGAACTACCTGCTCAAGCCGGTATTCGATCGTGCCAGCTCGGCGCTGAGCGAGGAGTAAGCGTGGCGCGACCAGTCAATATGAGCGGCGTGCGCCGCACGGCTGCCGCGCTCGCCGCGGCGATGTCGGCCCTGCTGGCGGCCGGCCAGGCCAGCGCGATCACGCTGCAGCAGGCCTACGAGGCGGCCCTGAAGAACGATCCGACATACAAGATGAGCTTCTACGAGAAGGAGTCGGCCAAGGAAAACCGCGTGATCGGCCGTTCCTACCTGCTGCCGCAGGTGTCGGCGAGTTTTTCGGCCAGCCGCAACATCACCGACGTCAACACCTGGCAGCCCGGCTATACGAATATCTTCGGCCAATCGGTTCCGGCGACCTGGACGCCGACGCAGCCGCGCTACATCAGCCGTACGAGCGCGGTACAGCTGCGCCAGCCGATCCTGAACCTGGACGGCGTGGCGCGCTACCGCCAGGGCAAGGTGCAGGCGAAGCAGGGCGAAGCCGCCTACGAGGCGGCCGGCGACGACGTCGCGGTGCGCGTGGCCAGCGCCTACATGGACGCCTTGTTTGCTGAGGACCAGTTGGCACTGTCCAGGGTGTCGCGCGACATGTACAAGGAGCAGATGCATGTCAATAATCGCCTGTTCGAGAAGGGCGAGGGCACCAAGACCGACATGCTGGAAACCCAGGCCCGGCTCGATATCGCCGAAGCCCAGGTGACCGAGGCCGAAGACAATGTGGTCGCCGCGCGCGAAACTTTGATCGGCATCATTGGCGTGGACCCGGGCCAGCTGGACAAGCTGCGCGACGGTTTCAATCCGGCCGCGCTGCCGACCGCCGGCTACGAGGACTGGGCCAGAATCGCACGCGAGCACAACCATGAGTTGGCGGCTGCGCGCCTGGCGATCGAGTCCGCGCGCCTGGAGATCGGCAAGCAGAAGGCCGGGCATTATCCGCGCGTCGACCTCACTGCCGTCTACGACAAGAGCGATGCCGCATCGATCAACACCTACAACCAGAAAACGGTTGACCGCGCTATCGGCCTGCAGGTGAGCCTCCCGATCTACCAGGGCGGGGCGATCAGCGCCAGCGCGCGCCAGGCCGCCGACGCCTATGGACGTGCCCAGTCGGATTACGACGCACGCACCAGCAAGGTCATGGTCGAGTTGCGCAAAGCCCACAGCATCGTGCTGTCCAGCGTGCGCAAGATCGAGGCACTGGAGAAGGCGGTTGCCTCCGGCAAGGAACTGATGAAGGCCACGGAGCAGAGCATCAAGGGTGGTGTCCGCATCAACCTCGACCTGCTCAATGCCCAGCAGCAGCTGTACACCAGCCAGCGCGACCTGGCCCAGGCCCGCTATTCCTACCTGATCGGCCTGCTGCGCCTGCGCGCCGCGGCCGGAACGCTGGATGCCTCCAGCGTGCGCGAGGTGGCGGCTTACTTCCACTGATCCTGCGCCATACCTGATATAAGACCCCGCTGCGCGAGCACCGGGGTCTTTTTTACAGCCCGCTTGGGTTAGATATTTAACACTTCTGCGTATGCGACGTGGATTTCTGGGAAAAAATCTTTTTCTTTCAAGAACTTACGAAACATGCTGCACGGTTGAGTGCGCCTCCAAAAAGACGGATACGGTATATTTTTTTACACTTATCTAAAAGGAGGCCATGATGGCGACTACGACGCAAACAGAAGTCCAGAAGCTTTACGTTGCATATTTCAGCCGTCCGGCGGACGTTGCCGGCCTGGCTTATTGGACCAATATCCTCGCGAATAATCCGACCGGCTATCAGCAGATTTCGGCAAGCTTTGCCGCTTCGCCGGAATACAAGGCGATGTATGCGGGCATGGACAGCCACGCCACGGTCAACGCGGTGTACCAGCATCTGTTCGGACGCCCCGCCGAGACTGCCGGTGCCGACTACTGGGCCAATCTGCTGGACAAGAAAGCGATCAGCATCGATAACGTCGTGACCCAGATCGCCGGTGGCGCCCAGGGCAATGACGGTGTCGCCTATAACGGGAAAGTGGCGACTGCCAGCGTCTTCACGGCACACCTGGACCAGCCCGCCGAGCAGCAGGCGTATTCGACCCCGGCCGGCCTCAAGATGGCATCGGACTATCTTGCCGCCATCCACGACCTGGCATCGGGCGCGGCTGCCGTCGACCCGGGCAATATCGACATCACCATCGAGAACATGGTCAAGGCCGCGACCGGTCTGGCAGACCATCCTGTGGGCCTGATCGGCGTTGCCGATCCCGCACATCCGCTGTTCGGCTGAATTTTATTTCACGCAAGCCGCGTGAATGAAATAAAAAATCACCGCCGGCATGACCGGCGGTGTGTCGTTCTGCAACCTTAAACCTGTGCCTGGCCCTGCGCTTGCGGGTCCTGGGCCTGATGGTCGAAGCAATGCGGGCAGGAAACGCCAACCACGTACTCGGGCGCCAGTTGCTGGCGCGGCGTCACCACTGCACGGCAGGCGAAGCACTGCACGGTTTCGGTCGGCTCCAGTTTGGGGTTGAGCGCCGTGCGGTAATCGAAGACGAAGCAGTCGCCCTTGTAGTGGTCGCCGCCGACTTCCTCGAAGTATTTCAGGATCCCGCCGTCGAGCTGGTAGACGCGCTCGTAGCCGATGTTCTGCATGTGGATTGCGGCCTTTTCGCAACGGATGCCGCCGGTGCAGAAGGTCACCACAGTCTTGCCCTGCAGCTCATCCTTGTGCCTGGCGACGACGTCCGGGAACTCGCTGAACTTGTCGATACGGTAGTCGAGCGTGTTCTCGAAGGTGCCGACGTCCACTTCGAAGGCGTTGCGGGTTTCCATCATCACCACCGGCACGCCGTCGTCGTCATGTCCCTGGTCGAGCCAGCGCTTGAGCGTCTTCGGCGCCACCGAGGGCGCACGGCCCAGTTCCGGCTTGATGAGGGGCATGCGCATCGTGATGATTTCCTTCTTGATGCGTACCAGCATGCGGCGGTGCGACTGTTCCTCCGACAGGCTTTCCTTCCATTCCAGGTCGGCCAGGCGGGCGTCGCTGCGTACCCAGGCCAGGTACTGGTCGATGTTCTCGCGCGGACCGGAGACGAACATATTGATGCCTTCCGGCGTCAGCAGCACAGTGCCTTTCAAGCCGAGCTCATTGCACAGCGCCTGGTATTGCTGGCGCATCTCTTCGAGGTTCTCGAGGGTGACGAATTTGTAGGCGGCGATATTGACGTGCATGTTCATTGGGGAGCAAATACAGGAAGACAGCCAGCAATTATAAGACAGTGCCGGCGTGAGGTCAGCCGGGATGTGGATAAGGTGTAGTTTCGCGGTAGTTCGAATTAAAATGCTATTTTTTGCGCAACCTCAGCCGGCCCTTATGAACTCGCTCAATCTGCAGTACAACCCGCGCATCGATCAATTGCGCTGGCTGGCCGCGACCATTGTCTTCCTGTTTCATTTTCAACTCGAGTACCGGGGCCTCGGCGGGCCGGCGCTGGTGACGCCGTGGGCCGGCCTGATCACGGAAGGGCATACCGGGGTCGGCCTGTTCTTCACCCTGTCGGGCTTCCTGTTCATGCAGATCGCCCTGCATCAGAAAGGGATCGTCTACGGCGACTTCGTGCGCAACCGCGTGCTGCGCATCTTTCCCTTGTTCCTGACCATCTTCCTGGTCGCCACCTCGATCGGGCGCGACAATTTCCAGCCCCAGGACCTGCTGTACGTGTTCGCGACCAATCTCGGCCACGCGCCGACCTCGGGCACGCCGATCACGGGCGCGGCCTGGACCATTTCGCTGGAATTCCTGTTTTATATGGTATTCCCCTTCCTGGCGCGCTTTGCCATGGAACGCGGTCCGGGCTATCTGCTCAATCTGCTGTTGCTGATGTTCTTTTTTAAACTCAGCGCTTATACCGTCAACGAAAACAGCACGCTGATGTATTTCTGCACCTTCGTCGGCCGTTTCGACCAGTTCCTGATCGGCATGCTGGCCGCCATGCTGTACCAGCAGCCGCGGATCCGCGGACGCCTGCACGCTTTTTCGCCCTGGCTGCTGCTGATTTCCTTTGCGCTGGTGGTCTGCGACACCGCCGCGCTGCACCGTATCGCACCCTTCGGGGCGACGCCGAAATCGGTGTTCTGGATCTTCTGGTCGATGATCGAGAGCCTGGGCTGGGCGATCTTCATCCTGGCCTGGGTATCCTTCCAGCCACGCCTTCCGGCACCCATCGAACGCGTGCTTTGCCATGGCGGCAAGGTCAGCTTTTCCTTCTACCTCTTGCACATGGCTTTGTTGCATTTGCTGGCAACCCAAGTCGGCATGGTGAGGCTGGTCGGCAACGGCTGGATCGATGCGGCCATCATGATATTGATCACCTATGTCGCCACCTGGCTGCTGGCAACCCTGAGCTATAACACGATCGAAGAACCCTTCCTGCGCATGCGCCGTCATTATGGAAAAGACAAGTCGACGCGGATTGGTGAAATTGCCACAACACAATGACATAAAGAAACCTGGCATCGCAGCAGCGGGCCGGGCGCGGTAAAATGATGGGATGACTGCCCCGACTTTTACCCACCTGCGCGTACACTCCGAATACTCGATCGTCGACGGCCTGGTCCGCATCGACGACCTGGTGGCTGCGGCCGTGAAGGACCAGCAGCCGGCGCTGGCGGTGACCGACCTGGCCAACGCCTTCGCCCTGGTCCGCTTCTACAAGGCCGCGCGCGGCAAGGGCCTCAAGCCCATCGTCGGGGTCGACGCCTGGATCACCAACGACGAGAACCGCGACAAGCCGTTCCGCCTGCTGATCCTCTGCAAGAACAAGACCGGCTACCTGCAGCTGTGCGAGCTGCTGTCCAAGGCCTGGCTCACCAACCAGTACAAGGGCAGGGCGGAAATCCGCGTCGAGTGGCTGGAAGCTCTGGCGACGTCGGTATCGACCCTGGAGCCGGACGTGCCGCAGTCGAACGCCCTGATCGTCCTGTCGGGCGGCCCCTTCGGCGACGTCGCCCAGGCCATCGACAACGGCGACATCGAGAAGGCCGAGGCCTGCGCACAGCGCTGGGCGCGCATCTTCCCGGGCCATTTCTACGTCGAGATCCAGCGTGCCGGCCAGCCCAACCAGGAGCAGCAGGTGCGCCACTCGGTGGCGCTGGCCGGCCGCCTCGGGCTGCCGGTGGTGGCGACCCACCCGGTGCAGTTCATCAAGAAGGAAGAATTCATCGCCCACGAAGCGCGCGTCTGTATCGCGGAAGGCGAGATGCTGGCCAACGCCAAGCGCGTGCGCCGCTTCAACGAGAACATGTGCTTCAAGTCCCAGGACGAGATGGCCGAGCTGTTCAAGGATTTGCCGGGCGCGCTCGCCAATTCCGTCGAAATCGCCAAGCGCTGCAATGTTACGCTCACGCTGGGCAAGCCGCAGCTGCCGAACTTCCCGACCCCGGGCATGACCATCGACGAGTTTCTCATCGCCGAGACCAGGAAGGGACTGGAGGAACGCCTGGTCCAGCTGTTCCCGGATCCGGAGCAGCGCGAAAAGGAACGCCCGCGCTACGAAGCGCGCCTGGAGTTCGAGAACAACACCATCATCAAGATGAAGTTCCCGGGCTACTTCCTGATCGTGGCGGAGTTCATCCAGTGGGGCAAGAACAACGGCGTGCCGATCGGCCCGGGCCGCGGTTCCGGCGCGGGCTCGCTGGTCGCTTACGCCCTCAAGATCACCGACCTCGATCCGCTGAAATACAACCTGCTGTTCGAGCGCTTCCTGAACCCGGAACGCGTCTCGATGCCCGACTTCGACATCGACTTTTGCCAGGAAAAGCGAGAGCTGGTGATCCAGCACGTGAAGGACCTGTACGGCCGCGACGCGGTCTCGCAGATTGCCACCTTCGGTACCATGGCGGCCAAGGGCGCGATCCGCGACGTCGGCCGTGTGATGGACTTCGGCTATACCTTCTGCGATGGCATCTCCAAGCTGATTCCGTTCAAGCCGGGCAAGCCGGTCTCGATCGCCGAGGCGATCGAAGAAGAGCCGATGCTCAAGGAACGCCTCGAGAACGAGGAAGAGGTGAAGCAGCTGCTGGATCTTGCCCAGCAGGTCGAGGGCATCACCCGTAACATCGGCATGCACGCCGGCGGCGTGCTGATCGCCCCCGGCAAGCTGACCGACTTCTGCCCGCTGTACACCCAGGGCGGCGACGCCGGCGTGGTCTCGCAGTACGACAAGGACGACGTCGAAGCCGCCGGCCTGGTGAAGTTCGACTTCCTGGGCCTGACCACCCTGACCATCCTCGACCGCGCCGTGAACTACATCCGCGCGCTCGATCCGCAGGACGCCGGCTTCAACCTGGAATCGCTGCCGCTGACCGACCGGCCTTCGTACAAGCTGCTGACGGAGGCGAAGACCGTCGCCGTGTTCCAGCTTGAATCGCGCGGCATGCAGGGCATGCTGAAGGATGCGCGTCCCGACCGCTTCGAGGACATTATTGCGCTGGTGGCGCTCTACCGTCCGGGCCCGATGGACCTGATCCCGGACTTCTGCAAGCGCAAGCACGGCGAGAAGTTCGACTATCCGGACCCGCGCACCGAGTCCATCCTGTCCGAGACCTACGGCATCATGGTCTACCAGGAGCAGGTGATGCAGATGGCGCAGATCGTCGGCGGCTACTCGCTGGGCGGCGCGGACATGCTGCGCCGCGCGATGGGCAAGAAGAAGGCCGAGGAGATGGCGGAGCACCGCGAAATCTTCCGCGCCGGCGCCGCCAAGGACGGCTTGTCGACCGAGAAGGCCGACGAGATCTTCGACCTGATGGAGAAGTTCGCGGGCTACGGCTTCAACAAGTCGCACGCCGCCGCCTATGCGCTGCTGTCGTATCACACGGCGTATTTGAAGGTCCACCACACCGCCGCGTTCATGGCAGCCAACATGTCGCTGGCCATGGAAGACACGGACAAGATCAAGATCCTGGTCGAGGATTCGATCGACGTCTGCAAGCTGACCATCCTGCCGCCGGACGTCAACGAATCGCAGTTCCGCTTCACGCCGGAAGGCCCGCCGCGCTCCGTCACCGGCAAGCAGGTGTCGAACATCCGCTACGGCCTGGGCGGCGTGAAGGGCGCCGGCCAGGGCGCGATCGAAGCCATCATCGCGGCGCGCAAGGACGGCGGCAAGTTCAAGGACCTGTTCGACTTCTGCCTGCGCGTGGACCGCAAGCAGATCAACCGCCGCACCATCGAATCCCTGATCCGCGCCGGCGCCATGGACTGCTTCGGCGTCGACCGCGCGGTGCTGCTGGCTTCCGTCGGCTTCGCGATGGAAGCGGCCGGCCAGGCGGCTGCGGCGGCGAACCAGGTCAGCCTGTTCGGCGGCATTGACTCCGACCTGGTCGCTCCGCCGGAGTATGTGAAGGCCACGCCCTGGACCGACCGGCAGAAGCTGTCGGAAGAGAAGACCGCGCTCGGCTACTACCTGTCGGGCCACATGTTCGACTCCTACCAGCAGGAGGTGCGGCGCTTCGCCAAGACCAAGCTGAAGGACCTGGAGCCGTCGCGCGATCCGCGCATGCTGTGCGGCGTGATCACCGGCGTGCGCACCCAGCTGACCCAGCGCGGCAAGATCCTGATCGTCACCCTGGACGACAAGACCTCGGTGGTCGAAGTCACGATCTACAACGAGCTGTTCGAGGCCAACAAGAACATCTTCCGCGAAGACGAATTCCTGCTGGTGGTCGGCAAGGTCTCGGAAGACCGCTTCAACGGCGGCCTGCGCATCACCGCCGAGAAGGCCTTCGGCATCGCCGAGGCGCGCATCCAGTACGGCCACAAGCTGGAGATGGAGGTCGCCTGCACGATCAGCCCGGCCAAGCTGGCCGAGATCCTGCAGCCCTACCGCCAGCACGACGGCCTGTCGGTCAGCCTGCGCGTGTCGCCGCAGGGCATTCCCTGCGTGGTGCAGCTGGGCGACGGCTGGCGGGTGGCGCCGTCGGACGAGTTGAAATATGCGCTCGAGCTGCAGCTGGGGGCGAAAGAGGTGGCGGTCGAGTATTGATGCAGTGAGCGTGGGCACGGTGCGCATCGATAACCTGGGTGGGCACACCGTGCCCACGCGCGACAACGTTCGGTTTAGATACTGAACACAAAAATATCTTCCATATTTAATTTCTTGTCATCGAGTTTCAGCACGGTTTTGGCGATAGTGTCCCAGGGCAACTTATCGTGTCGTCACCATGAAACTCTCCTTCCGACAGAAACTCTTCCTTCCCCTGCTGCTGAGCCTGCTTTGCCTGTTCGCGGTATTCGTCCTCGACTCCCTGCACAACCGCGAAGTCCGTCTTGACGAGCGCAAGACCCAGCTCGCCGATGCCGGCCAGATGGCGGCGTCGATCGCCAAGGAATACGGCGCGCTGGCGGCCAGCCATGCGCTGACGATCGAGGAAGCGAAGATGCAGGCGCTGGCCCGCATCAAGGCGCTGCGCTACGGCGAGTCCGGCTACCTGGTCGTGTTCGACGGCGAGCAGGTGCTGATGCATCCGATCAAGGCCGAGCTGGTCGGCTCGAAGACCAGCGCCACCCGCGATCCGGAAGGCCGCCAGGTCTTCCTGGACGCCATCGCCACCGCCAACGCGTCGAAGGACGGCGGCGGCTTCACCAGCTACCTGTGGGCCAAGCCGGGTGCGCAGAAGCCGGTGCCGAAGCTGACCTACACCCTGGCCTATCGACCCTGGGGCTGGAACATCATGACCGGCCTGTACATCGACGACCTCGACCAGGCCTTCTACCGGAATCTGGGCGAATCGGCGATCTGGCTGACGCTCATCGGCGCGGCCTTGGGCGTGGTGGTCGTGCTCCTGACCCGCAAGATCGAAGCCTCGCTGGGCGGCGATCCGGGCTATGCGGTCGAGGTGGCGCGGCGCATCGCCGGCGGCGACCTCGGCACGGAAGTGATCGTGCGCGAAGGCGACCGCGACAGCCTGATGGCGGCCATGAAAGCCATGCGCGATGCCCTCGCCGGCATCGTGACCCAGGTGCGCAGCGGCACCGACCTGATCGCGACGGCCTCGAGCCAGATCGCCAGCGGCAACCTGGACCTGTCGAGCCGCACCGAGGAGCAGGCCAGCTCGCTGGAAGAGACAGCGGCCTCGATGGAGGAGCTGACCAGCACCGTCAAACAGAGCGCCGAGAACGCGCGCCAGGCCAGCCAGCTGGCCGAATCGGCCGCCGGTGTGGCCGACCGCGGCGGCGAGGTGGTGGCGCGCGTGGTCGACACCATGGAAGCGATCAAAACGTCGTCCAACAAGATCGTCGACATCATCGGCGTCATCGACGGCATCGCTTTCCAGACCAATATCCTGGCGCTGAACGCGGCGGTCGAGGCGGCGCGCGCGGGCGAGCAGGGCAGGGGCTTCGCGGTGGTGGCGGGCGAGGTGCGCAATCTGGCCCAGCGCTCGGCCCAGGCGGCCAAGGAGATCAAGGAACTGATCGGCGACTCGGTCGAGAAGGTCGGCGACGGCGCGACGCTGGTGCTGGATGCCGGCGCCACGATGCAGGAGATCGTCGCCAGCGTGAACCGCGTCAGCAGCATGATCGGCGCGATCAGCAGCGCCACCCGGGAGCAGGGCACGGGCATCGAGCACATCAACCAGGCGATTGCCCAGATGGACCAGGTGACCCAGCAGAATGCCTCGCTGGTGGAGGAAGCGGCGGCGGCGTCGGAAGCGATGCAGGAGCAGGCGGCGAAGCTGGCGCGGACGGTCAGTGTGTTCCGGGTGGCTGCCTAAAAACCTCGAAAGTTGCCGTCGTCCGTGCAAACTACCGTCGTCCCCGCGAAGGCGGGATAGTGCCCCCGGCACTATCCCCCCAAGTTTGCATGCGTTTCGACAGCTCAAGCAAAACTTGGATCCCCGCCTGCGCGGGGACGACGGGTGAACGCGGGGACGACGGGTGAATGCGGGAACGACGGGTGAATGCGGGAACGACGGGTGAATGCGGGAACGACGGCTCAAGCGTGTTCGCGTAATCCGACGGTCGCCTGCGTCACCTTGGCCGCCGCCCGCTCCAGCACCACCTTCCGGTTGCTGGACTCCTGATCCCGCTGCGCCTCGCGGTGCCACAGGTGGAATACTTCGGTGGCAAACGCCCCATCCTTCCGTTTCACGCCGGCGTGAAACAGGCGCACCACGAGATCCGAATCCTCGTGGCCCCATCCCGTAAAACTCTCGTCGAAGCCGTTCACGCGTTCCAGGTCGCTGCGCCAGACCGCCAGGTTGCAGCTCTTGATGCGCCGCCAGGAGAAGCTGTTGCGCACGCGCCCCAGGTCGGGCCAGCGCAGGCCCAGCTGCAGCGTCTTGTTCAGGTCGCCGCGCAGGCGCCAGGCCATGCGGGTGGCGAGGCCGGTGTCCGGAATCTCGATGCCTTCGTTCAATACCCGCCGCGTCAGGCGCTCGCTCATCAGGATGCGGCTGCCGGAGACCAGGCAGCCCGGTTCCGACAGGGCCCGGTGGCGCGCGATGAAGTCGCGCTGCGGGATGCAGTCGCCGTCCAGGAAAATGATGTATTCACCCTGCGCGGCCAGGGTGCCGCGGTTGCGCGCCATCGCCGCGCGGAAGCCCTCGTCGGGCTGCCAGACGTGGTGAACCGGCATCGGCGCGTCCGCCGCGAGTTGTTGCACAAGGTTACGCGTGTTGGCAGTCGAGCCATCATCAGCGATAATGATTTCGAAATTCTTGTCGTTCTGCATGAAACATGCCCGCACCACCGCGGCCAGCGCATCCGGCCGGTTGTAGGTGGTGATCACGACCGAGATTGTCTGTGCGTGCCGCATATGGTCCGATGTACACTGCTGTATTCAGGGGCAAGAGTATCCCACAAGAACATCAATGAACAGTAATTCGACGAATCCAAGGGATCCAGTGCAGCTCTGGACCGGCTCCCTTGCCTTCCTGTTTCCGTTTCTAAGCCTCGTCACCCTGTTCGGCGTCAGTCTTGGTAGTTTCCTGTTCCTGATCACCGCTTTGATCTCGTTCAAGCCGTGCCGTGACGCGCTGGCGCGCCATTGGCCGCAGGTGCGCTGGGTCGTGCTAGCCTTTCTGCTGCACTTCTTGTTCGTGCTGGGCTGTGCCTTGGTGCGCGGAGCAAATATGAACACGGTGGAAAAGCCGGCGCGCATGTTCTTTGCGGTGAGTGCGCTGGCGGCAGTACTGGCGCTGCGGCCGCCGCGCCGCATGCTGTGGTGGGGCGTGATCGCCGGCGCGATGGCGGCCTTGCCCTTCGTGGCCTGGCAGCGGCTGGTGCTGGGAATCGACCGCCCGGGCGGCCTGATCAATGCGATCACCTTCGGCGACCTGGCGCTGCTGCTGGCGCTGCTGTCGGTGACGGCCGCGATCGACTTGCGCGACGAGCCGCGGCAGTCCAGGCTGGCGGCCTTCGGCGCGCTGGCCGGGCTGGCGTCCTCGCTGCTGACCGGCAGCCGCGGCGGCTGGCTGGCGCTGGCGCTGGCGGCGCTGCTGTTCCTGCGCCATGCGCGGATGCTGGGCGGCGCCCGGGTGCGCGCCCTGCTGGCAGTCGGCGCGGCGGTGGTGCTGGTGTCCTGGTTCGTGCCGGCCAGCGGCATGCAGGCGCGCTTCGACGAAGGCGTGAGCGACGTCCGCACCTGGGTCGACGGCGGCAACGTCTTTACCCGGGTCGGTACCCGGCTCGAGCTGTGGAAGGGCGCTTCCATGCTGATCGCCGAGCATCCGCTGCTGGGGATGGATTTCCAGGCCTGCCGCGCGCGCCTGGCCGAATATGCCCACGAAGGCAGGCTCGACCCGGTGGTATTGTCGCTGCCGCACCTGCATAATGACGGATTGCAGGAATTGGCGACCGGCGGCGTGGTCGGCTTCGCGCTGTGGCTGGCGACGATGGCGGCGCCGCTGCTGTTCTTCGCGGGTCAGCTGCGCGGCGCGCCCGGCGGTCCGCAGGCGGCGGTCGCGCTGGCCGGCGTATTGGTTGTGACCAGCTACGTGAGCTTCGGCCTGACCGAAGTGATCTTCTGGTCGGTGAAAGGCAGCCTGTTTTACGCGCTCATGGTGTTCCTGCTCATGGGCTTCTGCCTGAATGCGAAAGAAAAAATTGGATAACAGTGTCATCATCAAGCGCCTCTGGGCGATCCTGAAACCCTATCGCGGGCGCGCCTTCCTGGCGCTGCTGGCGATGGCGCTGACGGCCGCCACCCAACCGCTGGTCGCCAAGGCGCTGCAGCTGCTGATGGACGAAGGCTTCCGCGAAACGCCCGGCTTCTCGCTGTGGTGGATTCCCGGCGTGCTGGTGTCGCTGTTCGTCCTGCGCGGCGTCGGCACCTTCGCCACCGCCTACTACAACAACTGGGTGCTGAGCCGGATGACCAACGACCTGCGCGCGATGGCCTTCGAGCGCCTGCTGCGCCTGCCGGCGGCGCGCTTCCAGCAGGAGTCCACCGGCAAGATCATCAACACCGTGGTGGCCGACGTGCGCCAGGTCGTGGACATGATCCAGTCGGTGTTCGTCGCCTTCGTGCGCGACACGCTGGTGGTGATCGGCCTGCTGGGCTATCTGCTGCACCTGAACTGGAAGCTGACCCTGGTGGCGATCGTGGTGGTGCCGCTGACCGCGGTGATCGTGCGCACCACCAGCAAGCGCCTGCGTCACCTGAACCGGGAGAACCAGCGCGTCACCGCCGAGATGACCCAGGTGGTCGAGGAAGCCGCGCGCGGCTACCAGGTGATTCGCGTGTTCTCCGGCGAGCGCTACGAGAACCGGCGCTTCCATCAGCGCAGCGAAGCCCTGCGCGGCTTCTCGCAGCGCATGACGGTCGCCTTTGCCGCCACCACGCCGGTGACCCAGATCGCGACCTCGCTGGCGCTGTCGCTGGTGGTGATGCTGGCCCTGCGCGCCGGCATGACCCAGGGCGAATTCACCGCTTTCGTCACCTCGATGCTGATGCTGCTGACGCCGCTGAAGGCGCTGGCCGAAGTGAACGGCCCCATGCAGCGCGGGATTGCGGCCGCCGAGACCGTGTTCCAGCTGATCGACGAGCCGGTCGAGCACGATCCGGGCACGCGCTCGCTCGGCCGCGCACAAGGCCGGGTGCGCTTCGAGCGCGTTTCCTTCCGCTACCCGAACGTCCAGGCGCGGGCGCTGGACGAAGTGTCGCTCGACGTCGAGCCGGGCCAGACCGTGGCCCTGGTCGGGATGTCGGGCGGCGGCAAGTCCACCTTCGTCAATCTGGTCGCGCGGTTCTACGAGCCGGAGAGCGGCCGCATCCTGCTGGACGGCGTGCCCTACCAGGACATCCGGATGCCCAGCCTGCGTTCCCAGCTGGCCCTGGTGGGCCAGAACGTGGTGCTGTTCGACGACACACTGAAGGCCAACATCGCCTACGGCGCCGAGCAGGTCGACTATGCGCGGCTGGCGGCGGCGATCAAGGCGGCCCACCTCGACGACGTGGTGGCGCGCCTGCCGAACGGCGTCGAGACCATGATCGGCGAGAACGGCATGCGCCTGTCCGGCGGCCAGCGCCAGCGCGTGGCGATCGCGCGCGCCATCTACAAGGATGCGCCGATCCTGATCCTCGACGAGGCGACGTCGGCGCTCGACAACGAATCCGAACGCGCCGTGCAGGCCGCGCTCGATACCTTGATGGCTGGCCGCACCACCTTCGTGGTCGCGCACCGCCTGTCGACCATCGAGCGCGCCGACCTGATCGTGGTGATGGAGCAGGGCCGCATCGTCGAACAGGGCACCCACGACGAGCTGCTGGCGCTGGGCCGCGCCTACGCCAACCTGTACCGGCTGCAGTTCACGACCCCGGCGGAAGCGACATGAACGGCCAGGAGCGCACCCTCGTCATCTCGCCGAACTGGATCGGCGACGCCGTGATGGCCCAGCCCCTGCTGCGCCTGCTCAAGCAGGCCCACCCGGAGCGCGCCATCGACGTGCTGGCGCCGCCGCAGGTGGTGCCGGTGTGGCGCCGCATCCAGGAAGCCGACCAGATCATGGAGACGCCGTTCCGGCACCGCGCCCTGCAGCTGGGCGAGCGCCTGAAGACGGCGCGGCAGCTGCGCAAGCGCGGCTACCGCGACGCCTATGTGCTGCCGAACACCCTGAAATATGCCTTGATCCCCTGGCTCGCGCGGATTCCGCAACGGGTCGGCTACAAGGGAGAGATGCGCTACGGGATGGTCAACGTGATGCACCACGACGACAGCCCGCCGCGCTCGATGGTGCCGTTCTACGCGGCGCTGGCGCGCGAGCCCGAGCTGCCGCTGCCGGGCCAGCTGGCGCGGCCCTCGCTGATCGTGGCCGGCGAAGAAACCGAGACCGTCGCCCGGCGCCTCGGCATCGACCTGCAGCGCCCGCTGGTGGCCTTCGCCCCGGGCGCGGAGTTCGGCATCGCCAAGCGCTGGCCGCCGGCCCACTACGGCGAGCTGGCGGCGCGCGTGGCGGACACGGTGCCGGGCGTGCAGGTGGCGCTGCTCGGATCGCCGAACGACCAGGAAGCCTGCGACCAGGTCCTGGCCAGGGCCGGCGCCGCATCCAGCCTCATCCTCAACCTGGCCGGCCAGACCTCGCTGGACGACGCCATCGCCCTGCTGGCGCAGGCGCGCGCGGTGGTCTCCAACGACTCGGGCCTGCTGCACATCGCCTCGGCCCTGAACCGCCCGGTGGTGGCGCTGTACGGCTCGACCGATCCGGACTACGCGCCGCCGCTGTCGGAAATCGCACGCACCGTCTCCCTGCGCCTGGAATGCTCGCCCTGCCGCAAGCGCGAATGCCCGCTGGGGCATCACGACTGCATGAACAAGATGAGCGTGGATCGCGTCTGGAACGAACTGGCCCCCATCCTGACCCGCACCTGAAAAATTCGGGGTCAGAGCACTTTTTAAAAATTCGGGGTCAGAGCACTTTTTTTGGCAAAAGCCCTCGGGCAATCGCCAAGGACTACCTTTGCAGACCGCAGCGTCGGCATCGCCCGGAAGGGAGCGCCTTCGGGCCCTCGGCCGGACCAAAAGGTTTATCTGGGGCCATTGCTCAAAAAAGTGCTCTGACCCCGAATTTGATGACCCCGAATTTGATGGTCAGCTGCGGGCGCGCAGGTTGAGGCAGACGCCTTCGGCGAGGCCGCACAGCAGTTCGTGGCGCTTTCTTGCTTCCGAGCGCTTCTTCGACGGGATGTTTTCCAGGTCCGGCGCCGCTATCGGGGCGCACTCCAGTTCGTAGTCGCCGCTGGCGTTCCTGACGGCGCCCATCTCTTCCCACAGCAGGTCGTAATCCGCCAGCACGCGGCCGAGGCGGATCGCCGTGTAGATCACACGGTTGCGGTTCGAGACCAGGTGCAGGCGCTCGCAGCCGTATTCGAAGCCGAGCTGGCGCACCAGGCTCACCATCAACTGCTTGGGGCGGAGGCCGTGCAGGTCACGGGTGGCCAGGCGGATCGCTTCGCGGGCGTCGTCAAGCTTGCCGCCCTGGACGCAGCCGATGCTGATGGCCGGACGGCCGGCGCGCGGAGCGATCGTGAAGGCCACCGTGTAGATCACCTTGCCGTCCTGGGCCAGTTGCATGACCAGTTCGCCTTCGCGGTCGAACATGTTCACCGTGCGCAGCTGGATCTCGTAGGGCAGGCCGCTCTTGCCTTCGGCAGCCGCCAGCACCACCGGCCCGATGCTGGCGCGCGCCACCGTCTGGCCGAGGCCGAGGCGGAAGATAAACTGGTAGTGGGCCTGGATCGCCGCCAGCCTTTCCCCGGCCGTCAGGGCCTGGCTGTTATACGGGCGGTAGACCTTGTACAGGAAGCGCGGGCAGTTGCGCACGTATTCCGAGAAGGCCGGATGGGAATTCAGCAGGTGCAGCCAGGCCGGGGTCTGCAGCGGATGCAGCAGGGCGCGCACGCGGATCTTGATCCGCTCGCGCAGCAGCGGCAGGCGCGACAGGTGGGAAGGAACCGCCGAGTCCAGGGTGACGGACGGCGTGGCGGCGGCGATGAGCCGTTCGGCCCAGCCCCGTTCTTCACGATAAAGCTTCATTCCGGGCTCCCTGCGCTGGCAAGAGGAAAAGAGATCGATAAGACAAGGCAGGCGGACATGGCTGTGAACACGGAATCGCGTAACGTAACGCTATGTAACACAGTGTAACTAAAGAAGTCCCGATGGTAAATACAATGCTATTCGTCAAGCATATAAACAGCAACAGCCGCCCAAAATTGGCGCGGCTGTTGCTTTTTGATCAAACGAACTGATCAGCTGGCGTAATGCGCCGACTCTTCCTGGCCGAAGCTTTCCCCGCCCAGTTCACGCTCGCGCAGATAGCGTCCCAGGGCGTCGCCGAAGGAGGGCAGGATCAGGCCGCGCTCGCTGGTCAGCGCGCTGTGGAGGGGACGCGGCGCCGTCATTCCGAGCTCGGCAGCCGTACGCACCTCGAGGCCGGCCGGATCGATGCCGGCGGCGGCGCAGGCACGCTGGGCCAGCTCGGCCCAGCTCATGGCCTCGCCGTTGCTCAGGTGCCAGATGCCGGACTCCTTGTCGATCAGCAGGTCGAGGCAGGCATTCACCAGGTCCGGCACATAGGTCGGCGACACCGTCATGTCGCCGGCCGCCGCGAAAGGCCGGCCGGCGGACAGGGCCGCCAGCGCCTGGGTCACGAAGTTGTGCTCGTCCCATGGACCGAAGAAGGCGCTGGTGCGCACCACCAGTGCCTGCGGGTCGGAATCCAGCACACGGCGCTCGGCCTCGGCCTTGCTGCGGCCATAGGCGTTCAGCGGCGCCACCCGGTCGGATTCGACATAAGGGCGGCCCAGGCTGCCGTCGAACACCAGGTCGCTGGAGAAGGTCAGGAAGCGCACCGCGTGGCGGATCGCCGCCAGCGCCAGCACGGTGGGACCGTGGGCGTTCTCGCGCATGCAGCGCTCGAGCTCCCGCTCGGCATCGTCGACCCGCACATAGCCGCTGGCATTGACGATCGCCCAGGGCTTGTAGCGCACGATCGCCGCTTCCACCGAGGCCGGGTCGGCGATGTCCATCTCCTGGCGGCTCAGCACGTGGCAGGCCAGGTTGCGCCGCTCGCAGATGCGGGCGAAGGCGCGGCCCAGGGTGCCGGTGGCGCCGGTGATCAGGATCGGCTGCGGGAAGGTCGAGCGGAAGGCGCCGCGGTCGTTGATGTCGGCGACCGCTTCGCGGGTCGCCACCGGCTTGGCCCAGAGGCGTCCCGGACGGCGCCACCAGCCCTGGCCCTGCAGCACCGGATGCGACAGCGGACGGCCGGTGGACAGCTCGCGCATCAGGTGCGCCACCGCGGTCTGGCGCGGCTGCGGGCCGCGCACGTCGTAGGGACCGGGCTCGTAGTAGCCGCGGCATTCGGTCACCAGGCAGTTCCAGTCGAAGGAGCCGAGCAGGGCCCAGACGGTGACGGCGCGGATGTCGGCGCCGTTCTGCTGCACTTTCTTGGCGGCGTTCCAGATCTCGACCAGCCAGCGCAGCTGGTCTTCGCGGTTGGCGTCGATATGGGCCTCGGTGATCGCGATCGGCAGACCGTAGCGCTCCCAGATCTCCTGCAGCAGCGGCCCGATGCCCGGGGTCGGCGTGGCCAGCACGCGCGGGCACTCGATGTCCACATGCGGGACGCCACGGTACTGGGTATGGCGGCTGTCCGGATAGCGATCGAGGCGATGGTCGAGCCAGCGCTCGCTGGTGATGTAATAGTTGACGCCCATGATGTCGGGCGGGCAGGGGTTCTCCCTGAACCACAGCAGTTCCTCGGCGCTTGCCTCGGATTCCAGCAGGTAGTCCCACAGGGCGTGGTTCTCGTCGATCCGGCCGCACAGCATGTCCCAGCCGAGCCAGCGGCGCTCGTTGAAAAAATTCGTGAACTCCGCCATTTCGGACGTGCCGTAGGTGCGCGACAGGTCGTCGGTCTGCACCAGTTTCGCGTCCGGATTGACCTTGCGGATCTCGCGCATCGCCAGCACGGTCGCGCGGCACTGATTGATGAGGGCGCGGACGAAGGTCGCTTCGCTGCTGCCGTGCGGGTACCAGACCCCGTTCAGGCCGGAGAAGCGGGCGGTGGTGCAGATCTCGTTGACCGGGGTGTAGTACTCGATCCAGGGGTAGCGCCGCGCCACCGCGCCGGCGTATTCCGACAGCTTCTCGGGGAAGTCGCTCGATACCAGGCTGGTGTGGCGCGGGCCGCTGCCGTGGTGGACCAGGCCGACGATGGGCGTGACGCCCAGTTGCTGCAGTACGGGCAGGCGTTCGTCCGGCCATGACCAGTCTGCGCTGTCGATGCCGTCGGGCGCGGTGCGCTCCCACAGGACTGGGTAGCGGATCGCGCGGATGCCGAGCGAGGCAAAGCGCTCCAGGTCCTGCAGGCGGGCTGCATGGCCGTTGCGTTCCATCTGGGAGAAGTAATTGTCGCGTACGCGGTTGACGGTGCATTCGAGGCCGCCCCAGAGCTGGAGCGGCGATGTTGCGGGCTGGATATGGTTGTTCAGATTCATGAGTCTTCCTGCGGTTTTGAACCAAGGTCTAAGCCTAGTCGGCGGACCCATCTTCTTTTGTGGTCCACCGAACATATAGACTCGATTTAGGACAAGTCCTACGTATAGGAGGCGAGGGAAAGATGAGAAAATGCCGCGAAATCGACGAGGAAAGAGGAGAGATGGATGTATATGGTGTATTGGACCACCATCGAGGACGAGAGCGGCGTGCCGCATGCACAGCCCTTCGATACGAGTGACATGATCGCCGCCATGAAGTTCATGGAAGAGCTGCGCGCACGCCAGCGCGCGGGCGAGGCGGTGCGCTTCATCACCATGTGCTCGGAGCACCCGGACGTGGTCGGGCATCCGGGCGTGGACGTGACCGGACCCGATTACGACTGGAAGAAACGGCGCCGTTAAGCCTGCAATTTGAGCCGGTGCTTGAGCACCTTGCCGCTCGGCGCCGCCGGCAGGCTGTCCATGAAGACGATGCGCGCCGGACGCTTGTAGGGCGCGAGCCGGGCGCCGGCCCAGTCCAGCAGCTCGTCCGCCGCCAGCGCCGTGCCGGCCGCCGGCTGGACGAAGGCCACCACTTCCTCGTTGCCACTCTCCAGTGCGCGCCCGATCACCGCCGACTGCGTCACCGCCGGGTGCGCGTTCAGCACCGTCTCCACCTCCAGCGGATAGACCTTGAAACCGGAACGGATGATCAGCTCCTTGCTGCGTCCGTCGATGAAGAGGGCGCCGTCCGGACCCTGACGCGCCAGGTCGCCGGTGTCGAGCCAGCCGTCCGCGTCCAGCACGGCGGCGGTGCCCGCCGGATCGCGGTAGTAGCCCAGCATCACGTTGGGACCGCGCACGAACAGCTTGCCGTCGGTCCCGTCGACCCGCAGCTCGACGCCCGGGATCGCATGGCCGACCGAGGTGTCGGCGCGTGGCGCATCCAGGCGGGTCTGGCTGACCGTGGGCGCTGCCTCGGTCAGGCCGTAGCCGTTATGCAGCGGCACGCCGAGCAGACGCTCCACGTCGCGCTTGAGCGTGGGGTCGAGCGGCGAGCCGCCGGCGTAGGCGAAGCGCAGCCGCGAGGCCAGCGGCGCCGGGGAGCCCTGCGGCCCGCCTCCTTCGGCGGCGCACAGCTCCAGCAGGCGCGCATACATGGCCGGCACGCCCTGCACGATAGTCAGTTCGCCGCCGCGGATCGCCTCCAGCATGGCCTGCGGCGTGAAGCGCGGCGCGAGCTGCAGGCAGGCGCCCGCGTAGAGTGTCCCCAGCAGCACCGAGCTGAGGCCATAGACGTGCGAGACCGGCAGCACGCCGTACGCCAGGTCGCCCGGTGCCAGGCCGCGCAGGCGGCTCGAGACGGCCGCCACGAACAGCAGGTTGCGATGGCTGAGCATCACACCCTTGGGATTACCGGTGGTACCGGTGGTGTAGACCAGGGCGGCCGGCGATCCGGCGGCCGGCACCGGCTCGGCGCTGTCCGCATGCACGCTGGCCACCAGCCCGCCGTGCGCATGGGCACCCGCGCCGGCGCTTGCCGCATGGGCGGCCGCATCGGCAGAGACGGCGGCCGTGTACAGCACCACGCGCGCCCCGCAATGGCTGCGGATCGTCTCCAGCTCAGGCGCCGTCAGGCGCGCGTTCACATTGACGAAGCAGGCGTCCAGGCTGGCGATCGCGAACAGCGCCGCGACCTGGGCCACGCAGTTCTCGCTGACCAGCATCACCCGCTCGCCGGCCTGCACACCCAGGTCGCGCAGCCAGGCGGCGCAGGCGTCGATGCCGTTTTCCAGCTCGCGATAGCCGAGCGTGCGGCCGTCTTCGCGCAGGGCCGGCGCGTCCGGCGCCGTCCGCGCATGCCGGCGCACGATGGCGTCGATGCGCGCAGGGAGGGCGGTAAGCAGGGCTTCCACGTCGATGTGCGTCATGTTGCCGCTCCCGCTTCGGACGGGGCCCGGCGCGATGCGCCCGCGGCGCCGAAGGCTTCCGCTAGCGATTCGATGCTGCCGGTTCGGTTGGCGTCGTAGCCGGGCAGGGCGTCGACCAGGCGGTGATAGCCGGGCTGGCGCAGGATCGCCAGCAGCTGGGCCATCAGGCTGTCCTGGAGGGCGTCCAGGTGGACGGCGAAGAAGTAGCGTTCGCGTACCAGCGGGATGAAGCCGAGCTTGAACTGCTCGGCCGCGGTGCGCATACCGACGCCGACGTCGGCCATGCCGCTGGCGATGTAGGCAGCCACCGCCGAGTGGGTGAACTCGGCGCTGTTCCAGCCGTTGATCGCTTCACGGTCGATGCCCTCGCGGTCGAGCATCATGTCGAGCAGCATGCGGGTACCGGAGCCGGCCTGGCGGTTCACGAAGCGCAGGCCAGGGCGCACCAGGTCGCCCAGGCCGGCGATGCCGAGCGGATTGCCGGGCGCGACCAGCAGGCCCTGCTGGCGTTCGCACAGGTGGACCAGGCAGTGCCGCTCCGGATCCAGCCAGCGCAGGTAGCGGCGCGCCGTCGCTTCTTCGAATTCGCCCTCCGGGACGTGGAAGCCGGCCAGGTCGCACTCGCGCCGCGCCAGCGCGGCCACCGCATCCAGGCTGGTGCGGTAGCGCAGCTCGACCGGCAGCTCGAGCTTGTCCAGGTAGCCGGTGAGGGAGGCCACCGCGAAGCCGTGGCTGGCATCGATGCGCACCGAGTGCATGCCGATGCCGCGCATGCGCAGCTTGCCCAGTTCGGTCTCGAGTTCGGATGCCAGGCTGTCCAGCGTCGGCGACAGGCGCGCGGCGATGCGGCGGTCGGCCCACACCAGCTTTTGCGCGAGCAGGGTCAGGCGGGTGCCGCGTCCGCGCCCGGTTTCGAGCAGGGGCTCGCCGAACAGCTCCTCGGCTTCGCGCAGCACACCCCAGGCATAGCGGTAGGACAGGCCGGCCGCCTTGGCCGCCGCCGCGATCGACCCCTGGTCCTGGATCGCCAGCAGCAGCGCCAGCAGGGTTGCCGTGTCGAGCGGCGCGTCATTGTTGAAACTGATTTCCCAGTGCGGGCGGATGTGGACCTTGAGCATGGTTTATATGCTAAATAAAGCCTATTTCTGACAAAAAGAGGCCATGATACGCTTGGCATTGCAGTAAGAGTAAGCCAGAAGTATATGCTTTTTAAAACATATTAGTTCGAATAAAAAATACGGAGGAGACATGGCATTACTGGATAAGCTGGACAAGGAGCACACCATCGCCAGACCCGGCTTCAACCGCTGGCTGGTGCCGCCGGCGGCCTTGGCGATTCACCTGTGCATCGGCATGGCGTATGGGTTCTCGGTGTTCTGGCTGCCGCTGTCGAAGGCCATCGGCATCAAGGAATCGCTGGCCTGCCCGGCCGACATGAGCTTTTTCGCCGAGATCACGTCCACCACCTGCGACTGGAAGATCTCGATGCTGGGCTGGATGTTCTCCTTGTTCTTCCTGTTCCTGGGCCTGTCCACCGCGCTGTTCGGCGGCTGGCTCGAACACGCGGGTCCGCGCAAGGCCGGCGTCGTCTCGGCGCTGTGCTGGTGCGGCGGCCTGGTGATCTCGGCGCTGGGCATCTACAAGCACCAGATCTGGCTGATGTGGCTGGGTTCGGGTGTCATCGGCGGCATCGGCCTCGGTCTCGGCTATATCTCGCCGGTTTCCACCCTGATCAAATGGTTCCCCGACCGCCGCGGCATGGCGACCGGCATGGCCATCATGGGCTTCGGCGGCGGCGCCATGATCGGCGCACCGCTGGCCGACAAGCTGATGAAGCACTTCGCCACCCCGACCTCGGTGGGCGTGTGGGAAACCTTCCTGGCCCTGGCCGCGATCTATTTCGTGTTCATGATGGTGGGCGCGCTGTCCTACCGCGTGCCGGCCAACGGCTGGAAGCCGGAAGGCTGGACCGCCCCCGCCAAGAGCGGCAAGACCCTGATCACCAACCGCCACGTGCACGTGAAGCGCGCCTGGAGCACCCCGCAGTTCTGGCTGGTGTGGCTGGTGCTGTTCCTGAACGTCTCGGCCGGCATCGGCATCCTGGCGATGGCGTCGCCGCTGCTGCAGGAAGTGTTCGGCGGCCGCCTGATCGGCGTGACCGCCGCCTTCAACGAACTGGACACCGCGCAGAAGGCGCAGATCGCGACCATCGCTGCCGGCTTCACCGGCCTGCTGTCGCTGTTTAACATCGGCGGCCGCTTCGCCTGGGCCACCTGCTCCGACTACATCGGCCGCAAGATGACCTACTTCGTGTTCCTGGTGCTGGGCTTCGTGCTGTACTCGGCGATCCCGAGCTTCGCGCACGGCGGCCACCTGGCCCTGTTCGTGCTGTCCTTCTGCATCATCCTGTCGATGTACGGCGGCGGCTTCTCGACCGTGCCGGCCTACCTGGCCGACCTGTTCGGCACCCAGATGGTGGGCGCGATCCACGGCGGCCTGCTGACCGCCTGGGCCGCCGCCGGCCTGCTGGGCCCGAACCTGGTCAACTACATCCGCGAATACCAGATCGCGCACGGCGTCGCCAAGGCCCAGGCCTACGACACCGCGATGTACGCGATGGCCGCTTTACTCGTGCTGGGCTTCGTCTGCAACCTGCTGGTGCGCCCGGTGGCCGACAAGTACTTCATGAGCGACGCCGAACTGGCGGAAGAGAAGCGCCGCGCCCATGAGCGCGACGTCGCCGCCTCGGCCGGCAGCCGTGCCGCCGCTGCCGCCGGCGGCGACAGCGTGGTGGCAGGCGCATCCGGCGCCGCCGCCATCGCCGCAACCCCGGTCGCCGCGGGCGGCGCGCTGGTGACGTTGCTGGCCTGGGCCGCGGTCGGCATTCCGCTGGCGATCGGCATGTGGATCACGCTGCAGAAGGCGATCGTTCTCTTCAAGTAGGGTGGGCGGTCCTCCGACCACGCGTGACGCCTGCCTTACGTTGACCGTCACGCGTGGGCACGGAGTGCCCACCCCACGACACCGGACCTTGGCAAATCGATCGAAATACGTAACACGCATTACAGGAATACCGCCATGAACCATCCCGTCATCCCCATCGCCGTGCAGGGCGCCAGCCGCCAGCGCAAGCGCGAGGCGCCCAAGGGCCGGCGTGCCGACCCCCAGGCCCTGCGCGAGGTGCAGGACCTGCTGGGCGACAGCCCGCGCCGGCGCGATCTGCTGATCGAATACCTGCACCGGATCCAGGACGCGTTCGGCTGCGTGGCAGCCAGGCACCTGGCGGCGCTGGCCCAGGAGCTGAAACTGGCGCAATCGGAGGTTTACGAAGTCGCCAGCTTCTATCACCACTTCGACGTGCTGCGCGACGGGGAGGAAGTGCCGGCCCCGATCACCGTGCGCGTCTGCGCCGGCCTGTCCTGCGAGATGGCGGGTGCCCAGGCACTGCTCGACAAGCTGCCGGCCATCCTCGGCACCGAGGTGAGGGTGCTGGCGGCGCCTTGCGTCGGCCGCTGCGAGCAGGCGCCGGCGGCCCTGGTCGGCCAGCATCCGGTGCCGCGCGCGAGCGTGGAGACCGTACTGGCCAAGGTGGCGACGAAGGAAACCACCGATATCCACCAGAACCACGACGGCCTGGCGGCCTACCGCGGCAAGGGCGGCTATGCGCTGCTGCGCGACTGCGTCGAAGGCCGCCGCGAGGTCGAGAGCGTGATCACTGCGCTGGAAGCCTCCGGCCTGCGCGGCCTGGGCGGCGCAGGCTTCCCGGCCGGCCGCAAGTGGCGCATCGTGCGCGCCGAAGCGGGTCCCCGCCTCATGGCAATCAACATCGACGAAGGCGAACCCGGCACCTTCAAGGACCGCGTCTACCTCGAGCGCGACCCGCACCGCTTCCTGGAAGGCGCCCTGATCGCCGCCTGGGCGGTCGGCATCGAGACCATCTATATCTACCTGCGCGACGAATACCACGGCCTGCGCGCCATGCTGGAAGCCGAGCTGGCGCTGTTACGCGCCGAGCCCTTCATGGACGGCATGCCGGAGATCGTCCTGCGCCGCGGCGCTGGCGCCTACATCTGCGGCGAGGAGTCGGCCATGATCGAGTCGATCGAAGGCAAGCGCGGCATGCCCCGCCTGCGTCCGCCCTACGTGGCCCAGGTCGGCCTGTTCGGCCGTCCAACCCTGGAACACAATGTCGAAACCCTGCACTGGGTGCGCGACATCGTCGAGCAGGGCCCGGAACACTTCGCCAGCCACGGCCGCCATGGGCGCAAGGGACTGCGCTCGTTCTCGGTCTCGGGCCGGGTGCGCGACCCGGGCGTCAAGCTGGCCCCGGCCGGCATCACGATCACCGAGCTGATCGAGGAATACTGCGGCGGCATGCAGGACGGCCACCAGTTCTACGCCTACCTGCCGGGCGGCGCCTCGGGCGGCATCCTGCCGGCCTCGATGGGCGACATCCCGCTCGACTTCGACACCTTGCAAGCCTACGGCTGCTTCATCGGTTCGGCCGCCGTGGTGGTGCTCTCAACCCAGGACACGGCCAAGGCCGCGGCCCTGAACACGCTGCGCTTCTTCAAGGACGAATCCTGCGGCCAGTGCACGCCCTGCCGCGCCGGCACCGCCAAGGCCGTGGCCCTGATGGAGCAGGCGCAGTGGGATACCGGGCTGCTGGGCGAACTGTCCCAGGTGATGCGCGACGCATCGATTTGCGGCCTGGGCCAGGCCGCGCCGAATCCCTTCGATTGCGTGATCAAGTACTTCCCGCATGAACTCAGTTTGAACGCAAGCCAGCAGGTGCAACCATGAACGCGAGCCTCCAGACAGTCACCTTCACGATCAACGGCAGGGAAGTGCAGGCGCTGCGCCACGAAACCCTGATCGAAGTCGCCGACCGCGAAGGCATCGAAATCCCGCGCCTCTGCTATGCCGAAGGACTGGAAGCGGTCGGCAACTGCCGCTCCTGCATGGTCGAGATCGACGGCGAGCGCGTGCTGGCGCCGTCCTGCTGCCGCGCGCCGATCCAGGGCATGAAGGTCACCACCGACAGCGAGCGCGCCGTCAAGGCGCAGAAGATGGTGCTGGAGCTGCTGGCCTCGGACATGCCCGAGAAGGAGTACACCCGCCATAACGAAGTCGACGTATGGGCGGCAAAGCTCGGCGTCGGCAAGCCGCGCTTCCCGGCCACGCGCAGCGAACCGCAGCAGGACGCCACGCACGCCGCGATCACCGTCAACCTCGACGCCTGCATCCAGTGCACGCGCTGCCTGCGCGCCTGCCGCGACGAACAGGTCAACGACGTGATCGGCCTGGCCTTCCGCGGCGAAAACGCAAAAATCGTGTTCGACCAGGATGACCCGATGGGGAATTCCACCTGCGTGGCCTGCGGCGAATGCGTGCAGGCCTGCCCGACCGGCGCCCTGAGCCCGGCGCGCGATGCGGCGCTCTCCATCCCCGATAAAAAAGTCGATTCGGTCTGTCCGTATTGCGGCGTCGGCTGCCAGCTGACCTACAACGTCAAGGACAACAAGATCCTCTACGTGGAGGGCCGCGACGGCCCCGCCAACCATGGCCGCCTGTGCGTGAAGGGCCGCTACGGATTCGACTACGCCCACCATCCGCATCGCCTCACGAAACCGCTGATCCGCCGCGCGGGCGTGCCCAAGACTGGCGACTTCACGATGGACCCGAGCACCGTCATGGAGGTGTTCCGCGAAGCGAGCTGGGAAGAGGCGCTCGAACTGGCCGGCGGCACGCTGGCGCGCATCCGCGACACCCATGGCAAGCGCGCGCTGGCCGGCTTCGGCTCGGCCAAGGGCAGCAACGAAGAAGCCTACCTGTTCCAGAAACTGGTGCGCACCGGCTTCGGCAGCAACAACGTCGACCACTGCACCCGCCTGTGCCACGCGTCCTCGGTGGCCGCGCTGCTGGAGGGGATCGGCTCGGGCGCGGTCTCGAACCCGGTGATGGACGTGACCCGCGCCGAGGTCGTGGTCGTGATCGGCGCGAATCCGACCGTGAACCACCCGGTGGCCGCCACCTGGATGAAGAACGCGGTCCGCACCGGCACCAAGCTGATCGTGATGGATCCGCGCCGCTCCGAACTGGGGCGCCATGCCCACCGCTACCTGCAGTTCAAGCCGGACACCGACGTCGCGCTGCTGAACGCGATGATGCACGTGATCGTCACCGAAGGCCTGGTCGACAAGGGCTTCATCGAAAGCCGCACCATCGGCTACGACGAGCTGGCGAAGAACGTCGAAGGCTATAGCCCGGAAACGATGGCGCCGATCTGCGGCATCGATGCCGACACCATCCGCTACGTGGCGCGCCTGTACGCGACCTCGAAGGGCTCGATGATCCTGTGGGGCATGGGCGTCTCGCAGCACGTGCACGGCACCGACAACGCGCGCTGCCTGATCGCGCTGGCCCTGATGACCGGCCAGATCGGCCGTCCCGGCACCGGCCTGCATCCGCTGCGCGGCCAGAACAATGTGCAGGGCGCTTCCGACGCCGGCCTGATCCCGATGATGTACCCGGACTACCAGCGCGTCGACAACCCGCAGGCCAAGGCCCGCTTCGAAGCCGCCTGGGGCGCCCAGCTGGACGACAAGCCCGGCCTGACCGTGGTCGAGATCATGGACGACATCCTTGCCGGCGGCATCAAGGGCATGTACATCATGGGCGAGAACCCGGCCATGTCCGACCCGGACGCGAATCACGCGCGCGAGGCGCTGGCCGCGCTCGACTGCCTGGTGGTGCAGGACATCTTCCTGACCGAGACCGCCTACCTGGCCGACGTGATCCTGCCGGCGTCAAGCTTCGCCGAGAAGGCCGGCACCTTCACGAACACCGACCGCGTGGTCCAGCTGGGCCGCCAGGCGATTCAAGCGCCGGGCGATGCCAGGCAGGACCTGTGGATCATCCAGCAGATGGCCAAGCAGCTAGGCCTGCGGTGGAACTACGGCCACGTGTCCGAGGTGTTCGACGAGATGCGCAGGCTGATGCCCAGCATCGGCGGCATCACCTGGGACAGGCTGGAACGCGAAGGCGCCGTCACCTACCCCTGTACGGCGGAGGGCGACCCCGGCCAGCCGGTGGTCTTCGTCGAAGACTTCCCGCGCGGGCTTGGCGAGGAGAAGGGCAGGGCGCGCTTCGTCCCGGCCGACATCATCCCGGCCAACGAGCGTCCGGACGCCGAGTACCCGATGGTCCTGATCACCGGCCGCCAGCTCGAGCACTGGCATACCGGCAGCATGACCCGGCGCGCCGGCGTGCTGGATGCGATCGAGCCCGATCCGGTGGCCCTGGTGCATCCGCTCGACCTGGAGGCGATGGGAGGCAAGCCGGGCGAAGTCATCACCATCACCTCGCGCCGCGGTGAAGTCAGCCTGTATGCGCGCGCCGACGACAGTTCGCCGCGCGGCGCCATCTTCGTGCCGTTCTGCTACTACGAGGCGGCGATCAACCGGCTCACCAACTCGGCGCTCGACCCCTTCGGCAAGATCCCCGAGTTCAAGTACTGCGCGATCCAGGTGCGCCTTGGTGGGGAGGTGGGACGCCAGGGTTCCTATGGTGGCGGCCAGATTCTGGCTGCCGTGGCAGAATAGCAAGATGAACGAGCATCGCTATCGACCTCTGCTGTCCCAGGCAAGCGCCAGCCTCACCCACGAGGTGACGGCCATCGACGAGCGTGGACGCCGTTCCGTCCTGCACATTCCGGCCGAGCGCCCGCTGACCGTCTACGTCGACAAGCGCGAACTCGTGACCCTGATGACCCTGGGCGGCGCGCCGGAAGCGCTGACCCTGGGCTATCTGCGCAACCAGCGCCTGATACGTTCGCTGGACGAGGTGGTATCGATCCAGGTCGACTGGTCGGTGGACGCGGTGGCGGTGGTGACCCGCAAGGGCATTACCGGCGTCGAGGAGCGCACCGCGAAAAAGGTCGTCACCACCGGCTGCGGCCAGGGTTCCATATTTGGCGGGCTGATGGATGAGGTTGATTCCATCAGTCTTCCTGATGAGGCGCGCCTGACCCAGTCGGTCGTCTACCGCATCGTCGAGACCATCCGCACCCAGCAGTCGGTCTACAAGCAGGCCGGTTCGGTGCACGGCTGCGCGCTGTTCTCGAACACGGGCGAGCTGCTGTATTTCGTCGAGGACGTGGGCCGCCACAACGCGGTCGACGCCATCGCCGGGCTGATGTGGCTGGACGGCGTCGAGGGCGGGGACAAGGTCTTCTACACCACCGGCCGCCTGACCTCGGAAATGGTGATCAAGGGCGCCCAGATGGGCATCCCCTTCCTGCTGTCGCGCTCCGGCACCACCCAGATGGGGCATATGGTGGCGGAGAAGGTCGGCATGTCGCTGCTGGCGCGCTGCAGCGGCCGGCATTTCCTGCTGCTGACGGGGGCGGAGCGGCTGGTGTTCGAACCGGATTTCCTCGACGCGCTGGAGGCGGAGCGTCAGCGGCACTATGCATAAGCACTACGTCGTTCCCGCGACAATTCCCCACGTCGCCCCCGCGCAGGCGGGGGGCCAAGTTTGCCAACGCGATCGTGACGCCCGCAGAACTTGGGTCCCCGCCTGCGCGGGGACGACGATGTAACGTGCTCGACGCGACCCTGCGCGCCTTCACGCTGCTGTTCACGGGCGACCCCGACCTGTGGCGCATCATCTGGGTCTCGCTGAAGACCAGCGTGTTCGGGCTGCTGCTGGCGACGCCGCCGGCGGTGCTGCTGGGTTACCTGATCGGCCTGCACCGCTTTCCGGGGCGCCGCATCGCGATCTGGCTGGCGCAGGCGGCGTTGTCGCTGCCTACCGTGCTGATCGGATTGCTGCTGTATCTGCTGCTGTCGCGCCACGGGCCGATGGGGTCTCTGCAATGGCTGTTCTCGCAGCCGGGCATCGTCGCCGGCCAGTTCGTGGTGGCCTTGCCGGTGCTGCTGGCCTTCACCCTGGCCGCGGTGCAGGCCATCGATCCGCGCTATGCCGAGACCGCGATCTCCCTGGGCGCCTCGCGCCTGCAGGTGATGCTGCGGGTGCTGCATGAGGCCCGCTTCGGCGTGATGGCGGCGGTGCTGTCCGGCTTCGGGCGGGTGATCTCGGAAGTCGGCTGCGCGCTGATGGTGGGCGGGAATATCGAGGGCGAGACGCGGACCATCACCACCGCCATCGCCCTGGAAACCAGCAAGGGCGAGTTCGCGCAGGGGATCGCGCTGGGCATCGTGCTGGTATCGATTGCGCTGCTGATGAACGGCGCGCTGATGCTGCTGCAGGGCGATGCCCATGCGGCGAAGGACAGGGCATGATCCAGCCGATTTCGCTGCAGGGCATGGTCAGGGGTACCGCGGTGCGCAGCGGCGGCGAGCGGCGCCGCGCCCTGCTGGGCGTGAAGGGCCTGCGCAAGCGCTACGGCGAGCGCCTGCTGTACGACATCGGCTGCATGGAGGTCGCGACCCACAGCGCCTACGTGCTCACCGGGATCAACGGCGCCGGCAAGAGCACCCTGCTGCGCGTGCTGGGCGGCCTGGAACGCGCCGAGGTCGACAGCATGCGCTTCGAGGGCCAGGAAGTGAACCCGCATCCCTACCCGAAGGCGATGCGCGAAGCCATCGTCTACGTGCACCAGCATCCGGTGATGTTCTCGACCAGCGTCGCCCACAACATCGGCTACGGCCTGGACGTGCGCGGCCTGCCGAAGGCCCAGGCGGCCGCCAGGGTCGAGGAGGCGATGGCCTGGGCCGGCGTCGCCCACCTGCGCGACGCCGATCCGGCCAGGCTCTCGGGCGGCGAGCGGCAGCGCGTGGCGCTGGCGCGCGCCCGGGTGCTGTCGCCGAAACTGCTGCTGCTCGACGAACCGACCGCCAACCTGGACGGCCAGGCGCGCGAGCAGGTGATCGAATTGATCCCCACCGTGGTCGAAGCAGGAGGCAGCGTCATCATCGCCTGCCACGACCGCGACCTGATTGGCCTGCCCGGCGTGCATCGCCTCAAGCTGCGCGACGGGAAGCTCGAAGTTCGTTGACAACAAGGAGAACACCATGCAACGCCGTCTGTTCAGTCTCGCTCTGGTCCTGGGCACCACCCTCGGGATCGCCACTACGCCGGTCCAGGCCCAGGATGCGAAAGTGCTGCGCCTGTCCACCACCACCAGTACCGAGAATTCCGGCCTGCTGTCCTGGCTGCTGCCCGGCTTCGAGCAGAAGTACGGCATCAAGGTCAAGGTGATCTCGGTCGGCACCGGCAAGGCCCTGGAGCTGGGCAAGAACGGCGACGTCGACGTCACCCTGGTGCACGCGCGCCAGCTCGAAGACAAGTTCGTGCTTGACGGCTGGGGCGTCGACCGCCACGACGTGATGTACAACGACTTCATCGTGGTCGGCCCGACCTCGGACCCGGCCGGCGTCAAGGGCATGCACGACGTGCTGGGCGCCTTCAGGAAGATCGCCTCGACCAAGGTGAAGTTCATCTCGCGCGGCGACAATTCCGGTACCGACGTGATGGAGAGAGGCTACTGGAAGGAGATCGGTGCCAAGCCGCAGGGCAGCAACTACGTGTCGGCCGGCCTGGGCATGGGCGAGGTGCTGAACATGGCGGCCGAGATGAACGCCTACACCCTGACCGACCGCGCCACCTACGGCGCGTATAAAGCCAGGACCGGCCTCGCGATCCTGGTCGAAGGCGACAAGCGCATGTTCAACCCCTACGGCATCATCGCGGTGAATCCGGAGAAGCACAAGGACATCAACTACAAGGGGGCGAAGCAGCTGATCGACTGGATTACTTCGCCGGAGGGGCAGGCGAAGATTGCGGCGTTCAAACCGGCTGGGGAGCAGCTCTTTTTCCCGTCCGCACGGTAGGGTGGATCACGCCAGCGCGTGCATTACATCCTGCACCGGAATCGCCTTCACCCAATCGCGCCGCTGGTGCGCCGTGATCACGGTGCTGTTGGCCTTGTCGACCGGCGCCCATTCCGGCGTCTTCTGGCGCATCAGCGCCACCACCGGCACGCCGACGGCGTTCGCCAGGTGCATCACGGCGGTTTCCACCGAGACGATCAGGTCGCACTGGGCCAGCATGGCCGGCAGCTGGAAGAAGTTCTCGTTGGCGCTGAACAGCTGGGTGCGGTCCAGCTGGCGCTCGGTCAGCATGGTCTTCACGCGCTCGACTTCCTGCGGCACCGCGTTGACGATGAAGCAGGCGTCGCGCCATTCCGGCTGGCCGCGCATGGTGGTGATCAGTTCGGCCACGCGTTCGACCGGCCAGCAGCGCTTGCGGGTCTTGGCGAAGGGGTTGATGAACACCAGCTTGCCCTGGCGCTTGTCGAAGCCCCAGTCGTGCAGGCGGGCCTTGGCGCCCTCGACGAAGCGTTCCGGGATGTGGACGAAGGGGATGCGCTCGGCCGGCGGGATGTTCACGTTCGCCAGGCGGCGGAACCACTCCGCATGCACGTCGCTGATGTGGGGCGCGATCGAACGGTCGGCCACGTCCGGATCGAGGGCGGCGTCCAGCTTGCGGTAGGTGAAGTAATGCGGCAGGCCGGACAGGCCCATCGGCTTCTTCAGGCCGACCACGAAGCCGTCCGGGCTGATGCGGCGGGCCAGGTTGGCGTAGAAGTGCGGGCGCAGGGTGCCGAGCGAAACCACGATCGGGTAGTGCTCCTCGCGGGCTTCCTTGATCGAGGCCTCGAACAGGTCCGGCGAGTAGTTCTGCTTGTAGACCTTCTCGATGAAATCGCAGGCATCGAGCCAGTCGTACAGCACGTTCTTTTTAAGATGCGGCCATTGCGACGAGTCGCTGGTACGGCGGACTTCGTCGACCCACAGGTGCAGCTTCAGGTGCGGGTAAGCCCGCGCGAACGCCTGGAAGCAGTTCTGCAGATATGTATAATCGCCCAACGCCAGATGGGCGATGAACAGGATCTTGTCCGACTTCTTCAGCAAATCGGCAGGGATGAGTGGGTCGTTCATTGTCTCTTACGGGTCGCTAGTCAGCACAAAAACCGACGCCGCCAGTGGTCAATCAGGAAGCCTGCCAACCGTCGATCGGACGTTTGGCAGCGCCTAGCGGTCGGCTGGCCGCTCATAGCAAGCCATCGCTTGAAACCGCGGTACCGCCAACTCTCGAATTATCAGCAAATTGTCACAAATTGTAGTCCAAACTGGGCAAGTGCGTTGCCCCTATCGGGATTTTTAACGCTATTGTCCTGTAGCAGCAACAGCATCTGAGTACTATGACAAATGCATGAGTTACATCTGGCGAAACTGACGTGTAAAGCTCACATCAGAATCACGTCGTACTGCTCCTGGTGATAACCTTTTTCGACCTGCAGCGAGATCTTCTTGCCGATGAAGTCCCCCAGCATCGCCAGGTGCTGCGATTCCTCTTCCAGGAACAGGTCGACCACCTCCTGCGATGCCAGGATGCGGAATTCGCGCGGGTTGAACTGCTTGGCCTCGCGCAGCAGCTCGCGCAGGATCTCGTAGCAGATGGTGCGCGAGGTCTTGACCTGTCCCTTGCCGCCGCAGGCCGGGCAGGGCTCGCACAGGATGTGGGCCAGCGACTCGCGGGTGCGCTTCCTGGTCATCTCGACCAGGCCCAGGGCCGAGAAGCCGCTGACGGACACCTTGGTGCGGTCGCGCGACAGGGTTTTCTTGAGCTCCGCCAGCACGGCGTTGCGGTGCTCGTTGTTCTCCATGTCGATGAAGTCGAGGATGATGATGCCGCCCAGGTTGCGCAGGCGGAGCTGGCGCGCGATCGCGTGGGCCGCCTCGAGGTTGGTCTTGAAGATGGTGTCGGCAAAATTGCGTCCGCCGACGAAACCGCCGGTATTCACGTCGATGGTCGTCATCGCCTCGGTCTGGTCGACGATCAGGTAGCCGCCCGATTTCAGGTCGACGCGGCGGCCCAGCGCGCGCAGGATCTCTTCCTCGACGCCATAGAGGTCGAACAGCGGGCGCTCGCCGGTGTAATGCTGCAGGCGCGACAGCACGCTGGGCGTGTAGACCTGGGCGAATTCGACCAGCTTCAGGTAGTTCTCGCGCGAGTCGACCAGGATCGCCGCCGTCTCGTCGTGCACGAAGTCGCGCAGCACGCGCTGGGCCAGGTTCAGGTCCTGGTACAGCAGGCTGGTGGCGGGACGGGTGCGCGCGCCCTGCAGGATCGCGCCCCAGGTCTTGCGCAGGTAGTCGATGTCGGCCGCCAGGTCGGCGTCGGAAGCGTCTTCGGCCTGGGTGCGCACGATGTAGCCGCCTTTTTCTTCCGGCGGCAGCAGGCCCTGCATGCGCGCGCGCAGGGCCTCGCGCTCGGATTCCTTCTCGATCTTCTGCGAGATGCCGATATGCTTGTCCTGCGGGAGGTAGACCAGCATGCGGCCGGCGATCGAGATCTGGGTCGACAGGCGCGCGCCCTTGGTGCCGATCGGGTCCTTGATCACCTGCACGGTCAGCACCTGGCCGTCGAACAGGATTTTTTCGATGGGCGTCGGCGCGGCGTTGACGTTGCCGCCGCCATTGTTGTCGTGGGGACGGGCTTCCCAGATGTCGGCCACGTGCAGGAAGGCGGCACGTTCCAGGCCGATGTCGATGAAGGCCGATTGCATCCCGGGCAGCACGCGTACCACCTTGCCCGAATAGACATTGCCTGCCAGGCCGCGCGTGAGCGTGCGCTCGATGTGCAGCTCCTGCACGGCTCCCTGTACCACCAGCGCGACACGCGTTTCCTGTGGGGTGATATTGATCAGGATGTCTTCAGTCATGTGGCTAGGGCCGTGCGTGAAATGTTCAAGGCGCCATCATACCAGCGTAGGGTGGACAGCTCGACCGTTCCAGCCAAAATACCTGAGACCCCGGCGCCCGTTCAGAAGAACCTAACGCCAGCCTTCCGAAGCAGCTGCGCCGTCTCGAACACCGGCAAGCCCATGATGCCCGAATGGCTGCCCTCGATATGTTCGATGAACAGCGCCGCCAGGCCCTGGATGCCGTAGGCGCCGGCCTTGTCGTAGGGCTCGGCGGTGGCGCAATAAGCCTTGATGTCGGCCTGGCTCAGTTTGGCGAAGCGCACATTGGACACCTGGGTCACCTGCTCGGCGATGTCGATGTAGTGCAGGGCCACCGAGGTCAGCACCTGGTGGGTGCGGCCGGACAGGCTCTCCAGCATGGCCACGGCTTCCTGGGTATTGGCCGGCTTGCCGAGGATCCGGCCGTCGATGGTGACGGTAGTATCGGCCGACAGCACCGGGCGCAGCGGCATGCGGCGCAGGGCCAGCACCTTCCAGGCGAAGGCGCCTTTCTCGCGCGCCACCCGGGCCACATAGTCGAGCGGCACCTCGCCGGGATGCTCGTCCTCGCTCACGTCCTCGCCGCGCGCGGGATCGGTACGCAGGCTGAGCAGTTCGAATTCCACGCCGACCTGGCGCAGCAGTTCGCGCCTGCGTGGGCTCTTCGAGGCGAGGTAGATCTTTTTATCGAGAAATTTCATCTTCGAAGAAGCCGGAACGCTTCCTAAACGCGGTGGTAGGGATGGTTTTGGGTGATCGACCAGGCACGATACAGCTGCTCCGCCAGCATGACCCGCACGATTCCGTGCGGCAGCGTCATGCTCGAGATGCGGATCAGCCCATCGGCGCGGGCTTTCAGTTCGGGATCGAGGCCGTCGGCACCGCCGATCAGGAAGGCGACATCGCGCCCATCCTGCTGCCAGGCTTCCAGCTGCTGGGACAGGCCGACGCTGGTGAGGTCCTTGCCGCGCTCGTCGAGGGCGATGATGCGCACCCCCTTCGGCAACACGGCTTCGATGCGCTCGCGTTCGAGCGCCATCGCGGTGGCCGCGGTCTTGCTGCCCGAACGCTCGACCGGCTTGATTTCCTTGAGCACGATGCGCAGCTCGGGAGGCATGCGCTTGACGTACTCGGCAAAACCGGTCTCGATCCAGGCCGGCATCTTGTGGCCGACCGCGGCAATGATCAACTGCATTATTGAAACTTATCCGACGGGATTATTCGTCGGCCTTCTTGATGCGGCGGATGACCTTCTTGGCCGGTGCTGCCCCTTCGGCGGCCGGAGCGGCAGCCTTGGTCGCGCGCTTCGGTGCGGCGGCCTTGGCGGCTTTCGCGGCGGCAGCGGATGCGGCGACGGCCTTCGGCACGGCAACCTTCACGCGGGCGCCGGTCGGGATCTTGGCGGCCGGCGTTTTGGCCGCCGGCTTCTTGGCAGAAGCCGCTTCGCCGGCGGTCTTCGATGCAGCGGTGGCGCGCTTGGCGGCCGGCTTGCGTTCGTTGACCGGCTTGGCTTCCGGCTGCTCCTGGTTGGCCGCCAGGTGCTTGCCCTTGGTCTTCGGGGCGGCGGCGGCTTCCTGGCCTTCGGAGGTGGACTTGCGCTTGGCCGCGCCCAGCTTGACCGGCTTCTCGCCCCAGATTTCTTCCAGGCGGTAGTACTGGCGGATGGCCGGCTGCATGATGTGCACGATCATGTCGCCCAGGTCGACGAGCACCCATTCACCGGTGTCTTCGCCTTCCATGCCGACCACGTCGCCGCCTGCTTCCTTGACCTTGTCGCGGACGGAGGCAGCCAGTGCCTTGGTCTGGCGATTCGAGGTGCCCGACACGACCGCGATGCGGTCGAACAGGCTGGTCAGGTTCGTCGTGTCGAACAGGGCGATCTCCTGGCCCTTGATGTCTTCGAGGGCGTCGACGACGATCGCTTGCAGTTTCTTGATATCCATTAGCTCTTGTATAAGTTATGTTGTTGAATATAGTCTAGCACTTGCGGCGCAAGGAGCGCGCTTACCTTTGATGGCGCATTGTCCTTTAAAGCCGCACGTACTTCGGTGGCCGAAATATCGACCGCCAGCGTATGTGCCAGGCAGACTTTTCCGGCCTTGCTCGCACGAACTTCTTCAGGCGTGGCAAGGCGCGGCGTCAGTTCTTGCGCCACCGCGGGCGGAAGAAAGGCGGCGTCGAGCCGGTAGCCCGGCCGCGCGGCGACGCCGAAATTCGCCAGCGCGAACAAGTCCTTCCAGTCGATCCAGCTGTCCAGCTTCTGCAACTGGTCGGCGCCCATCAGGAACACGATCGAGGCATCGGGTCCGAGTTCGGCGCGCAGTTCGCGCAGGGTCTCGACCGTGTAGGTCGGGGTGTCGCGCTCGATTTCCCGGAGGTCGACGATGGCCGGACAGGCCGCATGTGCGAACGCCAGTTCCAGCATCGCGACGCGGTCGGCATCGCCGGCTTCCAGGCCGGCCTTCTTCTGCCACGGCCGTCCGGCCGGCATGATGCGCAGTTCGTCCGGATGAAGCAGGTGCGCGAACAGTTCGGCCAGCGCGACGTGGCCGTCATGTACCGGGTCGAAACTGCCTCCCAGCAGGGCAATGCAGCGGATCACGGGGCCAGCCAATCCCGGTGGACGAGGAAGTCGCTGTACAGCTTCGCCTCGGGGCTGCCCGGTTCCGGGTGCCAGTCGTAGCGCCACTTCACGATCGGCGGCATCGACATCAGGATCGCCTCGGTGCGCCCGCCCGACTGCAGGCCGAACAGGGTGCCGCGGTCCCAGACCAGGTTGAACTCGACGTAACGTCCGCGGCGGTAAGCCTGGAAGTCGCGTTCGCGCTCGCCATACGGCTGGTCCTTGCGCGCCTTGACGATCGGCAGATAGGCATCGAGGAAACCCTTGCCCACGCTTTGCACCAGCGCGAAGGATTGGTCGAAACCGATCTCGTTGAAGTCATCGAAGAAGATGCCGCCGACGCCACGCGCTTCCTTGCGGTGCTTCAGGTAGAAATAATCGTCGCACCAGCGCTTGAAGCGCGGATGCAGGTCCTCGCCGAAAGGCGCCAGCGCATCGTGGCAGACCTGGTGGAAGTGGCGCACATCGCCTTCCTCGGCGTAATAGGGCGTCAGGTCCATACCGCCGCCGAACCACCAGACCGGCTCCTTGCCATCAAGCGTCGCCTCGAAGAAGCGCACGTTCATGTGCACGGTCGGCGCATAGGGATTACGCGGATGCAGCACCAGCGACACCCCCATCGCTTCCCAGGCGCGCCCCGCCAGTTCCGGCCGCGCGGCCATCGCCGACGGCGGCAGGCTCTTGCCTTGCACGTGAGAGAAATTGCAGCCGCCGCGCTCGAACACATTACCTTCTTCGATCAGCCGCGAAACACCACCGCCACCCTCGGCACGTTCCCAGGTGTCGCGCAAAAACGGCTTGCCATCGACTTCCTCCAGCGCCTGCACGATGCGCGCCTGCAGATCGAGCAGCCAGGCCTTGACGGCGGCAGGGTTCGGGGTGGACATGTGGGTGAGGTGGTGGCTGGAAAAAAAATGGATCGGGGATTGTACACCACTGGCTGTTGAATCGTCATTCCCGCGCCACCGTCGTCCCCGCGAAGGCGGGGACCCAAGTTCTTATTGAGGGGACGCATGGCTGCGCAAGCCATGTAAACGGAACATCGGTGTTTTAATCATGGGTTCGGCAATGATGGAAAAGCACAGCTATGTCTACATCCTGACGAATCGCCCTTATGGAACTTTATATGTCGGCAGCACAACCGATCTGCTGAAGCGCGTCTGGCAGCATCGTGAAGGCGTTTTCGATGGATTCACGAAGCAATATCGACTGACACATCTCGTCTGGTATGAGGTGCATACCTACATCATGGAAGCAGCGCGTCGAGAAAAACTGATCAAGCGTTGGAACAGGGATTGGAAGGTGAATCTGGTCCAGAAAATGAATCCTGATTGGCGTGATCTCTACGCTGACATTACGGCTTAGTTTGGCTGGTCCTTGGATCCCCGCCTTCGCGGGGACGACGGTGGTGCCAAAAAAACGGGACGCTGCCTTGGCAAACGTCCCGTCTTCTTGGTGCGCGGAAAACTTACTGCTTGACGCCGCGCCAGCCGATGTCGCGCCGATACTGCGCCCCATTGAAGTGGATCTTCTCCACGGTTTCATAGGCCTGCTTCTGGGCCATCTTGACGCTGTCGCCCAGGCCCACCACGCACAGCACGCGGCCGCCCGAGGTTTGCAGGGTGCCGTCGACGAGGCGGGTGCCGGCGTGGAAGGTGATGCATTCCGGCGTTTCGGCCGGGATGCCGTCGATGACGTCGCCCTTGACCGGGTCGTCCGGATAGCCGGCGGCGGCCATCACGACGCCCACCGCGGTGCGGCGGTCCCATTCCAGTTCCACGGCGTCCAGCGTGCCGTTGCAGGCGTGTTCCAGCACCGTCACGAAGTCGCTCTTCAGGCGCGCCATGATGGGCTGGGTTTCCGGGTCGCCCATGCGGCAGTTGAATTCCAGCGTCTTCGGGTTGCCGGCGGCGTCGATCATCAGGCCGGCGTACAGGAAGCCGGAGTAGGGGATGCCGTCCCTGGCCATGCCCTGGATGGTCGGATTGATGATTTCGCGCATCACGCGCGCATGCATCGACGGCGTCACGATCGGCGCCGGCGAGTAGGCGCCCATGCCGCCCGTGTTCGGACCCTGGTCGCCATCCTTCAGGCGCTTGTGGTCCTGGGAGGTGGCCAGTGCCAGCACGTTCTTGCCGTCGCACATGACGATGAAGCTGGCTTCCTCGCCGGCCAGGAATTCCTCGATCACGATGCGGGCGCCGGCATCGCCGAAGCGGTTATCCGACAGCATGTGGTCGACCGCCTGGTGCGCTTCTTCCAGCGACATCGCGACCACCACGCCCTTGCCGGCCGCCAGGCCGTCGGCCTTGATGACGATCGGGGCGCCGTTGGCGTCGATCCAGGCATGGGCCTGGACAGGGTCCGAGAAGGTCTGGTACTTCGCGGTCGGAATGCCGTGGCGCTCCATGAAGGCCTTGGCGAAGTCCTTCGAGCTTTCCAGCTGGGCCGCCTCGCGGGTCGGGCCGAAGACCTTCAGCCCGCGCGAGCGGAACAGGTTGACGATGCCGGCCGCCAGCGGCGCTTCCGGACCCACCAGGGTCAGTGCGACGTGCTCGGCGACCACGAAGTCGGCCAGCGCGGCCGGATCCGTGATGTCGATGTTGACCAGGCGCGCATCGTGCGCCGTGCCGCCGTTGCCGGGCGCCACGTAGACCGTCTGGACGCGGTCGGATTGGGCCAGTTTCCAGGCCAGGGCGTGTTCACGGCCACCAGAGCCGACTACCAGGATTTTCATGGGGGCCTTTCGTGGGTCCTTGCTTACTCTTCGATGACGGCGTTCGTATACACTTCCTGCACGTCGTCCAGGTTTTCCAGGACGTCGAGCAGTTTCTGCATCTTCTGCGCGTCTTCGCCGGTGAACACCGTTTCGGTGTCCGGCTTCATGATGACTTCGGCGGAATCGGCCTTGAATCCGGCCTTTTCCAGCGCGTCCTTGACGCCGGCGAAGGCGTTCGGGTCGCACAGCACTTCGAAGCCGCCTTCGTCGTCGGCGATGACGTCGTCGGCGCCGGCTTCCAGCGCGGCTTCCATCAGCTTGTCCTCTTCCACGCCCGGCGCGAACAGGAACTGGCCGACGTGCTTGAACATGAAGGACACCGAACCTTCGGTACCCATGTTGCCGCCGTATTTGCTGAAGGCGTGGCGCACTTCGGCCACGGTGCGGACGCGGTTGTCGGTCATGCAGTCGACGATGATCGCGGCGCCGCCGATGCCGTAGCCTTCGTAGCGGATTTCTTCGTAGTTGACGCCTTCGAGGCCGCCCGAGCCGCGCTGGATCGCTCGGGTGACGTTGTCCTTCGGCATGTTGGCGTCGGCGGCCTTGTCGACTGCCAGGCGCAGGCGCGGGTTCGAGGCGATGTCGCCGCCGCCCATACGGGCTGCAACCGTGATTTCCTTGATGAGACGAGTCCAGATCTTGCCGCGCTTGGCGTCGGTGGCGGCCTTCTTATGCTTGATATTGGCCCATTTGCTGTGTCCAGCCATGATGTCGAGATTCCCTTAGACGGTATGGATTTAATCCTCGACATTTTATCATAGCGCCCTTGCTCAAAAACTGTCAGGGAAACAACAGCGCGGTGCCCCAGGCCACCAGTCCGAGTCCGGTGGCGCAGGCCAGCAGGTGTCCGCCGGGGAGCAGTTTTTCGGCCAGGATCAGGGCGATCAGGCCGCAGATCAGGGGCAGGTTGAGGACGCCGAAGGGCAGCACCAGCGCCATCAGCAGCCAGCAGCAGCCGGTGCAATAGCGGGCATCGGCGATGCCCATCCGGAACGCGCCCCAGGTGCCGCGCCGCCAATGGGTCAGGACGAAGGCCAGCGGTGTGCGGCAGTTGTCCAGGCTGATGTGCTTGGCGGGCGTCCACTGGTAGACCCCGGCCGCCGCCAGCGCCAGCGCACCGACGGTGGGGTCGGCGATCGCCATGCTCTCGTCGAGCGCGCCGGTATCGTGCAGCAGCCAGGCCGCCAGCGCCGCCGCCAGCGCGCAGCAACACCAGACGAACAGGTAGCCGAGCATGAACACCAGGGTGCCGGCATAGACCCAGCGTTCGCGCCGCAGGCGCTTGACGCGTGCGTACAGCAGCACCGAGGGCGCCGCCGCCGGCAGCATCATCGCCGCGATCACGACCACCCAGAGCGCATACAGCAGCCCGAGGTCGCCGGCGTGCCAAGGGGCGGCGGCGGTCTTGCCGGCGGCACCGAGGCCGAGCGGCGCCATGCGGCCGACACGGTACAGCAGGTAGGCCCAGCACAGGGCCGCGAGCAGGCCCAGCAGGGCCAATACGACGGTGCGTTCGGAGCCGCTGCGCTTGACGCCGCCAGCAGTGCTCATATGAACATCTCCTCGTTGAAGTGGGTCAGCGGCGGTTGGACCACTACCACCTTGCGGCGTTCGCAGCCGCCCTCAGCCGGAAATCCGGATTCGCACTACAATCTTTCGATGAGCAAATCTGCAATCGACATTTCCGTTGCGCCGGTCCCACGTCCGGCCTTGATCGGCGGCCTCGCCATCGCCATTGCCGGCGCCGTCCTGTTCTCCACCAAAGCTGTCGTCGCCAAACTGCTGTATCGCTACCACATCGATGCAGTAACCTTGATCGCCTTCAGAATGCTGTTCTCGCTTCCGGTATTTGCGGGTGTGGCGATCTGGAAGATGCGTACCCAGCCGCCTTTGTCCGTCGTCGACCGCTGGCGCCTGGTGGGCCTGGGCCTGATCGGCTACTACCTGTCCAGCTACCTCGATTTCCTGGGCCTGCAATACATCTCGGTCGGGCTGGAGCGCCTGATCCTGTTCCTGACGCCGACCTTCGTGCTCCTGATTACCGCCGTGTTCCTGAAGCGCCGCATCGGCGGCGCGCAATGGCTGGCGCTGGGCCTGTCCTATTGCGGTATCGTGCTGGTGTTCGTGCACGACCTGCAGGGCGGCGCCGGCAGCATCGTCACCGGTTCCCTGCTGGTGCTGGGCTCGGCGGTGGCGTATGCGATCTACTTGCTGGGTACCGGCGAGATGGTCAGGCGCATCGGTTCGCTGCGCCTGGTGGCTTACGCGATGTGCGTCTCGAGCGTGGCCTGCATCGCCCAGTTCTTCATCCTGCGCCCGGCGTCGCTGCTGATCCAGCCGCTGCAGGTCTACGGCCTCTCGCTCGTGAATGGAATATTCTGTACCATCTTCCCGGTCTTCATGACGATGATCGCGGTACAGCGCATCGGCGCCGCGACCGCCTCGCAGGCCGGCATGATCGGCCCGGTGTCGACGCTGTTCCTGGGCTGGGCGCTGCTGGGTGAGCCGATCACGACCGTACAACTGGCCGGGACCGGGCTGGTGCTGGCGGGAATCTATATGCTGTCGCTGAAAAGAACCTGAGGGAAAAAATGAAACCACGCATTGCCCTGATTGCCCACGACAAGAAAAAAGACGACATGATCGCGCTCGCCGCCGAGTACCGGGAGTTCCTGGGCCGCTGCACGCTCACCGCCACCGGCACCACCGGCGGCCGCCTGAACAACGAGCTCGGCCTCGATGTCACGCGCATGCATTCGGGCCCGCTGGGCGGCGACCTGCAGATCGGCGCCCACCTCGTCAACGGCGAGATCGACTGTGTGATCTTCCTGCGCGACCCCATGACCCCGCAGCCGCACGAACCCGACATCAACGCCCTGGTGCGCGCCTGCGACGTCCATAACATCCCATGCGCGACGAATGTCTCGAGCGCGCGCCTGGTCCTGTCCCGGCTGATGGAACTGTCCTGACAAAGGAGAACGAGAATGGCAATGGCAAAAGCGATCCGCTACGCGCGTACCGGCGGTCCCGAGGTGATGGAACTGGCCGAGGTCGAGGTCGGCGAGCCCGGCCCCGGTGAAGCGCGCGTGCGCAACCATGCGATCGGCCTGAACTTCATCGACGTCTATTTCCGCAACGGCCTGTATCCGGCCCCGCTGCCAGGCGGCCTGGGGCAGGAGGGCGCCGGCGTGGTCGAGGCGGTGGGCGAGGGCGTGACCCATGTGCGGCCGGGCGACCGCGTGGCCTATGCGGCGCGTCCGAACGGCGCCTACAGCGAGCTGCGCGTGATGCCGGCCGACACCCTGGTCAAGCTGCCGGACGAGATCGACTTCGAGACCGGCGCCGCGATGATGCTGCAGGGCCTGACGGTGCAGTACCTGTTCCGCCGTACCTATCCGCTGAAGGCCGGCGACACCATCCTGTTCCACGCGGCGGCCGGCGGCGTCGGCCTGATCGCCTGCCAGTGGGCGCGCGCTCTCGGCGTGAACCTGATCGGCACGGTGGGGTCAAACGAGAAAGCGGAACTGGCCCGGCAGCATGGCGCGGCCCACGTCATCAACTACAACACCGAGGATGTGGTACAGCGCGTGCTGGAGATCACGAACGGGGCGAAGGTGCCGGTGGTTTACGATTCGGTCGGCAAGGACACCTTCCTGCGCTCGCTCGACTGCCTGCAGCCGCTGGGCCTGATGGTCAGCTTCGGCAACTCGTCCGGCGCGGTGCCGCCCTTCGCGCTCTCCGAACTGGTCTCGCGCGGCTCGCTCTACATCACGCGCCCGACCTTGCAGACCTATGCGGCGAAGCGCGAAGACCTGGAAGCGATGGCGGCCGACCTGTTCCAGATGGTCGCCAGCGGCAAGATCAAGATCGAGATCCACCAGCGCTTCCCGCTGGCGGACGCAGCCCAGGCCCACATCGCGCTGGAATCGCGGCGCACCACCGGCAAGACCATCCTTCTGCCATGACAGCCATGAGAGAGTTCAGCGACGACAACGAACCCCCGATCGAGCCCCAGCAGGACGACAGCCCGCGCTTTGGCCGCCTGCTGGCGGTGCTGGCGCTGGCGGTTTTGCTGATTGTGGCGATTACGTTTTTTTCGGAGAGGTATTTGGCCTGAAGTGAAGTGTGCGGCGGCCCACAGCTTCAGTACGTCGTTCCCGCAGCTTCAATGCGTCGTCCCGCGCAGGCGGGAGCGACGAGTAATCGCGGGAACGACGGGCAAACAAAACGGGACGCCTGCCCTCGAGCAGCGCGTCCCGTTTTCATTCAAGGGCTGAAACTCAACCCTTGCGCGGCTCCTGCTTCAACTCGATCACCCGCGCCCCGCCATTCGGCCCCGGAAAGCCTTCGAAGGCGCTCTGCACCAGCGCCGGCATCACCGCCGGGGTCGACATCGTCTTGCTGACGTTACGCACGGTCACGTCGAACAGGCGCTTGCTGTCGGTCGCCGAGCTGATGGAGATCTGCAGCTGGCGGTGATAGCGGTGTTCCTCTTCCACGTCGTAGCGCGGCACCGGGCCCCAGAACGGGTCGTAGAATGGGTTGTACCAGCCGCCGCCCCAGTAGCGGCGGCGGAAACCGCCGTAGCCGAAGCGCGCCGAATAGGGATAGAAGGGCGCATAGGACGGATACAGCACCTGGGTCGGCACGTCGACGGTAACGAAACGCACCGCCACCTTCAGGGCCGCCGACTGCGGCGCCTCGTGGAAGCCGAGGCGGCTCAGCTGGTCGCGCACCAGGTTCTCGTAGTTCTGCAACTCGAGCGTGTTGTCCTGCGGGGCCGGGGCCTCGAAGGCGTAGCTCTTGTCGGCGATCTGGGCCGGCCATTGGTGGAAGGTGGTGACGTCGCTGCGGATCGTGGTCGCGCAGCCGCCCAGCAGCAGGCTCAAGGATGCCGCCGCCGCGATCATTATGCGTTTCATGACATGCTCCATCTGACTATCTTTGTTTCAATCGGAATTCTTCACGAATACAGTTTACGCCTGCTGTTCAATTTTCAGAAATACATTTACGGGCGGTTACGGCAGCTACAGTGCGATACATATAAAAACCGCAGACGAACGTGGAATCGAAGCATGCCGCCGCTATTGGTAAAATAAGCATTCATTCCACCATCGTTCGCGGACCCCAACCATGCGCACCGATACGCCCCAGACCATCTACCGCAAGGACTACACTGCCCCCAGCTACCAGGTCGACACCGTGGAGCTCGGTTTTGACCTCGATCCCGCCCGCACCATCGTCGCCAACCGGATGACGATGCGCCGCAATCCGGACAGCAGCCGGCGCGACATCGAATTGTACGGCGAGGATATTGAACTGGTGGCAATCCGCCTGAACGGCAAAACCCTGGCCGAGGGCGATTACACGATCGACGGCACGGTATTACGCATCCCGAACACGCCGGACAGCGTCACGCTGGAGATCGAGACGATTTGCGTTCCCGAGAGTAACACGACGCTCAGCGGCCTCTACGTTTCGAACGGCAATTTCTATACGCAGTGCGAAGCCGAGGGCTTCCGCCGCATCACCTGGTTCCCGGACCGTCCGGACGTGATGGCCAAGTACATGGTCATGCTGCGCGCCGACAAGGACAAATATCCGGTCCTGCTCTCGAACGGCAACCTGATCGAAGAGGGCGAGCTGCCCGACGGCCGCCACTACGCCAAGTGGGAAGACCCGTTCAAGAAGCCGTCCTACCTGTTCGCCCTGGTGGCCGCGCGCCTGGTCTGCCAGGAGGAAAAATTCAAGCTCCAGGACGGCCGCACGGCATTACTCCAGGTGTGGGTGGAAGAGGGCAACCTCGACAAGACCGATTACGCGATGCAGTCGCTCAAGCGCAGCATCCGCTGGGACGAGGAGCGCTGGGACCTCGAGCTCGACCTCGACCGCTTCATGATCGTCGCCGTCGGCGACTTCAACATGGGCGCGATGGAGAACAAGGGCCTGAACATCTTCAACACCAAGTTCGTGCTGGCCAATCCGCGCGTCGCCACCGACTTCGACTTTCAGGGCATCGAAGCCGTGGTCGGCCACGAATACTTCCACAACTGGACCGGCAACCGCGTCACCTGCCGCGACTGGTTCCAGCTGTCGCTGAAGGAAGGCCTGACCGTGTTCCGCGACCAGGAATTCTCGGCCGACATGATCGGCACAGACACCGGCCGCGCGGTCACCCGCATCGACCAGGTGCGCACCCTGCGCCAGGCCCAGTTCCCGGAAGACGCCGGCCCGATGGCCCATCCGGTGCGCCCGGACTCCTTCGTCGAGATCAACAACTTCTACACCGTTACGGTGTACGAGAAGGGCGCCGAAGTGGTCCGCATGCTCCAGACCCTGCTGGGCCGCGAAGGCTTCCGCAAGGGCATGGACCTGTACTTCGACCGCCACGACGGCCAGGCCGTCACCTGCGACGACTTCCGCATGGCGATGGCCGACGCCAACGGCCGCGACCTGACCCAGTTCGAACGCTGGTACAGCCAGGCCGGCACGCCCATCGTGCAGGCCGAGACCCGCTACGACGAACAGGCGAAAACCTATACCCTGCGCCTGATCCAGTCCTGCCCGGCGACCCCGGGCCAGCCGGACAAGCTGCCTTTCCACATTCCGGTGGCCGTCGGCCTGCTGGGCAAGGATGGACGCGACCTGCCGCTGACCATCGACGGCCAGCAGCCCGGCACCACGGCCGTGCTGGAGCTGGTCGATGCCGACCAGACCTTCGTCTTCACCGACGTCCAGGAACAGCCGACGCCATCGATCCTGCGCGACTTCTCGGCCCCGGTGATCCTGAAGCACGGCTACAGCGACGCCGAACTGGTCCACCTGTTCAGCCACGACAGCGACCCGGTCAACCGCTGGGAAGCCGGCCAGCGCCTGGCCATGGGCCGCCTGCTCAAGCTGACCGGCATGGCCGGCGCCAACGGCGGTCCGGACGCGCTCGACCTGGACGACGTCTTCGTCGAAGCGATGCGCAAGATGCTGCTTGATGAAAGTCTCGATCCGGCCTTCCGCGAACAGGCGCTGCTGCTGCCCTCGGAAACCATGATCGCCGACCAGCTCGACGTGGTGAATCCGCTGGCGATCCATACCGCGCGCCAGTTCGTGCGCGCCGACATCGGCGCCCGCCTGCGCACCGAGCTGCTGGCCCAGTACCAGGCCAACCAGACCCCGGGCGAGTACAGCCCGGACGCCGCCTCGATCGGCAAACGCGCGCTGAAGAACCTGGCGCTGAGCTACCTGTGCGCGGCCCCGGACGAGGAATCGATCGCCCTGGCCCAGCGCCAGTTCGACGAAGCCACCAACATGACCGACCGCGCGGCCGCCCTGAGCGCCCTCGTGCATGCGCGCGCACCCGGCGCCCGCGATGCGCTGCAGCGCTTCTACGACGAGTTCCAGGGCGAGGCCCTGGTGGTCGACAAGTGGTTCATGATGCAGGCATCGGCCCCGACCACCGACGTGGCGGCCGTGCGCGAGCTGATGAAGCACCCGGCCTTCACGCTGCGCAACCCGAACCGCGCGCGCAGCCTGGTCGCCGCCTTCTGCGTCAACAACCCGGTGCAGTTCCACGCCCCGGACGGCAGCGGCTACGCCTTCTGGGCCGAGCAGGTGATCGCCCTGGATGCGCTCAACCCGCAGGTGGCCAGCCGCCTGTCGCGCGCCATGGACCGCTGGCGCCGCTTTTCGCCGGCCCTGCAGGCGCACATGAAGAAGGCGCTGCAGCAGGTGGCCGGCCAGGGCAAGCTGTCGAACGACGTGCGTGAAGTCGTCAGCAAAGCACTCGCCAATTAACTATTACAAACCAAAGGAAGTCCATGAAACGTGTCAGCCTGACCCAATACCTGGTTGAGGAGCAGCGCCTCCACAACAACATCCCGGCCTCGCTGCGCCTCCTGATCGAGGTGGTCGCGCGCGCCTGCAAGACCATCAGCCACTCGGTCGGCAAGGGCGCCCTCGGCGACATCCTGGGCAGCGCCAACACTGAGAACATCCAGGGCGAGGTGCAGAAGAAGCTCGACGTCATATCGAACGAGATCCTGCTCGAAGCCAACGAATGGGGCGGCCACCTGGCGGCCATGGCCTCGGAAGAGATGGAATCGATCCACCCGATCCCGAACCGCTACCCGATGGGCGAATACATGCTGCTGTTCGATCCGCTGGACGGGTCCTCGAACATCGACGTCAACGTCTCGATCGGCACCATCTTCTCGGTCCTGAAGGCGCCGGAAGGCATGACCGCCCCGACCGAAGCCGACTTCATGCAGCCGGGCACCAAGCAGGTAGCGGCCGGCTACGCCGTCTACGGCCCCCAGACCATGCTGGTGCTGACCACCGGCGACGGCGTCAACTGCTTCACCCTGGACCGCGAGATGGGTTCCTGGGTCCTGACCCAGAAGGACATGCAGATTCCGGAAGAGACCAAGGAATTCGCGATCAATATGTCGAACCAGCGCCACTGGCATCCGCCGGTGCAGCGCTACGTCTCCGAAATGCTGGCCGGTAAAACCGGTCCGCGCGGCAAGGACTTCAACATGCGCTGGATCGCCTCCATGGTGGCCGACGTGCACCGCATCCTGAACCGCGGCGGCATCTTCATGTACCCCGCTGACCTGCGCGATTCCAGCCAGCCGGGCAAGCTGCGCCTGATGTACGAAGCCAATCCGATGGCCTTCATCGTCGAGCAGGCCGGCGGCGCCGCTACGGACGGCCGCCAGCGCATCCTCGACATTCCGCCGACCAAGCTGCACCAGCGCGTGCCGGTTTTCCTCGGCTCGAAGAGCGAGGTCGAGCGCGTGACCAGTTACCACCAGGAGTAAGCTGGACAAAATTGCCGAGCCGGGCTAGCCAGTTGACGAAGTTGTTTGTTAGAATACGGCTCCCGCCGCTGTAGCTCAGTCGGTAGAGCAGCGCATTCGTAATGCGAAGGTCACCAGTTCGATTCCGGTCAGCGGCACCAGTTTTGGCGTAAAAGGCATCCCATCGGGGTGCCTTTTTGCTTTCCAACGCTCCCTTTCTCCACGATCCAACAGCTCTGTTAGTCAGCGCACAGTCCCCATCGACCGTAAGTTGTATTTTTTCTATCGCGACGCTGCGCAACCGGTGTCGAACCGGCATCGCGGCCCTACCCAGCGAAACCCGAAATGGATCATCCCTATGCGCGGAACTCCTGAAAGTGTTCAGGGTCAATGTGTTGATGGTCGAGTATCGGTCTACTCCGCGTTCGTCAAAATTTTACGAGGAATACATCATGGATAATCAAAAGCCGAGCGAAGCAAAAGGTAGCAATGCAGGTAATCAGGGCAGCTCGAACAGCTCGGGTAGCCTGAACAAGAGCAGCCAGCCGAACCAGGGCAAGGACCAGATGGGTTCGACCGGCTCGAGCACCGGCGGCGCGACCGCGTCGAGCACCGGCGCCGTGGGCGGCATCAGCAATGCCGGCTCGTCGTCGACCTCGACCTCGTCGCAGGGCGTCGGCTCGATGGGTGCGATGAGCGCCAGCGGCTCGACCGCCAGCGGCACCAACAGCTCGACCGGTTCGACCGGTTCGACCGGCTCGTCCAACCTCAACCGCGGCGGCTCCAGCATGGGTCCCACTGGTTCGTCGGGCAGCAGCCAGAGCGGCATGGGCACCGGCTCGGCCACCGGTTCCGGCACCGGCGGCGACATGAAGGACATGGCGAACAAGGCACAAAACCTGGTCGACCAGAAGGCCCAGGACCTGCACGGCAAGATCGACCAGGCCGCGGACGCCGCCAAGCCGATGGTCGACAAGGCCGTCAACAGCGTGCAGCCGGTGGTCGACCGCCTGGCAACGACCGCCCACGCCGGCGTGGACAAGCTGCAGGGCATGCTGAGCGGCGCGGGCGACAGCCTGGGTCAGCGCAAGGAACAGCTGACCGACGCCTATGGCCAGTACATGGACCAGGGCCGCGAATACGTGCGCCAGAACCCGGGTACCGCCGTGGCGATTGCTGCGGGTGTGGGCTTCCTGCTGGCCAAGATCCTGGGTGGTGGCCGTCGCGATTATTGATCGTTAGATCGATTGGTAGGTGAGCAAGCCGGCCCGTGGGCCGGCTTTTTTGTTGGCTTCAGAACGTCGTCCCCGCGGAGGCGGGGACCCAAGTCTTGCACGCGTTTCGGTAGCGCCGGCCAACTTGGGCCCCCGCCTGCGCGGGAGCGACGTTCATTTGACCGCGCTTTCCTCACGCGCCCGCTGCCGCGGCTGCTTCCGCAACTTCCTCCCCATCCGTCCGAACCAGTGCTCGGCATCGTCCACATAGGTGAACACCGCCGGCACCACCAGCAGGCTCAACAGGGTCGAGGTGATCAGGCCGCCGATCACGGCCACCGCCATCGGCGAGCGGAAGCTCGGGTCGCCGGACAGGCCGAGGGCCAGCGGCAGCATGCCGGCGCCCATCGCGATCGTGGTCATGACGATCGGGCGCGAGCGCTTGTGGCAGGCGTCCACCAGGGCGTCGAAGCGGTTCATGCCCGCCTTCCGCGCCAGGATCGCGTAGTCGACCAGCAGGATCGAGTTCTTGGTCACGATCCCCATCAGCATGATCAGGCCGATCATGGTCGGCATCGACAGCGCATCGTGGGTCAGGAGCAGGGCCACGAAGGCGCCGCCGATCGACAGCGGCAGCGCGGCCAGGATCGTCACCGGCTGCAGGAAGTCGGTGAACAGCAGCACCAGCACGCCGTAGATGCACAGCACGCCGATCAGCATCGCCGTGCCGAAGCTGGCGAACAGCTTGCGCATCTCTTCGGCGTCGCCCAGCTCGGCGATCGTCACCGAGGCCGGCAGCTTGCGCAGGGCGGGCAGGGCGCGCGCCTCGGTGTTCACCTCGCCCAGCGAGCGGCCGTTCAGCTCCACTTCCAGGGTCACGTTGCGGCTGCGGTTCAGGCGGTCGATCTGGGCCGGGCCGCTTTCCATCGTGATGTCCGCGACGTTGGCCAGCAGGACCGGGCCGTTCTTGCCCGGCACCGTCAATCGTCCGATGGCATCGAGGTCGGCGCGCACCGCGTCCGGCAGCTTCACGCGGATCGGCACCTGGCGCTCGGACAGGTTCATTTTCGCCAGCACCTGCTCGTAGTCGCCGGCGGTGGCCACGCGCACGGTCTCGCCGATGCTGGCCGCGGTCACGCCCAGGTCGGCGGCGCGCGCGAAGTCCGGACGCACGATGATCTCCGGCCGCACCAGCGACGCGCTCGAGCTGACGTTGCCGATGCCGTGCAGGGTGCGCAGTTCGCGTTCGGCCTGGCGCGCGGCGGCCGTCAAGGCCACCGGATCCTCGCTGCGCAGCACCAGCTGCATCTTGACGCCGGATTCCGGCGGGCCGACCGTGAAGCGTGCGCCCGGGATGTCCATGAGTCTTGCACGCAGGCGGGATTCGATCCGGGCCAGCGATTCCTTGCGGTCGTCGCGGTGCACGGTGGTGACGGTCAGCACGGCGCGGCGCGCTTCGGCCGCGGCGCCCGGTGCGAACACGTCGCCGCTGGAGCCGCCGCCGACGGAGCTGAACACGGTCTTGATGAGCGGGTCGCGCAGGGCCAGTTGGCGCACCTGCTCGGTTACCGCGCGCGTCTGCTCCAGGGTCGCGCCGGGCGGCAGCTCGACCTTGATCTGGGTCTGGGCGCGGTCGCCGGCCGGGATGAAGCCGGTCGGCAGCAGCGGCACCAGCGAGATCGAGGCGGCGAAGAACGCGGCCGCCGCCAGCATGGTCAGGCCACGGTGGCGCAGGCACCACTGCATGGCGCGCATGTAGCGGCGCATGATGGGGCCGTCCTTCTCTTCCGTTTGCCTGGCCGGCTTCAGGAAGTAGGCCGCCATCATCGGCGTCAGCAGGCGCGCCACCAGCAGCGAGGCCAGGATGGCCAGCACCGCGGTCCAGCCGAACTGCTTGAAGAACTTGCCGGGGATGCCGCTCATGAAGGCGGTCGGCAGGAACACCGCGACCAGCGAGAAGGTCGTCGCGATCACCGCCATGCCGATCTCGTCGGCCGCTTCAAGCGCGGCCTGCATCGGCGTCTTGCCCATGCGGAGGTGGCGCGAGATGTTCTCGATCTCGACGATGGCGTCGTCGACCAGCACGCCCACCACCAGCGCCAGCGACAGCAGGGTCACCATGTTCAGGGTGTAGCCGAACAGGTACTGGCCGAGGAAGGCCGGGATCACCGACAGCGGCAGGGCGGTGGCGGCGACGATGGTGGCGCGCCAGTCGCGCAGGAACCACAGCACCACCAGCACGGCCAGGATCGCGCCCTCGTACAGCATCTCCATCGAAGCGTCGAAGTTTTCCTGCACCGGCCGGGCATTGTCGATCACTTCGCGCAGCACCACGTTGCCATGTTTCGCCTGCAGCTCGCGCACGGCGGCGCGCACGCCCTCCGCGACCTCGGTCTCGCCGGCGCCGCGGGTGCGGAAGATCTCGAAGCCGACCACGGTGTGGCCATCCTGCTCGGCCAGGGCGCGCGGCTCGGCGATGCTGTCCGATACCGTGGCGATGTCGTTCAGGCGCACATGGCGGCCGTCCGGCAGCGGGATCTCCATGCGAGCCAGCTCCTGGGCCGTCCGCACCGTGGCCAGGGTGCGCACCGACTGCTCGGCGCCGCTGACGTCGCCGCGTCCGCCAGGCTCTTCGCGCTGCACGTTGCGCAGCTGGCGCGAGACGTCCAGGGCCGATACCCGCAGCGCCGCCATCCGCGCTTCAATGAGTTCGACCCGCACTTCGCGGAACACGCCGCCGACGCGCTTGACCGCGCCCACGCCCGGCACGCTGAGCAGGCGCTTGGAGACGGTATTGTCGATGAACCAGCTGAGGTCGGGCGCATCCAGCGCCGGCTTGCCGTTGGCTTGCGCCGCCTCGGCGGTGAAGGTCAGCACCACGCGGCCGGCGGTGATGGTCTTGGTCACGCTGGGGTCGCGCATCTCGGCCGGCAGGTCGGCGCGCACCCGCGAGACGGCGTCGCGCACGTCGTTGACGGCGTCCGACAAGTCCTTCTCGAGGATGAATTCGACGGTGACGGTGGCCACGCCGTCCAGCACCCGCGTGTAGATGTTCTTGACGCCTTGCAGGGTCGCCACCGAGTCTTCGATCTTGCGCGCGACCTCGGTCTCGAGCTGGGCCGGGGCGGCGCCGTCGAGGGTGGCGGTGACGGTCACGATGGGCAGCTCGATGTCCGGGAAGTCCTGCACCTTGTTGGCGCGGAAGGCGAGGATGCCGGCCAGCGTGAGCAGGACGAACAGCATGATCGCCGGGATCGGGTTGCGGATCGAAAGGGCCGAGAAATTCATCGCCGTCCCTTCAGCGCGCCGGCATGGCGACCGGCACCACGTTGCGCACCAAATCCCCATCGTTGAGGAAGCCGGCGCCGCTGATCACCACCAGCGCATCCGCCGGCAGCCCGGCCACCACCTCGACCCGCTCGCCAAGGCGGCGTCCGGTGGTGACCTTGACCTGGCTGACGCGGTTGTCCGGATTCAGGCGGAACACATAGGCGAAACCGTCGCGCACCGCGACCGCCTGCTGCGGCACCGTCAGCGCATCGGACTCGCCCAGTTCGAACCGGCCGCCGGCGAACATCCCGGCCTTCAATGGCGCGTCAGGCGACAGGCTGGGCGGCAGGTCGACGTAGACCAGGGCCACGCGGGTCTGCGGATCGACGGTCGGGGCCACCGTGCGCACCGTGCCCTTGACGACGGCGCCGCCGGCGGTCCTGACCTCGGCCTTCAGGCCAGGCTTCATGCGCGGCAGTTCGGCCGCCGTGACCTCGGCCCGCCACTCCAGCCGGCCCTGGCGGATCATGCGGAACAGTTCCGTGCCCACGCCGGCGACGGCGCCCACGGTGGCGCTGCGCGCCGAGATGACGCCGCTGTCCGGCGCCACCACCTGGGTGTACTTCAGGCGCAGCTGCTGTTGCGACAGGGTGGCGCGCGCGGCTGCCACCCGTGCGTTGGCGGTGCGCTCGGCGGTGATGTACTGGGTGACCTGCTGCGCGCTCATCGCGCCCGAGCTTTGCAGGGCGCGCGCGCGCTCGGCGTCCGCCTGAGCGGCGGCGGCATTTGCTTCGGTTTCCTGCAGGGCGGCCCTGGCCTGGGCCAGGTCGGCGTTGACGACGTCGGCGTCGAACACGGCCAGCACCTGGCCCTTCCTGACGACGTCGCCGACGTTGACGCGCACCTCGCGCAGGCGCAGGCCGTTCGACTCGCTGCCGATCACGGCTTCCTGCCAGGCGGCGACGTTGCCGTTGGCGGCGAGGCGCAGCGGCAGGCGTGCGCTGGCGGGGCGCGCCGTGGTGACGGTCAGCGCCGGACGGGGTGCCGCCGCCTTCTTGTCGTCGGCGGCGCGGCCGGTGGCGAGGACGCCGGCCAGGCCGGCCAGCACGACCACCGGAAGGAGAACGAGGAGGGGGCGGAGTCTGGTCATGGTCACGACAGTGTAGCAAAAGGAAGGCGGCGCGGCGCCTCGTGTATGTACGGCGACTGCGGTTACAAATCCTTACTTTTGCAAAGAGGCAGTCCTATCTACACTTCCTGGTAGAGATGATTGTTCGATAAACCTCCGGAGCGTTCACCATGACCAGCCGTCCTTTGCTCGCCATCCTCGCAGCAAGCCTGCTTTTCACACCGGCGCTCCACGCGGCGCCGCTCGCGCCCGACCAGCAGGCGGTGCATGTGCTGAACCGCCTGGCCTTCGGTCCGCGTCCGGGCGACATCGAGCGCGTCCAGCGCATGGGTGCGCAGCAGTACATCGATGAGCAGCTGCACCCCGAGAGCATCCCGATGCCGCCGGAATTGTCGGCGCGCCTGGATGCGCTGGAGACCGTCAAGCGCAGCGCCGGCACGGCCCTGGGCGACTACATCGAGCTGCGCAAGGAAGTGCGCAACGAGGAAGAAGGCGCCAAGCAGCGCCGCCGCATCGAGCAGGGACGCGCCACCCGCGAGGAAGCCGAGGCGCGCCTGCTGCGCGCGGTCGAGAGTCCGCGCCAGCTCGAGGAGGTGATGGTCGACTTCTGGTTCAACCATTTCAACGTCTTCGCCGGCAAGGGCATCGACCGCGCCCTGGTGGCCAGCTATGAGCGCGACGCTATCCGTCCCTACGCACTGGGTTCCTTCCGCGCCCTGCTGGGCGCCACCGCCAAGCACCCGGCAATGCTGTTCTACCTCGATAACGTGGTCTCCTCGACGCCGCGGCCGAATGCGAAAGGCAGAGCGCAAGGCCTGAACGAGAACTATGCGCGCGAACTGATGGAGCTGCACACGCTGGGCGTGGACGCCGGCTATACCCAGCGCGACGTGACCGAGCTGGCGCGCATGCTGACCGGCTGGACCTTCGACCAGCGCCGCCTGGTGCGCATGGGTGAAACCTTCCGCTTCGACGCCGGCCGCCACGACAAGGGCGCCAAGACCTGGCTCGGGCACGAGATTCTGCCTACTGGCCAGGACGAAGGCGAATACGCGCTCGACGTGCTGGCCATGCACCCGGCCACCGCGCGCCACATCAGCTTCCAGCTGGCCCAGTACTTCGTCAGCGATACGCCGCCGCCGGCCCTGGTCGAGCGCATGAGCCGGACCTGGCTGGCCAGCCAGGGCGATATTCGCGCCGTGCTGAAGACCCTGTTCTCCAGCAGCGAGTTCATGGACAGCGAGGCCGCCGGCGCCAAGTTCAAGACGCCCTACCAGTTCGTGGTCTCGGCCGCGCGCGCCGGCAGTGCGCCGCTGGTCAACGTCGGTCCGCTGGTGAACACCATGAACCAGCTCGGCATGCCGCTGTACGGCTGCCAGACCCCGGACGGCTACAAGAATACCCAGGAGGCCTGGCTGAACCCGGACGCCCTGACGCGCCGCATCGCCTTCGCCACCGCGCTGGCCCAGGGCCGGCTGCCGCTGGCGACCAGGCCRCTGCTGGCGCCGCCGCCGCCGGCCCCGCCGATGCAGAACCTGGCCGGCAGCGACGCCTCCCCGGCGATGTTCGCGCCGCCCCCGCCGACGCCGCCCGCACCGCCGGTGCCGCTGGATGCGGCCAGTCTGCGGGCCACGCTGGCGGGTTCGCTGTCGCCGCGCACCGCCGACACCATCGCGCGTAGCCCGGACAATCTGCGCGCGGCCATGCTGCTGGGCAGTCCCGACTTCATGCAGCACTAACCTCGATACCTGGAGAACGACCATGCAACGCAGGGATTTCCTGAACACGCTGGCGCTGGGCGCCGGCATCATGCTGCCGCTGGGCCGCCACGCCTGGGCGGTCACAGGCAGCGGCACCGCCGACAGCCCGACCCGCAGGAAGCTGGTGGTGGTGATGCTGCGTGGGGCGGTGGACGGCCTGAACGTGGTGGCGCCGGTGGGCGACGAGAACTACCTGCGCCTGCGTCCCGGCATCGGCCTGGCCAGCCCCGGTATGGAGAATGGTGCGCTCGACCTGGACGGCTACTTCGGCCTGCATCCGGCGCTGGCCAGCCTGCAGCCGCTGTGGCAGCAGAAGAAGCTGGCCTTCGTGCATGCCAGCGGCTCGCCCGACGCCACCCGCTCGCACTTCGACGCCCAGGACTACATGGAATCGGCCACGCCCGGCCGCAAGAGCACGCCGGATGGCTGGATGAACCGCCTGGTCACGGCCCTGCCGGGGACCGCCACGCCGAGCCGCCTGCTGGGCATCGGCCCCGTCATGCCGCGCATCCTGGCCGGCCAGGCCGCGGCCGTCAACCTGCCGAACGTGGCCTCGGCTACCCGTGCCGACATCCTCGACCGCCCGGCCATCGGCGCCGCCTTCGACCAGCTCTACGCCGGCCACCCGCGCTTCGGCCGCGCCTACGAGGATGGCCGCAAGGCCCACCGCGAAGTGATGATGGCCGCCGCCGAGACGCCGCAGATGCAGGCGGCCGATCGCGGCGCGCCGCTGCCGAACGGCTTCCCCGACGATGCCGCGCGCCTGGCGACGCTGATGCGCAACGATCCGAAGATCCAGATGGCCTTCGTCGCGCTGGGCGGCTGGGATACCCACGTGGCGCAGGGCGCCGGCACCGGCCAGCTGGCGAACCGCCTGGCGCCGCTGGGCCAGGGCCTGGCGGTGCTGGCCGAACGCCTGGGCAGCCTGTTCGACGATACCGTGGTGGTCGTGATGTCGGAGTTCGGCCGCACCGCGCGCGAGAACGGCACCGGCGGCACCGACCATGGCCACGGGAACGTGATGTGGGTAATGGGAGGGAAGGTCAGCGGCGGCCGGGTCTACGGCGACTGGCAGGGCCTGGAAGAGGCTGCGCTGAACGAAGGCCGCGATTTGCCGGTGACGACCGATTTCCGTTCGGTCCTGGCGCAAATCGCCGAACAGCATTTACTTTTGAGCGATAAGCAGCTGAGCCAGGTCTTTCCCGCAATGCCGCAAAAAGCGGCGTCCTTCCGCGTGCTCAAGGCCTGATTGTAGGAGCGGTCCCACTGGAGGACGAGGTCAACGCGCTATCGTAGTTTTACCGTATTGCGGTGCACAATAAATGGCGCTATAGTTGAACCGTCTCCTCCAGTTTTCTCCGGAATCTGGATTCCGCCCGCTCCGCAAGGTAGCGGGTTTTTTTTGCCCGTAGCTTTAAAGACGACGTCCCCGCGATTCAAACCGTCGTCCCCGCGAAGGCGGGGATCCAAGTTTGCATGCGTATCGTCAGCGCGGACAGAACTTGGGTTCCCGCCTGCGCGGGAACGACGGTCTTGCGTTTCGTGGTGGCTTACGCTCCCGTGGTCTCCACATCATCGCCCTGGAACGCCCCGGCCCGCCAGGTCAGCACCAGGGTATCCCGATGTCCATGCTCCCCCAGCGGCTGGATCGGCGTCGATTCGTGGATCACGGCTGCGTCGTCGAGCAGCAGCATGGTCCAGGGTTCCAGCATGGTGAAGCGCTGGCCTTTCGGGCCCTCGGCTTCGAACACGCGGGTCTCGCCGCCCTTGATGTTTTCGCGGCCGATCAGGATCACGGCCACGAAGTCGACGCCATCGCGGTGGGCGCCTTCCGGCGTCGGGCGGCCGATGCCGTCGGCGGTGTCGATGCGGAACTGGTGCGCCTCGACATACCAGGTCTGCTCGCCCTTCACCGTCGAGCACACCGCGCCGAGTGAGCGCAGCAGCTTGTTCCAGGCCGGCTGCTCGGCGGTGCCGGGTTCGATCGGTACGAACAGGCGGTGCATGCCGCCGTGCAGGGCGTTGTATTCGACCGGCTGCCAGTGGGCGCGGTGGGGACTCTGCGTGAGCGCGCCGCCGTCGTCGACGAAGCAGGAGTGGCGCCGGCGCCGGTAGCGGCCGCCGTCCTTCAGGTAGTTGTCGAGTTCCAGCCGGTCCCAGCTCGGCGCGAGGGCCTGCAGTTCGTCGAGGGAGCAGCCGGCCAGGCTTGCCACGTCTTGCGGACGCAGCAGCGCATAGCCGTCCGTGCGCAGCGCATCGGCGATGCGCGACGGGTCGGTATAGGGTGGTTGCGGTGTAGTCATCCCGCTAGCGTAGCACTTTTTGCCTACCAATTCTTGATGAGGGTAAGGCGGAAGGAGCGCGATTCGAGCGGATGGAAGTGGATGTCCTCGCGCGGCTCGCTCTCGCCGCGCAGCTGCGACGCATAGTAGTAGTCGATCGCCGAGACCTTCTTGTTGGCCAGGTTGAAGCCTTCCAGCTCCAGCCGCAGGTCCCTGGCGATGCGATAGCCGATGCGGCCGTTCAGCGTGGTGCTGGCATGCGAGCGCACGCTGTTGTCCTCGATGAGGGGACGCGGGCCGAAGTAGCGCAGGCGCAGCGCGCCTTCCCAGGCGCCGTTCTTGCCGAGCTGGCTGGCGGTGATGGCCAGCTGGCCCACGCCTTCGACCGCGCCCGGAATGCGGTCCTCGCCCGGCTCCACGTCGCGCGTGCGGGCCCGCGCGAAGGCGGCGTCGAAGTCGATCGACAGCCACTTCACCGGCTTGTAGTAGTTCGAGAATTCGATGCCGTAGCGGCGGCTGGGTGAGCCGGCCTCGGTGGTGCCTTCGTCGCCGACATAGCTCAGCTCCGAATCGAAATCCAGGCGGTACAGCGACAGCGCGGTCTGCATCTTCGGAATCGCATCAAGGCGCAGGCCGATCTCCATGCCGCGCGAGCGCACCAGGCCCGGCGACTGGCCGAGCGCCGCCAATGTCTTCGGATCGATGGTGGCGACCGTGCCGCGCGCATCGTTGCTGTGGAAGCCCTGGCCATAGTTCAGATACAGCTCGCTGCTCTTCCACGGGCCGAACACCAGGTTCATCGACGGACTGACCAGGGTGTCGCCGGCGCTGCCGGAGTTGGCGGCCAAATCGCTCTTCACGCGGAAGCGGTAGTGATCGGCGCGCAGGCCGACGATGGCGCGGAAGAACTCGCCCCAGCGCGTGGCGCTCTCGATCCAGGCGGCGCGGCTGGTCTCGACGATGTGGTCCTGGCGCGTGGTCTCCAAGGTCTGGCGCCCCTGGGTGTGCTGCAAGCCGTTGAAGATATTGTCGCTCTGGGCCTGCAGGCCGACGCTCAGGTCCGAGGTGACCGTGTCGGTGCGGTGCGCATGCCAGGTGTGCAGGGCGTTGAAGCCGCCGGTCACGCGGCGGTCCGGCTGGGCGAACTGGTCGCCATGCAGCGGGTCTTCCATGTAGTAGGTGAAGTTCGACCACAGGTCGAGCTGGTTGCGGATCAGGTAGGCGCTCACCTTCGACATCGAGTCGGCCGAGGTCTGGCGCCACACGCCGGACAGGCTGTAGCGGCGCGCCTCGCCGCCGTCGGTATCGTCGACCAGGTCGAAGCGGCCGATGCGGCCGTCGTCCACCGCGCGTTCGGGGATCTGGTCGGTGGAATTCCAGCGGCCGCGATAGGCCATCGCGGTGACGCTCCAGCCATTGTTCGCATAGCCGCGGCTGTAGCGCAGCACGCCGTTCACCTTCTGGTAATCGTCCGGATGGGTGAAGGGACCATCGTTGTGCAGCAGTTCCAGCGCATAGGTGAGGGCGCCGCCGGCCGCATCGCTGGACGCCGCCAGCGCGGTGCGCGCATAGCCGTTCTGGCCGACGCTCAGCGTGGCCACATCGCGCACCAGGCGGTTCGCATAGGTGACCGAGGCGCTGCCGGCCGAGGCGAAGTCGCCTTCGCGCGCCGAGTACGGTCCCTTGCGGTAGTCGAGACGGGCGGTCAGTTCCGGGATCAGGAAGTTCAGGTCGGTCCAGCCCTGGCCGTGGGCGTGCGAGCGCTGGTTGACCGGCATCTCGTCCACGTAAGTGGCGAGGTCGGTGCCGTGGTCGAGGTTGAAGCCGCGCAGGTAAAACTGGTTGGCCTTGCCTTCGCCGCTGTGCTGGCTGACGATCAGGCCGGGCGCCGCTTCCAGCAGTTCGCCGGGACGGTAGATGGTGCGCATCTCCAGCTCTTTCTGGCTGACGCTGCCGGCATTCGCGGAGTCAAGCAGGCCGAGTTGGCTCGCGCGTGACCCTTCGACCAGTACGCGCTGGATCACGAAATCGTCGGCATGTGCAGCGGGGTGAACCAACAATGGGGAAAACAGCGCGGCCAGCGCGCAAGGCAGGACTCGAAGACGCATTGAACTGGAACTTAATGTACTGAAAACTCGGGGTGATTGCTGCTGAAGCCGAAGGTGCGGATGCTGCCGGCCACCGTCAGGTTGACGGTATTCAGCTGGTCGGGCAGGAAGTCGATCATCACTTCGTCGTGGAGGAACTCGACCTTCGAGGCCGGCGTCTGCTGCACTTCCTGGAACACGACGACGCTCTGGGCGTCGGCCGTCATGCCGACCCAGTTCAGCGGCAGGCGGCGCTTGTCCTTGTCCGCCAGCCAGAACTGCTTTTCGACATACTTGCGGAACACGGCCTGGTCGTCCGGGTCGGACAGGTCGAACTGGCGCTGGTACAGATTGGTCAGCAGGGCCTCGACGTCGTGCGCCATATAGGTGTGCACGACTTCAAGGCTGCCGGTACGCTCGTTGTAGCTGATGTCGGTGATCCCGGCGTGGAAGTTGTGCGCCGGCGCCAGCGCGCAGGCGCCCGCCAGGACGGCGGCCGCTGCACACCGGGCGATAAAGCCACGATAACGGTGAAAGCTCATTGCACCTTCCTGCCCGCTTCGATGGACTGCTCGGCATCCTTCACGGCTTCCTTGCTGTCCTTCTTGGCGTCTTTCGTTTTCAGTTTCTCGCTATAGTCTTTCATCATGTCGTCCTGCGGGCGCTGGCTCTTGAACAGTTCCAGGCGCGACGGCGTCACCTTGCGCGGCCAGGCGTTGTCGCTGGTGTCGATGTCGGCGGTTTCCAGATAGGGGTCCTGCACCAGGCTGGTCATCGGCTCGTCCGTGATGATCAGTTTCGTGATCTTCTTCGGGTTGTAGCGCCACACCTCGGCCGGCACGCGCTCGACGTACTTCTTGCCGCTGGCCAGGGTGATCTCGAGGATCAGCGGGGTCACCAGGCCACCCTTGTTGCTGAAGTCGACCAGGTAGAGGTGCTTGCCTTCCTTCAGCAGCGCCTTTTCCCAATCCTCCAGCCCCTCCATGGTTTCATTGTACTTGTTGCGGTCCTTGTTGGTGACCGTGAAGCCGTCGTGCTCGTTGTAGAAATCCTTCAGTTCCGGATGCGCGTCGACGCGGCGCGGCAGGCTGCCCCTGTTGCGCTGGTCGGTGATCGACACCGGTTCCTGGTCCTTCAGGGATTTCTTCCACTTCTTCTCGACTTCCGGATCCTTGGTCCCGATCGTGTACTCGCTGATGCCGTCCACGCTCACATCCACCGCGTCGGTGGTGTAGAACCAGCCGCGCCAGAACCAGTCGAGGTCCGTGCCGGAAGCGTCTTCCATGGTGCGGAAGAAGTCGGCCGGAGTGGGGCGCTTGAACTTCCAGCGCTCGGCATAGGTGCGGAAGGCGAAGTCGAACAGTTCGCGGCCCAGCACCGTCTCGCGCAGCACGTTCAGCGCGGTGGCCGGCTTGGCGTAAGCATTGCTGCCGCGGTTCGTGATCGATTCCGAGTTGGTCATGATCGGCTGCTGGTTGCGGCTCTTCATGTAGTCGACGATGTTGCGCGCTTCGCCGCGGCGGGCCGGGTAATTGTCTTCCCACGCGGTCTCGGCGAGGAACTGCATGAAGGAGTTGATGCCTTCGTCCATCCAGGTCCACTGGCGCTCGTCCGAGTTGACGATCATCGGGAAGTAATTGTGGCCGACCTCGTGGATGATCACGCTGATCAGGCCATACTTGGTGCTGCGCGAGTAGGTCAGCTCGCCGGTCTTCTTGTCCTTGGTCGGGCGGCCGCCGTTAAACGAGATCATCGGGTATTCCATGCCGCCCACCGGGCCGTTCACGGAAATCGCCACCGGGTAAGGGTAGTCGAAGGAATACTTGTTGTACTGGTCGATGGTGTGGATGATGGCCTGGGTCGARTACTTYTCCCACAGCGGRTTGCCTTCCTTCGGATAGAAGGACATGGCCAGCACGTCGGTACCGCCCTTCCTGAAGCCCTGCGCGTCCCAGATGAACTTGCGGCTGGTGGCCCAGGCGAAGTCGCGTACGTTCTTCGCCTTGAAGCGCCAGGTCTTGGTGGTGGTGGCGCGGCCCTTCTCGCGGGCTTCCGCATCGGCCTGGCTGGCGATGATCACCGGCTGGGTGGCGCTGCGCGCCTGCTTCAGGCGCTCGCGCTGGGCGCTGGTCAGGACTTCGCCTTCGTTCTGCAGCTCGCCGGTGGCGGCGACGATGTGGTCGGACGGCACCGTGATCTCGACGTCGTAGTCGCCGAATTCCAGCGTGAACTCGCCGTCGCCCAGGTACTGCTTGTTCTGCCAGCCGTGGGCGTCGTAGTAGGCGGCCATGCGCGGATAGAACTGGGCGATCTCGAACAGGTCGTTTTTATCTTGTTTATCGAATCGTTCGAAGCCCATGCGGCGGCCCAGCACGTTCGTCTCCGGCACATTGAAGGACCACGCCATATTGAAGGAGAGGCGCGAGCCCGGCTTCAGCGGCTGGTCGAGGTCGATGCGCATCATGGTCTTGTTGATCACGTAGCGCAGCGGCTTGCCATCAGTGCCGGTGACGCTGGCGATCTTGAAGCCGCCGTCGAACTTGCGGCTCTCGACCAGGAAGCGGGCCGCCTCGTACTGCAGGCCAGGTTGAGCTCCACCCGGGCCGCCGGCGCCGGCCGTGCGCCATGCCTCGCGCGAGGGGTAGCTCGAGATATTGCGGTTGTCCGAGTCGGCGCGGAACATGTTCTGGTCCAGCTGCACCCACAGGTAGTTCAGCGTGTCCGGCGAGTTGTTGTGGTAGGTAACGGTCTCGCTGCCGCTCACGGCGCGATTCGCTTCGTCCAGTTGGGCGCGGATCTTGTAGTCGGCGCGCTGCTGCCAGTAGGCGTGGCCCGGTGCACCCGAGGCGGTGCGGGTGTCGGTGGGCGTGGGCAGCAGCTCGTCGAGCTGGCGGAATTTGTCGTCGAATTGCTGGGCGAAGGCCGAGCCGGTGATGGCGGCGATCAGCGAAAAGGCGGCGAGGCTGGCGGGCAGGCGTTTCATGGTCATGTTCATTTATTTCGCGATCGGTTGAGCGTCCTTGTCGTCCGCTTTTTCCTTGGTTTTCAGCTTTTCGCTCAGTTTCTCGTTATAGTCTTTCATCATGTCGTCACCGCCACGCTGCGACTTGAACAGCTCCAGGCGCGACGGCGTCACCTTGCGCGGCCAGGCGTTGTCGCTCAGGTCGGTGTCCGCGGTTTCCCAGTACGGGTCCTGCACCAGGCTGGTCATCGGCTCGTCGGTGATGATCAGCTTCGTGATCTTCTTCGGGTTGTAGCGCCACACTTCGGCCGGCACGCGCTCGACGTACTTCTTGCCGCTGGCGAGCGTGATCTCGAGGATCAGCGGCGTCACCAGGCCGCCCTTGTTGCTGAAGTCGACCAGGTAGAG